>JAEXUB010000007.1 GCA_023453125.1 Bacteroidota bacterium
ATATGAGCTTCATATTCTTCTCTGAAATATTGAAGTGTTGTAATAACCGGATTCGGCGCTGTCTGCCCTACACCGCAAAGGCTACCGTTTTTAATCTTAACGGCAAGGTCCATAAGCAGATCAATATCCGATTCTACTCCTTTCCCTTCGGTAATTCTTTCAAGAATCTCAAGCATTCTCTTTGTGCCCAGTCGGCAGAAAGTACATTTGCCGCACGATTCATTCTGAGTGAAATTTAGGAAGTAACGGGCAAGGTCAACCATACAGGTAGTTTCGTCAAGGACAATCATTCCCCCCGAACCCATAATTGCGCCGGTCTTAACAATTTCGTCATAATCAATTTTCAGGTCTCCCATACTAGCCGGAATGCATCCGCCGGATGGGCCTCCCATCTGTACTGCTTTGAATTTTTTCCCGTTCTTTATGCCGCCGCCAAGCTCAAACACTATCTCATTTATTGTGAGTCCCATCGGCACTTCGGCAAGTCCCGAACGGTTAATTTTGCCTGCAAGAGCGAATACTTTTGTCCCTTTGCTCTTTTCAGTTCCTAATGCAGCGTATTTTTCCCATCCGTTATTTATAATCCAGGGGACATTGGCATAGGTTTCAACATTATTGATATTGGTCGGCTTGCCCCAGAGTCCTTTATTGGCAGGGAAGGGAGGTCTCAATCTTGGTACGCCTCTTTTACCTTCAATAGATGCCATAAGAGCGGTTTCTTCACCGCAAACAAAAGCGCCGGCGCCTTCCTTAATCTTAATTATAAAATCGAATCCGGTATTCAGAATGTTTTTACCCAGAAGCCCTTTTTCTTCGCATTGGTGAATAGCAGTTTTAAGTCTTTCGATTGCAAGGGGATATTCCGCACGGCAGTAGATGTAAGCTTCATTTGAACCGATAGCGTATCCGGCAATCATCATTCCTTCCAGAACGGAATGGGGATCTCCTTCAAGAACGCTCCTATCCATAAACGCGCCCGGGTCCCCTTCGTCAGCATTGCAGATAATATATTTCTTCTCTGCTTTTCCGGAATAAGCGAATTTCCATTTCATTCCGGTAGTAAAACCGCCGCCGCCTCGTCCGCGCAATCCCGATTTTATTATTGCGTCTATAACATCAATCGGAGAATATCCCTTCAGGACAGTTTCAATTGCTTTATAACCGTCGTGAGCAATATATTCTTCAATTGAAGTAGGATCTATAACACCGCAGTTTCTAAGAACTATTCTGTTCTGGTATTTTAGAAACTCTTCCTCTTTATTTATTTCGTCGTTTTTTACGATCCATTCGGCAACCGGTTTACCGTTGATAATATGGTCTTCAATTATTTTCCCCAGACGGCTTACGGTTACTTTGGAATAGAGATGATTTGCGTTTTCATCTTCAACTTCAACAAGAACTTCCTCATAGCACATTCCCATACATCCTGTTTCGGTTAATTCAACCGGGAGGTTTCTTGTTTCTATCTCTTCCTTCAATTTATCATAAACCAGCTGTCCGCCGGCAGAAATTCCGCAAGTGCCCAATCCTACTTTTATTCTTTTCATACGGCCACTCTGGATTTCTGATCGTTTTTATATTTTTTTATTATTTTTTTCACTTTATCCACAGTAAGATTTCCGTGTGTATCGTTATTAATTACCATTACAGGCGCAAGGGAACAGCAGCCGAGGCAGGCGACCGACTGGAGTGTAAACAATCCGTCATCGGTTGTCTCGTCAACTGAAATTCCGAGCTCATCCTGAAGAATTGAAAGAACGCTTTTAGCGCCGTTTACGTGGCAGGCGGTTCCTTCGCAGATTCTAATTAAATTCTTGCCGAGCGGTTTAAGCCGGAATTGGGCATAGAATGTTATTACTCCGTATATATCTGCCGCAGGCGTTCCCGTTAATTCGCTTATATAATGAATTACTTTTTCCGGAATATATCCGTAGGAATCCTGTGCCGACTGCAGGAGGGGAATAAGCGCTCCTTTCTGACTCCTTTTATTTATAAGATCCAGCTTAAAGCGGAGGATTTCTTCTTTACTGTTTTGCGGGACTGACATAAATCAAATCTCCATTATTCAAAATGGTTTTTATTCTTTTTGTTTAAAGTGAACGGGATTATCAATTCCCGTAAATATCGATAACCGGATATTCCTTTATTTTGATTATGCCGTCAAGGTGCATAATCCGGTTGATTATGAATTTATCAATTTGTATAAACTGATCTCCCCTTATAACCGCGAGAAAGTTAAATTTCCCGTCAATTATATCTATGCTTTCAGTGAACTCCTCTTCTTTAATTGATTTAGCGGCATCATTTAATTTACCGCTTTCAATTTCCGTTAATACAAAGGAGCGGAGGAGGGATGGAATTTCTTCTTTTACTTTTTCTTCCGAAATCAGATTATAAATGGAAGCCTCACTAATTCCTTCGAGAGTCTTAATATTCTTTTCAAAGAGGGAAACGCAGCTTTCATTTTCAGTCTTTTGAATCTTAACGAATATATCAATATCTCCTCTTGTGGCAGTGCATTCTTTAACAAAAGGAAGTGAATGAATTGTCTTGTAAAGGGGGATAAAATCTGTTTCTTTCTTAATTTTGATTAGAACGAGAGCTGCGTCTTTCATCAGTTTACTTGTCTCCTTACGCAATTCCTTTTTATAATGAATTATTAAATGTTCCGTTCATCTCCGAAGGCATCAATTAAACAGATAAATGAGAATCTGCAACGGGTATTGGAAATTTATGTAACCTATATTGTGTTCTTCTTTATCTCTCAAAAATATCTGAATATTGGCCTCATTCGGGAGCAAATATATTGTTTTTTAATTAAAAAATCGGATTCAAAAGATTATTTTGGGAAATATTTTTTTAAAGATGCCGATTTTAATTGGATATCTAATCCTGATTAAAAAGTACAGATTGGTTTATATGTATACAAATCCAAAATACGAAGGCCTAATCCTTGAGTGTGAATAACAATACCGATGCTGTAATTCCTGAAACTAATAAACCGATATCCTCATAAATCCCGAAATTGAATGCAGCATTCACTCCAATTACTGACCAAAGTAACGGAATGGAGTAAATGTACCATTTTAATTTCAGTCCGGTGAATAGCAGAATTCCGAATGTAAAAATAGTTGTAGGGCAGGGAAGCCCGAATGTAGGCTGATATGGGTATCCGTGTCCGCCAAGATATCCCAGAGCAGGATAAATTAAAAGAGCATAAATAATTATTATAATTCCTGTTATACCTCTTAAATCCCTCTTCTTCCTGAATTGAAGTTTATTTTTAATAAAACCGTAATAAAAGAAAATCAAAGACTGGACTATATTCAGTGCTCCGAAAATATAAGCGGCATTATTAATTCTTGTGAAAAAAATTAAATGATAAACCACGCCTATCCATCCCCACAGGAATGAAAGATACAATGATATTGCCAGGTTAGAATAGCTTTTCCTTTCGATTATTAAAAGAAGACAGGCCAATGCTCCTGCAAGAATTAGGAACTGGAAAGGAAATACGGCCGTATTATAGGCCTTAAAAATATTAAGAAACTGTTCTGCTGTGAAAGGCATAAACGCCTCTAAATTTATTCATGTTATTTTTGGATTAATTCAATATAGCAAGCAGGACTATTACAGACAATATTTTTTTGCTTTAATTTTAAAGGGACATTGAATGCTAAAATGATTGTATAGAATGAAATATGTATTTAAATTTAATTCCGGTATAAAGAGGGAAATTGAGATGAGGAAAAAAATATTATTAACTTTTATTATGTCCTGCCTGCTTTGCTTATGCGCAAATGCACAGCCTTTAAAAATTAAATCTTTAAAGGAGCAGTCGGAACTTAGAAATGAATGGCTGAAATTAAGGCTCGATAAAGTATTGCCTGCTGTTATGAAGAGAGAGGGGATAGATATGTGGATTATCCTGAACAGGGAATACAACGAAGACCCGGTTTATCTAACACTCATTCCCCAACCCGCGTTTTCTGCAAGGAGACTAAGCGTTCTGATTTTTTACAGAAAAGGAAATGGGGAGTTTGAAAAACTGATTATCGCAAAGAGGGGAGGAGACAATATTTACAAGAGTGCCTGGCCCGAAAATGTTAAAGATCAATGGGAAGCGATTGCAAAGGTTATTGAAGAAAGAAATCCGGGAAAAATAGGGGTAAACTTTTCAAGCGAATTTGCATTCGGCGACGGAATCAGCTGGTATTTGAAAGATAAGCTGATGATGAGCCTTAGTGAAAAATTTAAAGGGAGGATTGTATCCGCCGAAAAAATTGCCGTAGGATGGCTGGAAACGAGAATTCCTGAAGAGATGGCTCTCTACCCGGAAATCGTATCCATAGCACATTCCATAATTGCCGAGGCATTCAGCAGTAAAGTAATTACCCCCGGTAAAACAACGAAAGATGATGTTGAATGGTGGATGCGTGAAAAGATTTCATCCTATGGGATGGATGCCTGGTTCCACCCTTCAGTAGATATTGTAAGGCCGTCAGTATCGGTATTTAAAGATTCTCCCATTATCCGGAAAGGGGATATGCTCCACTGCGATATGGGACTTGTTTATATAGGACTGAATACAGATACACAGCAGCTTGCCTACGTCTTGAAGGATGGTGAGAGCGATGCCCCCGAAGGATTGAAAAGTGGGCTTAAGGAGGGGAACAGGCTTCAGGATATTTTAATGGGAGAAATGAAAGCTGGACTGAGCGGAAATCAGATTCTCAAAAGCTCCCTCGAAAAGGCAAAAGCCGAAGGACTTAATCCCAGCATCTACACTCATCCACTTGGCTTTCACGGGCACGGCGCCGGACCTTTAATTGGTTTGTGGGACAGTCAGGGGGGCGTTCCGGGGAGAGGGGATTATCTGCTCTACCCGAATAACTGCCACTCAATTGAACTGAATGTGAAGAAAGCAGTTCCCGAATGGAAAAACGAATTAGTAACCATCTCACTCGAACAGGATGCGTTTTTTGACGGGTTGAAATGCGAATTTATTGACAAAAGACAGACTGAGTTCCATCTGATAAAATAAATGGCAGGAATCAGATTTCAAATTGATAGGGTAAAAGGTGCAATTTGATCAATTGTACTATTTACCCTTTTTTATTTACCGGTATTCTAAAAGAATATTTTCTAACTGGTTTTTAATATCATCCTCAATTAAACCGCCGTGGTAGCAGATTATTTTCTCCGGCGCCAGAGCAATAATTTTTTCAATACTCTTAAGACACGTATTTAAGTCGAGAGTATACTCGGGGTTAGCAACCATCAACCGTTTATTTTCGGCTGCGATAGCATCCCCCGCAATTAATGTACTGCTTTCTTCACAGAACAATGAAATGTGTCCCGGTGTATGTCCCGGGGTATGAATCACTCTTAATCCGGGAATAATATAATCACCGTCAGTTACTGTCAAGTCTACCTTGCAGGGTTCTATGGTTGCTAAGTAATTTGCGAATTTAATCCCAAATTCCAGTTCTTTTCCCGTTAGGATCTTGATGTATTCTTCAGCCTGAATAAGCCGCAATGATTTTTTAAAACCTTGAATAAAAGGAGCTTCAATTCCGGATGAAATAACTGTAATATTTTTATTCTCTTCTTTAAGCCGGCATAATGAGCCTAAATGGTCATGGTCGTAATGTGTAATTACTGTTTTGGTAATTTCGCTTGCGCTGAATCCGTATTTATTTAATTCTGTTTTTATCTGTTCAGTCTGACCGGGATAGCCGGCATCGCATAGTATCAGATCAGAATCAGTATAAAACATAACAGGATGTATAGCAGAAGTATGTCCGTCAAATTCCTGAGTTAGTGTTAATATCTTATACTTGAGCATTGCATTACCCTTGTCCTGTTTTCCCGAATAGGTTTATCATAAAAATTTCACAAAAATAAAATAAATAAAAAAACCTGTCAAAAGAAGGAGAGGGAAAAGAGCCGATGTGATTAGCCTGAGCTCAGATTCCTGCAGTATTGGATGGTATTCAGCTGGCAATCGGTTTTTAAATTTGTAAAATCATTTTTATTACGAGCTATGAGTATTCAATGTGAAACCTATTATATGCAGCTGCAACACTTGCCAGTCTGAATCGTCTAAAAAGCATTGAATAGTTTTTAACTGTATACGCCAGGAGGCTGTAAATGAAAAAGTATACAATTTACTCTCTCTTTACTCTGTTGTTCCTCATCCTTTCCATCGGGACCGCAATTGCCCAAAACAGATTTTACATTGACCTTAACAACCGTAAAGAAGACGTATTCCATATTACGCTAATACCCGAAAGACTGACGGAGGAGAACAAGGTATTCCAATTCGCTGCTACTGCCCCCGGCACCTACGAAATTATGGACATAGGGAGGTTTGTCCGCTCATTTAAGGCATTTGACAAAAACGGGAATGAGCTCCTCTCGAAACAGATTTCCACTAATCAGTGGGAACTTGGAGAACCGGTTAAAACTGCCAAAATAGAATATACAATGGCTGATATTGTTGATACTCCAGTAAAAGAACACCGGATTTATCCAATGTGTGCTACTTCCTTTGAAGACGATCACGCATTAATAAACGGGCATTGTGTTTTTGGATATTTTCACGGAATGCAGAAGACTCCTATTAAAATTAAACTCGATTTCCCTTCAGGCTGGATTATCGGTACCGCGCTGGATAAAGACACAGATGGTTTTTATTCGGCAAGGGATTTCGATCACGTAGTTGATTCCCCGATAGAGCTTGGAAATTTGACCAAAGCCTCTACTGTAGTTGAGAATATGACAGTAAATGTTTATGCATATTCAGAAAGCGGTAAAATAAAGGCTGATGATTTAATGGCAATTGTAAAAGATATTTTCCCGGCAACATATGCTTTTGCGCAAGGCCTGCCTGCAAAACGTTACGATTTTCTCTTCCTTTTCGAAGGCTCTTCCCCATCAGGCGGAGCCTGGGAACATAACCTCAGCTCGGCTTATGCTATGAGGGATATACAGCAGATTACTCCTGCATTCAAAATGCAGACCCGTTCAATAGCCGCCCACGAGTTTTATCATATAATTACTCCTCTGAATATTCACAGCGAACTGATTGGAACATTTAATTTCGAGAAACCGGTTATGTCGCAGCATCTTTGGTTTTATGAGGGAGTAACCGAGTGGGCCGCGCAAATGCTGCAGTTAAGGGGAAGAATTGTGTCTTTGGAAGATTACCTTGAGGACCTTGGAAGGAAATTGACCACTAATGATTCCTACGACCCGAAATTATCTCTGGTTGAACTTGGTATAAGAGCCTGTGAACTGCCCGATCAGTATCCGAACATTTATGCTAAAGGGGCAGTAGTGGGAACTTTACTTGATATTGACCTTCTATCCCTCACAAACGGCACAAAAGGACTTAGGGAAGTCATTAATCAATTGTACAAAGACTACGGAGTAAATAAATCTTTTTCAGAAAAGAATTTCTTTGAGGAATTTGTTGCAAGAACGCACCCAGGTATTAAGGATTTCCTGGATCGTTATATTAAAAATGCAGAGAAACTCCCCGTAAAAGAATATTTTGAGAAGCTCGGAATTGATTACCGGGAAATTGCCGGTTATGATTCAACTCGTGTAAATCCCGGGGCGCAAATGACAATGCAGAATGATAAATTTGTAATTATTGGAGTTGACGAAAGGGCAAAGGACAATTTGAAACCGGGCGATGTTATGTTGAAAATAAACGGCGAAGAATTAAGCATGAAAAATATTCAGGCTAAAATTGCCGAGACTAGACGGCTTAAAGCCGGCGAGTCATTTAATCTTACCGTTGAAAGAGAGGGGAAACAGGTTGAGGTTAAAGCTGTTATGTACCCTGTTAGAATTATGCACAGATTTAATCTACTGCCAAATCCGACGCCTGAGCAGATGGCTTTACGGAATGTGTGGCTGAAAAACTTATAGCATAAGGACCGCTGCGGCTATGTTTCAGGCTTTGCCATAAACAGGCGAGTCTCGACAGCAGTTTCCCCGGATTTATTGTAATCGAACCCCGATACGCCTTTCCCTCTTCGCAGGCTCAGAACTCCAGGCTATCGAGAAAGGTTAGTTATAAGTGCCCCTGTTTTTATTTCATTCGAACCCCGATACGTCCTTCGTTCTTCGGCAAGCTCAGAACTCCAGGCTATCGGGAAAGCTTAGTTATAAGTGCCCCTGTTTTTATTTCATTCGAACCCCGATACGCCTTTCGCTCTTCGCAGGCTCAGAACTCCAGGCTATCGGGAAAGCTTAGTTATAAGTGCCCCTGTTTTTATTTCATTCGAACCCCGATACGTCCGTTAGCCAACGGACTATCGGGACTAACCCCGGCAAAGTCCGGGGTCAGCCCTCAGGAGGGGCCGAATTAGCCATCCCATCTCATTTAAAAATAAAAAGCCCCCAAAAGGGGGCTTTTTATTTTTAGCGGAGAGGGAGGGATTCGAACCCTCGATACCCTTGCGGGTATACTACCTTTCCAGGGTAGCCAGTTCAACCACTCCTGCACCTATCCGTAATTTTAGGGCTCAAATATAATCAAAAAAAATGATTTGGAAAATATTTCTTAAATCTCCCTTCTTTTTATCATTTTTGAAGAAAAAAAACGGTTTTTCATTTCAAATTGCATAATTTTTGCAATCATAAAATTCTAAATGCGGTTTCTATCTGATGAAAGGAAAGAATACTAAGAAATATATACTGCTTAAGCTTGCAATTATTGATTATATCAGGAAAAACAGGCTGGTTAAGAATGATAAACTGCCTACCGTACAGGAGTTAATTAAAAAATATAAATTCAGCTACGCTACTGTAAACCGCACCCTTATAGAACTTGAAAATGAAGGGATTATAATTAAACATCAGGGAAAGGGTATTTATGTTGGAACCTGCGAGACTGCCGTTAAAAAATGTGTCGGATTGATTATTCCATCCCCTGTAAGCGATTTTAAAATGTTTGCCGATATTCTAAACGGCATTAAAAGCGTCCTTGATAAGGCAAATTACACGCTGCTTATATC
>JAEXUB010000001.1 GCA_023453125.1 Bacteroidota bacterium
AAGTGAGACTGAATAAATACCTTGCCGAATGCGGAATTGCATCCCGGCGTAAAGCTGAAGAGTATATTACAACCGGCCGCGTTTCGGGTAACGGGTCAATTGTAATGGATCTTGCAACAAAAATTGATGAAGATAATGACGTAGTTACTCTTGACGGCGAAAAAATCAAAGCCGCCAAAAAGGTTTATTTTGTACTAAATAAACCAAAAGGGGTTGTTACTACAACCGATGATGAAAAGGGAAGAACTACTGTAATTGAACTTGTTAAAACAAATGTAAGAATATTTCCTGTAGGGCGTCTGGATCTAAATACAACGGGCATATTACTGCTTACAAACGATGGCGATTTTGCCGATTTCCTTCTACATCCCAAGAATAAAATTCCGAGAGAATATCTTGCGGTTATTGACCGGCCGTTAAGCGAGGAAGACCGTTTCAGGCTTTTAAATGGAGTTAGAGTTGAAGGAAAGCAGGGAAGGTTTACAGCCATTAAGTATCCTTCGAAAGGAAATTTCTCAAAAGTACTTGTCACTTCCGAAGAGGGGAGAAATCATTTTGTAAAAAACATGTTCGCTTGTCTAGGCTACAATGTAAAATCGCTTCACCGTAAAAATTACGCCGGCATTACCGCAGACAATATGTCCCCCGCAGGCTATAGAAGCTTAACTAAAGAAGAGATTGCCCGTGTTTATAAAAAGTATAAAAAATAGTTTTGTAATACTTTTTATACTTGCTGCGGTCATAAGCGGCCAGCAGAAGGATTCCTTAAAAGGAAAGAACGGCTCTCTTACAGATGCTGCCCAGGCATTAAGAGATCAGCTTGAGGAAACTTTTAACGACCCGAATTTCAGCAACGCCAATTGGGGAGTCTTAATAAAATCTCTCCGCAGCGGAGAAATTCTCTACCGCAAAAACGCTGATAAACTCTTTATTCCCGCTTCAACGCAGAAATTATTTACTACAGCTGCGGCTTTGATTCTGCTGGGGGATAAATTCCGGTATGATACGCAGCTGCTATTAAATGGTGAAATAAGAAACGGCAAGATAACCGGAGATCTGGTATTAAGGGGTTTCGGCGATCCTACCATTTCTTCTAAATTCCTCGAAGCTAATCCTCTTGCCCTCTTTGAAAAGTGGGCAGATTCTCTTAAGGCAAGGGGCGTTAATGAAATACTCGGTGATATTATTGGAGATGATTCGGCCTTTGATAATGAGAGGCTTGGCAAAGGATGGCTGGTTGAAAGCGAACCTTTCTGGTATTCGGCAGAAAACGGGGCGCTAAGCTTTAATGATAACTGCATTCATATAACAGTAAAACCGGGGCAGATTGGAGAAAAAGCCGATGTAACATTTATCCCCAATACAGAATATGTAAGGATTGAAAACAACATTATTACGGTGCCTCAGAATATCGAAGAAAAAATTATCTTCACAAGAAAGCACGGAACAAACGAGATTATACTCTCGGGTAAAATTAGAAAGAATTCAAAGCCGGTCAGCGAGTATATATCAATAACCGACCCTTCTAAATATTTCCTGACCTTATTTTCTGAGGTGCTCGAAAGGAAAGGTTTTAGACTTAGAGGAGAAATGCTAAGCATTAAAGAACTGGAAGCTAAGCCTGAAGAAGAAGATCTTATACCCCTGTATTCTTTCAAGTCGATACCTCTGCGGGACATAGTGAAGGAAACGAATAAAAACAGCAATAATTTTTTTGCCGAACAGCTTATAAAAACAATTGGATTCAAATCCTACGGATTGGGATCGGTGGATAACGGACTAAAAGCCTGCAGGGACTTGTTTAACGATATGGGGGTTAATCTTGATAATATGAATATGGTGGACGGTTCAGGATTATCAAGACTGAATCTGGTTACGCCCCGTCATATTGTTAACTTATTGAGCTATATGTATAAGAGCGAAATGTATGAATCATTTTACAATTCGCTTCCAATAGCTGGACTTGACGGCTCGCTTGCATCCCGGATGCGCAGAACGGGAGCAGAAAACAATGTTAGGGCTAAACCCGGTTATAATAACGGTGTATCTTCACTTGCGGGTTATTTAAGGACTTTTGACGGCGAGCCGGTAGTATTTTGCATGATGGTAAATAACTATATTGTGCCGGCTCCGCTTGCCACTTACATCCAGGATTTGGTGTGTATAAGGCTTGCAAATTTTTCAAGAAATTAATTTAGGAGGATAAATTGGAAAACAATCTGAACATTCAGGATATGAATAGTTTAATTGAAAGACGCTTGGAAGAATTAAGCGAATTGAGAAAAAAAGATATTAATCCCTATACTTATTCATATGATGTGGATAATTATTCGGTTGATATAAAGAATAGTTATGATACTCTTGAAGGCAAAGATGTAAGCATAGCAGGAAGAATTATGGCCCTAAGAAGAATGGGGAAAGCATCCTTCTGTACTATTATGGACCAGAAAGGGAGGATTCAGATTTATCTCCGCGGCGATGATATTGGTGCATCCTACGATGCGTTTAAGTTAATGGATATTGGCGATATAATTGGCGTTTCAGGATTTGTATTTAAGACAAAGACAGGCGAAATATCAGTTCACGCAAAGTCTCTTACCCTGCTTTCAAAATCAATTAGACCTATTCCCATTACCAAGGAAACTGTCGATGAAAACGGCAATAAAGTGGTGCACGACCAGTTTGCAGATAAGGAACTTCGATACCGTCAGCGTTATGTGGACTTAATTGTTAATCCAGAAGTAAAAGACACATTTATTCAGCGTTCAAAAATTGTATCCGAGATTAGAAGATATCTTGATGCTTTAGGGTTGATTGAAGTAGAGACTCCTATTCTTCAGCCGCTTTACGGTGGAGCTTCGGCCCGTCCTTTTATCACTCATCATAATGCTCTTGATATTGATTTGTATTTAAGAATCGCAGACGAGTTATACCTCAAAAGATTAATCGTTGGGGGCTTCGACGGCGTTTATGAAATATCCAAAGACTTCAGGAATGAAGGAATGGACAGGACTCATAATCCGGAATTTACAATGATGGAAATGTATGTGGCATATAAAGACTATCTCTGGATGATGGAAACCGTTGAAAACATGGTTGCCCATGTCTGCCAGAAGGTATACGGCACACTTAAATTTGAAATAGAAGGTACCGAAGTAGACTTTACTCCTCCTTGGAACAGAATGAGCATGGTTGACGAACTGCTTAAAGTAACCGGTCTTGATGTTATGAAAGCAGATAAAAATGAAATAGGCGCAGTACTTCGCAAATTCGGTGTTGAACCGGAGAAAAATACCTCTAAATCAGCCCTTATTGATGAATTATTCGAAGCATCCATACAGGGAAAAATTATTCAGCCTACATTTGTAATCGATTATCCGGTTGAGCTTTCTCCACTTGCAAAGAAACACCGTTCAAAAGAAGGATTGGTTGAAAGATTCGAAGGTTTTGTATTGGGACGCGAAATCTGTAATGCATTCAGCGAACTGAATGATCCGCTTGACCAGAGACAGAGATTTGAAGAACAGGTTAAAATGAGGGAAGAAGGGGACGAAGAAGCACATCAGGTTGATGAAGACTTCCTGCGAGCACTCGAGTATGGAATGCCCCCGACGGCAGGATTGGGTGTAGGTATTGACAGACTTGTTATGCTCTTAACAAGCCAGCCTTCAATAAGGGATGTTATTCTCTTTCCTCAGATGAAGCCGGAAAAGAAATCGGAATAGCCTGAAGTGAAATTCAGCTTAATTATAACTGCGCTTAATGAGGAAAAACTTATTGAACGCCTTTTAAGCCAAATTTCTCAAAATGACCTGAAAAGTAAATATAATTACGAAATTATTGTTTCAGACGGAGGAAGCGGGGACAAGACAGTCCCCATTTCTCTTTTTTATGCTGATAAGATTATTGTTCACACTTCAAAGAGCCGGCAGAATATATCAATCGGAAAAAATGCAGGTGCCGGACATTCATCGGGAGATATATTGCTCTTTTTAGCAGCAGATATAATTTTCAAGGATTTTCCGGCCTTTATGGATACAGCAGTAAAAGTCTTTAAGGATTGTAAAAATGCAGCTTTTACATGCGATGTAAAAATCGCTCCCGGCGAGGAGATAATATCTGATAAAATATTCCTCGGCTTTTATAACCGCTATTTTAAATTTCTTAACCGGATTGGAATCGGAATGGGAAGAGGAGAATGCCACGCCGTTCGTAAAAGCGTCTACTTCAGTTTGAACGGGTGCAATACTAATTTTGCTGCGGGAGAAGACTTTGACCTTTTTATGCGTATAAGGAAAATAGGAAATGTATTCCACTCAACCGAAACAGTTGTTTATGAATCCCCGAGAAGATACAGGCATAAAGGACATTTCTCGGTTTTTTTCTCCTGGCTGCTAAATAGTATCTGGGTTATATTTGCTCGCCGTTCCCGCAGGGATGTCTGGAAAGAAGTTCGTTAAAAATGTTATAAAAAACACAAACTGAAAATCATTCTTTTTAAGCCAAATTGGCCTAAATCACTTATGCCAAAATAGTTTTATTTTTCGCTTGAATTACAAATACATAATAATTATAATGCATTCACAAGAAAAATAATAGATAATAAATTGCAAAACGACAATAAAGAATTGAAATTGTTCCCTTATTTGGAGTTTTTCCCGAAAATTCATGAGTCTGTTTTTCTTGCCCCGGGGGTAAAAATAATCGGCAATGTTCAAATAGGTGAAAACTCTGGCATCTGGTATAACAGCGTGGTTAGGGGAGATGTACATTATATTAAAATCGGTTCTTATTCTAATGTACAGGACTGTTCAATGCTTCACGTTACAAACGGCAGATATCCTCTTGAGATCGGGAATAAAGTTACAATCGGGCACGCGGTTAAACTGCACGGATGCACTCTTATGGATTCTACCTTTATCGGAATAGGTGCAATAGTCCTTGACGGAGCAGTTATTGAAGAAAAAGGAATGGTTGCTGCCGGTGCAGTGGTTAAGCCTGGATTTGTTGTCCCTTCGGGCAAACTGGTTGCCGGGGTTCCTGCAAAAATTGTTAGGGATTTAACTCCGGAAGAGATTGAGAATATTGACGCATCTGCGATGCGCTATTACAAATACACCCAAATAACTAAAGAATCTTTAATTAAAAACGGTTATCAGTTATGATAATTAAGTTTTGGGGTACTCGTGGCTCAATTCCGGTGCCAGGGAAAAAGACCATAATTTACGGGGGGAATACTCCCTGTATTCAGGTTATTTCGGCCAAAGGGGAACAGGTTATACTCGATGCAGGTTCCGGAATAAGGGCTCTCGGGAATAAATTTCTTCATTCTGTGCCCGACAAGCCAATCAATATTTTTATTACACATTCGCATTGGGACCATATTCAGGGATTGCCTTTTTTCCTTCCCCTCTATTCGCCTGAATTCAAGATTAATATTTTTCTCAGTGCTTCTACAAAGAAAAAAGTTATTGATGTCATTCATATGCTTTGGAATCAGGAATACTTTCCTGTAAAAACGGAAATCCTAAAGGCAAAAATCAGCTATAACAAAATATCTGCCGGCCAAAAATATCAGATTAATGACCTTTTAATAGAGACAATTGAGCCGAATCATTCAAAAGGGACACTTTCATTTAAAATTACCGAGGGAAATAAATCGGTTGTTTATATGACCGATAATGAAATAATGTATGAAACTTTTTCATTGAATCCGAGTTTAAATGATTTAGAGGCAAGGAATAAGAAACTTATAAACTTCTGTAAGGGGGCCGATTATCTTATTCACGACAGTATGTACACTTTGAAAGATTTTAAATCAAAAATAGGGTGGGGACACAGCGACAATGTCGCCCTGGCTTTTTTCAGCATACTATCAAAAGTTAAAAATCTTCTTCTTTTTCATTATGAGCCGGAGTATTCCGACCTGCAGGTTAAGCAGATGATGAATCAGACAAGGAAAATTCTTACAGAATGTAATACTAAAATAAAATGCACAGCATCAAAAGAACTAATGGAAATAAGGATATAATATGGTAAAGAATCTAACAATATCCTGCGGCAAAGGGATAAAAATCGACAAGAAAAAAATCCACGAACTGGTTTCGGAATTAAAACCTATTTTAGAATTCAAGGTATCATCTCTGGCTATTAATTTTGTCTCGCCTGAAGAAATATTAGAAATAAATAGTCAATATTTGAAGCATTTTTTCACAACCGACATAATTACCTTTAATTATTCGGGAGAAAACTTTAATTTTGACGGCGAAATTTTCATATCTTATGAAGATGCGTATAAAAACTCGAAAAAGTTCAAAGTTTCTTTTGATAATGAATTGTTAAGGTTGGTTATTCACGGAATTCTTCATCTTTCAGGTTTCGACGATATGAAGAAAAAAGATAAAAGACTTATGAAAACTCTGGAAAATGCATTAGTTAAAAAATTTGGAAAACAGTTCCGGAAGCTTATTAAAAAATGACACCCAAAATTGTTGAAGTCCTTACTAAAATACTAGAAACTCTGCACAAGAATAAATCTTTGGAAGAGGTTAATAAAATTCTTAACCGCAGCCACGATATAGATAAGAAAACATTAAGCATCGCTTTCAGCATTGTTTATGATAAAGTCTTGACCAACAGGCAGAACATCAAATCCAAACTGAAAGAAAAACCGAAAAGATTCAGGATGCTGACTGAGGAAGAAAAAGAGGTCCTCGGACCTGAAAATCATAATTATTTAATTCATCTTATGAACATCGGATTATTATCGGCTAAGGATGTAGAACAGATTCTTGAACAGATTCTGATTTTCCCCGAAACAAGAATTTCCAAGGATGAAATCAATTGGATTATTCTCTTTTCTCTCGTGGAACTCAATCCAAGTATCCTGCCCGGAAGCAGGGTATCCCTTTATTCTACCGATACAATTAATTAAGGAAATTCCTGATGAGCAAATATCTTGTACTTGTTGAATCCCCGTCTAAAGCAAAAACTATTAATAAATATCTTGGCAAAAATTATCACGTTGAAGCTACAATCGGCCATATAAAAAACCTCCCCAAATCTAAACTGGGCATTGATGTTGATAACGGCTTCGTCCCTTCTCTCTTGAATATAAGAGGAAAAGGGGATTTAATTAAAAAAATAAAGTCATATTCAGCCAAGGCTAAAGAAATTTACATTGCAACTGACCCTGACCGCGAAGGGGAATCCATCGCTCAGGATATTTATGAAGTTATAAACGGACAGACCGATGCAAAAATTCACCGTGTACTGTTTAATGAGATAACTAAAGTTGCAGTTGAAAAGGCAATGAAAAATCCTATTGACATAGACAGCCGCCTCGTTTCTTCACAGAGAGCAAGGCGAGTTATGGACAGGATTATCGGTTATAAAATAAGTCCATTCCTATGGAAAGCAGTTATATCCAGTTCCGACAGCGGATTATCGGCCGGACGCGTTCAGTCAGTTGCTCTCAGACTAATCTGCGAAAGGGAAGAGGAAATTCAAAGCTTTATTCCTATTGAATACTGGTCCTTATGGGGCTTTTTCAGGAATCCCGATGGAAAAGAATTAAAGGCTAAATTACAGTCAATAGACGGTAAAGGGATAAAAGTAAAGCCTTCCGCTTCAATGACCGACGAAGAAATAAAAGAATTTGAATTAAAGAATTTTCTCATCGGCTCCTCAGAAACCGCAGAGCAGCTGTATGCCGAAATTAAGAATAAAAAAGATTATTCCATTACCGATATAACCGTTAAAGAATCAAAAAGAAATCCATTTCCTCCATTCATCACATCCACACTTCAGGTAGAGGCTTCGCGCAAACTCCGTTTCAGGCCCAGAAAGACCATGATGCTTGCTCAGAATCTTTATGAAGGCATTGATCTGGGCAATGAAGGCACCACAGGTCTTATTACCTATATGAGAACCGACTCTACACGAATCGGGGATGAAATTCTTGTTGAAGCCCGAAATCTTATTAAAAAGAATTACGGCGATGAGTATCTTCCAGAATCGGCAAAGAGTTATGATAAAAAGAAGAAGAATGTTCAGGATGCTCACGAGGCAATAAGGCCGACATCAATGGAATATACCCCTGACCATGTAAAGGAATTTCTTACTCCCGATCAGTTCAAGCTGTATGATTTAATCTGGAAGAGATTCCTTGCATCCCAGATGGAATCGGCAATACTTGAAAACACTTCAATAGAAATAGAATCCGGGCGCTTTCTCTTTAAAGCAACCGGAACCGCAGTTAAATTTGACGGCTTCCTTAAATTATATGATGAGGATAATGAAGACCAGACTGATTCAAACGGCGGAAGCTCAAATATTCCATACGGATTAAAGAAAAATGACCCGATGGATTTATTTAATCTGGAAAAGAACCAGCACTTCACTAAACCGCCCGCACGTTTTTCAGAAAGTACATTGATTAAGGAACTCGAAGCTAAGAACATTGGACGCCCTAGCACTTATGCACTGATAATGGGGACAATCCAGGACAGGAATTATGTTGAGCAGCAGGAAAGGAAATTATTCCCCACCAAATTAGGAAAACAGGTTAATGGGGTACTTGTTAAGAATTTTCCCACAATCCTCGACGTCAATTTTACCGCTTTAATGGAAGACGAGCTGGACGGAATAGCCGAAGGGGAAATTGAATACATTAAAGTACTAAATGATTTTTACACCCCTTTCTCAAAAGTACTTGCAGAAGTTGAACAGAATATCGAAAAGATTAAATGCGATAAATGCGGTTCGGATATGGATATAAAAATGGGAAGGTTCGGAAAGTTCCTCGCCTGTACCAATTATCCGGAATGCAAGAACATCAAATCGCTTAAGGAAGTAGCTCAGGAAGAGAAAGAAATTGAATATACCGGCGAAGAGTGCCCGAAATGCGGGGCCAAGACGGTAATAAGAGAGAGTAAATTCGGAAAGTTTATCGGATGCGAAAAATATCCGGACTGTGATTTTACCAAAGACCTTACACTCGGCTTATCGTGTCCCAAATGCGAAGAAGGGGAAGTGGTAATTAGAAGAACCAAAAAAGCCAGAATCTTTTACGGTTGCAGCCGCTACCCTAACTGCGATTTTGCCAGTTGGAAAAAACCTGTTCCGAAGAGCGACGAGGACGAGGAAGTATAGAATATTTTTCATTAAATAAGGAACTTCTGTGCTGATTAATGAAAGTATTTCAAAATATTTAACTGAGCTCTCCGGTATTAGGAGAGCTTCTCTAAAAACACTGGAATCCTACGGTACCGATCTAAGACAATTCCTTGAATTTGCCCTGAATGAAGAGAGAGAGACGGTTAAAAGCATAGACGAGCGTTTTATTCGGCGTTATCTGATGCATCTAAATGAACTCGGGATGACTAAAATCTCGATTTCACGCAAATTGTCCTCTTTAAGAGGTTTTTTCGCCTATCTGGTAAGGCATGAAGTAATTGAAGTGAATCCTGTTTCAAAAATATCCAATCCAAAATCAAAAAGGCCCCTTCCGGAGACAATTAGTATTGACTCTTACGATAAAATTCTTAATTTGATAAGTGAGAATGAGAACAATCTCTATAAAAGGGAGTTGATTAAGGCAATTTTTGAGCTTCTTTACGGTTGTGCTTTACGAGTATCAGAGTTATGCAGCCTGACTCTGAATGATATTGATTTGCATACTAAATCAATAAGAGTATTAGGTAAAGGCTCAAAAGTTAGAATTGTACCCTTAGGAGATAAATCGGCATCTATTTTGAAAGACTATTTAAAGGTTCGGGTGCAGAACGGGGAAAAAGAATTATTCCTTTCAGAGAAAGGGAACAAAATCTACCCTAGATTAGTCCAAAATTATGTAAAGCGTATTTTGAGTATAAAAGGGATAACCGAAATAACTAAAAAATCCCCTCATATATTAAGGCACAGTGCGGCTACTCATATGTTGGATAAGGGAGCCGACCTGATGGCAGTAAAGGAAATTTTAGGACATGAAAATTTATCTACAACCCAAATATATACGCACGTCAGCATAGAACGTCTTAAGCAATCCTATAAAAAAGCTCATCCAAAATCATAAAGGAGTAGTTATGAACATCCAAATAACATCAAGGAAATTCCGAGCAAAAGACAGCCTTAAGGATTTTATCAAAGATGAGATAAAATCGTTGTCCAAGTTCAATGATGATATTATTGATGTAAATGTAGTTCTGAGCTTTACACATACAAAAGACAGCATTAAAACTGCCGAAGTTGTCCTGCAGGTCCCGGGTAAAACAATTTCGGTTGAAGAATCGAGCGAAGAATTTGAAAAATCGATTTCCGCAGTTGTTGAAAAAATAAAAGTTCAGCTTAAAAAACTTAAAACAAAACGTATTGCCAAAAAGAAAGACAAAAAAGCGGAATAGAATGATTAAGGTAGACGACAAAAACATTTCGCAGATTAAGAATATAACGGTGGAGTTTTTCTATAACTCCACCAAAGATAAATTTAAGCTCAAAGCCTGTAACGAAGGGGAAGGTTATGACCGTTTGATTCCGGAGCATAACCTTCACCGTCCGGGGCTAGCACTGGCAGGTTTTCTTGATTTATTCACCTTTAACCGGATTCAGGTGCTGGGCAATACCGAAGCCCGCTTCCTTCAGCAGCTTCCGCCGAAAGAAAGATATGAGTGCATTGAAAAGATTTTTACTTACAACGTTCCTTGTCTCATTCTTACAAATGACAATCCTCCTCCCGATGAAATGATGGAACTGGCCCATAAATATAAAATTCCCATTTTTGTATCTCCTCATCCGACTACAAAGCTGTCTTATCTTATAAGCGATTTTCTTGACGACCAGTTTTCTGTACGCCTCTCTTTGCACGGGTCATTTGTAGATGTATACGGTGTGGGAATGCTTTTTGTCGGCCGTTCAGGCATTGGAAAAAGCGAAGTGGCGCTCGACCTGGTTGAAAGAGGGCACCGTCTGGTAGCAGACGACGTTGTAATCTTTACAAAGAAGGGGGAAGGCATACTGATGGGTTCAGGCACCCAGCTTGTTAAGCATTTTATGGAAGTTAGGGGTATTGGACTTATTGATGTAAGAAGCATGTTCGGGGTAAGGGCAATCCGGTTCCAGAAGCGTCTGGAAGTGGTAATAGAGCTCGAAATCTGGGACGAAGGGTCTGAATATACCAGAACCGGGCTTGATGAAACCCATATTAATCTTCTGGATGTGGAAATACCGCATATTAAGCTTCCGATACTCCCTGGTAAGAATATAACCGTAATTTCGGAGGTTATTGCCCTAAATTACCTCCTAAAACACTACGGATACGATGCTGCGCAGATCTTCAACGAGAGGCTGATGGAGCAGCTGCAGAAAAAAACGCAGAAAAATGACCGTGTAATCAATTATTTTGAGCATGATTTTGAATAAAATTAGCTCATTTTCAGGCTTGACACGTGTAGTTCCATTTGTTATCTTCGCAGTCGAGATTATTATATGAAGACATTTTATTATTTTTCAAAAAGCAAACTCAAGTTTGTAGAGGTAAGGAATTTTTATCAAAAATTCTTTTTTGCGCTTGTATTTACCTCTATTATAATTTCCTTCTTTCTGGTTGGAAGTTATTATATTTTTGACGAAATAATTAATGCCGACAATAAGATCTCTTCACTTAAAAGCAACAATAAGGAATTACAGGAAAAGATAGCCGAATACAGCTCGAAATTTTCCGAATTAAAAGTAAAGATTGATGAACTGGGGCAGAGGAATAACGAATTCCGTCTTCTGGCAAATCTGACTCCTCTTAAAGATGAAGATTATGGTATAGGCGGCGGAGTATTTCAGAATACCAATTATAATACCTCAAACGAATTAAGAAAGCTTTTGGATAACGTAGATCATTGGATTGACGTTATCAATATGAAAGTTAACCTCGAGAAGAACAGTTTTACCGAGATACAGACTACCTTTGATAACAACCAGAAACTTTATGAAGCAATGCCTGCAATTATACCTGCAGACGGAAATGTCGGGGACGATTTCGGAATGCGATTCCATCCGATTCTCCGTATCAAGAGAATGCATAACGGCATTGATATTGTAAATGACGTAGGCACTCCGATTTATGCTCCGGGTAAGGGAACAGTTTCTTTTGTCGGCTGGCGTACCGGACTTGGGCATACAGTTGAAATAGACCACGGATTCGGATACATAACGGTTTACGGTCATTTAAGAAACGCTCTGGTTAAAGAAGGTACAACTGTAGAAAGAGGAGAACAGATTGCCGTTATGGGAAATTCGGGAGAACTGACTACCGGGTCCCACCTTCACTACGAAATCTGGCATAATGGAATTGCCCTCGATCCACGTAATTTTATATTTGAAGACCTAAAATTTTTTCAAACCGCAAATAAAAACTAATATTGTAGGAGTTAAATAATGATCTGGACAGTTGAACTTGCATCCTATCTAGATGACGCACCATGGCCTGCTACTAAAGAAGAATTGCTCGATTACGCCGAACGTATTGGCGCACCCCGTGAAGTTATGGAAAATTTAAATGAACTCGAAGACACAGAAGAACCTTATGAATCAATAGAGGATATCTGGCCCGACTTTCCCAGTGACGAAGATTTCTTCTACAGCAATGAAGATGATGAAACATAATGAAATGAGTAATCCTGATTTCGGAAACGGTATTATTGGGCAGGAAAAAGCTAAAGTAATTTTAAGAAATATATTTACATCAAGGCGTGTCCCACACGCCTTTCTTTTTTTTGGCCCTGAAGGAACAGGCAAATTTTTTACCGCCCTGGAATATCTTAAGCTTATAAATTCGGGACTGGAAGGGGAGTCTGCCCAGAAACAGAAAAAAGTCCTCGCCTCTTTATCCGAACCTGCATTAAAGCTGATTTTCCCTCTTCCGCGCGGCAAGTCGGAAACCGGCGATGATTCCGCTTATGATAAACTTCCTCAGGATGTTATTGAAACTATTACTGAGCAGATAGGATTGCTTGCCTCAAATCCATACCATAAAATTACCGTACCGGGGGCGAATACAATAAAAATAAGCAGTATTAGAGATATTAAAAAATTTACTACCTTCAGCAATGAAACCGGCTTTAAGAAAGGGGTTATTATTCTGGATGCCGACGAAATGGCGGATGAAGCCCAGAATGCCCTTCTAAAAAGCCTTGAAGAGCCCCCTGAAGACGTTATCTTTTTTTTAATTACTTCCAATAAGGAAAAACTTCTCCCTACAATTCATTCCCGGTGCTGGCAGGTTAAATTTAATCCTCTTTCCAATGATGAGGTTAAATTGATTCTGATTAAGCATTTCGGAATAGAGGAGAGCAAAGCGCGGCTGCTTGCCTCATTCAGCGACGGGAGCCTTAAGAATGCTATTGACCTTATGAAATACGACCTTGATAATATTCTTTTAACGGCAGTTCAGACAATCCGATTCTCACTTGCGCGTAAATTTTATCTGGCCAATAAGGTAATTGAAGAGGGAATTGATCTGAGTGATAAAGATAATGTGAGATTTTTTATCTCGGCAATTCTCAAATGGCTTAAAGATGTAAACAAGCATAAATACACTTCAGAGATCGATTCATTCGGCGATTTCAAGGATACAATTGAAAAATTCAATCAAAAATTCAGCAATTCAGACCTGGCATCCGCAATCCTTAAGATAGAGCAGTTTGCAAAACTGATTGACAACAATCTGAACTTGAATATAATACTTCTAGGTATTATATTTGAACTGTCTGCTTTATCCATAAGGAAATAAAAGTGTACAACATAGATCTCTCGTTCTTTAGAAGCTCCTCTTCCGAAATAGAAACATCACAGCAGGAAGTAAAATATAATGAGCTTTATAAAGAAAAAATAATCGACACAATCCACGATAGTTATCCCTCAATCAGCGGCTGTTTTACCTGCGGCGCAGAAAGCGGAGTGCAAACCCCGTTCGATTCCCGTATTGTAATTGAAGCTGAATGCAACGGGCTTCTCGGATGCCATTACTGCGAAAATTCATTCAACTTAGATCTTCTTCCGGGAGATCTTATTATTGTACAGCAGGATGAATGCATTGAGATTGCAACAGTTAAACTGCTTGGCGAAATAGTAAAGCTGAAGAGGCAGATATATGGATTGTACGAGGAAAACATTCCTCACGTCTTAAGAAAAGCTACTCCCGAAGATTTTGAAAAATATATCAAAAATCTCGAGGATGAACAGAAGGCAAAACCCTTCTTTAAAAAGTGTGTTGAGAAATATAACCTGGTTATGAAACTTGTTAATATCCATTATCAGTTCGACCGGAGGAAATTATATTTCTTTTATACATCTGACGGAAGGGTCGATTTCAGGGAACTTGCAAAAGAACTTGCCGGTGAATTCAAGACAAGAATTGAATTACGCCAGATTGGATGCCGTGACGAAGCTAAAAAAGTCGGCGGTATGGGTACCTGCGGAAGAGAATTCTGCTGTTCTTTGTTCTTAAATAACTTTAAGAGAATTTCTACCCAGACAGCCAACGACCAGAACTCAGCCTCCAATTTATCCAAGATGAGCGGTCCCTGCAGCAAGTTAAAATGCTGCCTCTCTTTTGAAGTCTAAATTTTTCTTCTTTAGACTGTCATAATTTAATAATAAGTCTTATCTTAAAAGGCCGGAAATGAATTATCTTCCGGCCAATTCATTTTAAATTAAAGGAGCGGCGGATGGAAATAAAAAAAATTGCTGTAGTAGGGGCCGGAACAATGGGTAACGGGATCGCTCATGTTTTTGCACAGAAAGGTTTCCCGGTTTGCCTTGTTGATAAAGATGAAAAACTGCTGGATAAGGCGATAGCCACAATTACTGCTAACTTAGACCGGCAGGTGAAAAAAGAGACTATTACTGCGGAAATAAAAGAAAATACACTTAAGAATATATCCCGTTATACATCAGTCACCTCACTTCCGGCCGATATAGATTTCCTGATTGAGGCCATCTATGAAAATAAGGAGGCAAAACTGGCTATCTTCAAAGAAGCCAGGGAAAAATACGGCGATAACATATTGTATGCTTCAAATACCTCCTCAATTTCAATAACAGAACTGGCATCAGCCTCGGTACCCGCAAAATTCATCGGAATGCATTTTATGAATCCGGTCCCGGTTATGAAACTGGTCGAAATAATCAGAGGTTACTCAACTACTGATGAAACCTATAATACTGTAAAGGAGCTTTCATTAGCATTGGATAAAGAACCGGTAGAAGTGCATGATTATCCGGGATTTATTTCAAACCGTATATTAATGCCTATGATAAACGAGGCCATTTTTGCCTTATATGAAGGGGTTGCCAAAAAAGAAGAAATAGATACCGTTATGAAACTCGGTATGAATCATCCAATGGGACCTTTGACACTGGCGGATTTTATCGGCCTGGATGTTTGCCTTTCTATAATGGAAGTCCTCTATAACGGCTTTAAGGATTCCAAATACCGTCCCTGTCCGCTCCTGGTCAAAATGGTGCATGCTAATAAACTTGGAAGAAAAACCGGAGAAGGTTTTTATAAGTATTAAGTTTTAACTCCCCCTTCTGAATTAAGAGGGGGGGAGCACTTTTTAATTAAGGAGGCGGAATGTAATATTTTCCCTGATTTTATTATTCCTGATCCGTTCATATAATGCGACCGCATATCCTTTATTTCAAGAAACAAAAGCCCCATTTAAAATTCATTTTCTTGGGCATTCTACATTCTTATTCTTTTTTGATAATGGAAAGATCCTTCTCGCAGATTTCGGCGAATCAAACTCCTGTGGATTGTACAGCCCGCTTTATGATTTCACGAAACTTGTACCGGATATAGTCTTATATTCGCACCACGATACAGACCACGACCGCGGCATAAGTCTCAATAAATCTGTAATTCTATACGGGACCGGTTATTCCGGATATAGTGTTACAATAAAAGCCCTTAAAGTCTCGTAACGAAAACCAGGCGATAATTATGGGTAGATTATCGGCTACAATGGTTTTAAGGGGGTCTTTATGGGAGACTGTCAGGGGGCTCGCTGGCAGATGGCAGTAGTAAAGAACTTCTTGAGTATTTGCCGTACAATCCCGATTTACTTATGATATGTTTCGGCAGAACGAGTAGAATTGAGAAGGAAGCTGCTGCTTTTGCGATATTGGTTAAGGCAAAAAAAATTATTGCAATGCATTACCGGAATGAAGAGGAACGGGAAAAGTTTTTGAATTATCTTTCGGACTAATATTCCGGGATTGAGATTATCCGCAGTAAGAATCCGGAATGGGATTTTACTCCCGGGAATGCGCATAGAAGAGCTGTAGTATTTGATCCGGGTACTTACAAAGGGAAGATTCGGCAATAAACAAAGAAATGCCTAAAACCGTCAAAAACCAGCTTTCAGTATTAAATAATATTCGCATAATGTATATTATGTAAACTTATTGCAGGAGAAATGATTTTGTTTCTTCTTCCAGAAAAACAGGTGCTATGAATCAGCTTAAAGACTTTTTAATACAAAGATTCGGTTCGGTGAAACGTGCTGGCCGATTTCTGCATTGTTCCCCTTCTTTCCTCTCCCTTGTCATTCATAACAAGCGGAAATGTCCGTCAAGGCTGCTTAGAAGATTAAACGACGAAGGCTTTAATATTGCTTATTTTGACGAATTTAAGACAATTACGGACTTAAACAAGGTAGATGAATTCCAAGAAGCCTCTTTTATGA
>JAEXUB010000048.1 GCA_023453125.1 Bacteroidota bacterium
TGCAGTCAAGTTCTACAACAATTAGAACAGATATTGTTGAACTGGTTGGTAACCTGAAGCGTGAAAATCCGGTTGCAGCACAGACATATCCGGGCGGTACATTTGATGCTGCGGATCCTGATACTTACCAGGTAAGCACAATTTACAATAAAGACGGAGAAGAATACCAGCTCTGGAGCTACTATACCGAAACGGCAGCTTCACCGGGAGTTTGGACCTATAATTATCAGCTCCGCAATGCAGACGGTACAGCATTAGCCACACCGGTTACAGGTTCGCAGGCTCTTGCTTTTGACGCTACAACCGGGACTTGCACTTCACCCCAGATAGACATAACAGTTGCAGACGAAAACATTGATTATAAGCTTAATTTCTCTTCGGTCAGCAATCTTATTGCAGATTCAAACGTAATTTCGAGAATTGATAAAGGGGAAACCCCTGAGCCGGTACTCGGCAGCGTTACAATATTCGACTCTTTAGGCAATCCTCATACATTATCCATTACCTATGAACATGTTGACAATAACAGATGGAGCTGGAAAGCTGAAATACCTTCAACCAGCGGAAATTTGAGCTCTAATTCATACGGAGAAATAATTTACGATCAGAAAGGTCTTATTCAGAGCGTTTGGCAGGGGGGTAATCAGGTAACATCAACTCCTCCTGTACCTGAAATTACATTCACACCAGCCTCAGGCGCTGAAGGACAGATAATTAAACTTAATTTTGGACAGGAAACATCGGGTGTAACCCAGACCAACCTGACCTCACAGATTGCGGCACTTTCGCAGAACGGTTCAGCATCAGCGGCTCTATCGAACCTTAATATTGACCAGTATGGAAATATTATCGGTATCTTTTCCAATGGTAATTCCCGTACATTGGCTCAGATAATGGTCGCTACATTCAAGAACCTGAACGGACTTGTAAGCGTAGGGGATAACATGTACAATGTGGCCGCCAACGCAGGGGATCCGAGAATCGACACTCCGGGGGAAAACTCGGTAACCACAATCCAGTCGGGCGCTCTTGAACAATCAAACGTTGAACTTTCTGAAGAATTCACGAAAATGATCGTATCACAGAGAGGTTTTCAGGCAAATGCAAGGGTAATTACAACTGCAGACACGCTCCTGCAGGAAATTACCAATCTAATTCGTTAATAAGTGACCTCCTCACTTAGAGGGATGCCTAAGGGCATCCCTTTTTTTATTTCTACGGCCAACTGTACAATATTCGCCAAATAATCCCTCCCAATAATCCCTTTTTCTCCCTAAAAAAGCCTCTTTTTAATGGCATATCGATTGAATAATAGAAACAAACAAAAAATCAGACAGGTATGGAAGAGAACAAAGAATTGGAATCAGCCCCGTCAGTTCCCAAGAAATCGGGGGGAGTAGGAAAAAAGATCTTAGTAATAGGACTTCCTCTCTTTATTATTCAGCTGGTCGCAGTTTATTTTATTTCGGTTAATATCTTAATACCCCGCATCCAGGCAAATGCATCGGGACCTGCAGCTGCTGATTCAACTCACAGCGCAGAGCAGAAAAAAGAAGCCGAAACAAAGACCGAACTGGGAAAATTCATTTATTCGATTGATGATATTATTCTTAATCCGGCCGGTACCGAAGGGAAAAAGATCTTTTTAATGTCTATTTCATTCGATCTCAACTCGGAACAGGACAAGAAGACATTCGAAGAGAAGCAAATCATTATCAAAGACGCGGTTATCTCAACCACCGCATCCAAGAGCCTTGCCCAGCTGAATAATATTGCATACAGGGATACACTAAGAAGCGAAATAGTCAAAGAATTAAACTCTCTTATCGGAGATGTAAAGATAAACAGGGTTTATTTCTCAAAATTCATTATCAATTAAATTAAAGATGAACTATGGCTGAAGTACTATCACAACAAGAGATTGACCAACTTCTAAATAATGTAAAGAGCGGAACAAACGAGCCGGCTTCACAGCCCGTACAGAGGGAAAAAGAGGCAATACCGTTCGATTTCCGTCTTCCGAACAGAATCTCGAAGAACCAGCTGCGTACAATTAGAAACCTTCATGAGAACTTTGCAGAAAGTTTCAGCTCATTTCTGGTTTCCAAACTGCAGTCAATTGTTACAATCAACGTAGCAACGGTAGATCAGATTTACTATTCGGAATATGTCCTTTCGGTATCAAATCCCGCCTGTTTGTATACATTCGATATTAAGAATACCGATATAAAGGGGATTCTGGAATTAAACCCCGATCTGGCGCTTACCCTTGTTGACCGTTTATTAGGCGGAAACGGGATGGGTACTAAGCAGAATAAGGTAATCACCCCCATAGAACAGAAAGTCCTAATTGTAATTGTAGAAAGGATTATGCAGGATTTAAAGAAAGCCTGGAAATCGATAGACAATTATGATTTTCAGGTAGAACGATTTGAGCCGGATATCGATTTTGCCCAGATTACATCGCAGAGCGAATCTGTTCTTCTCATTACATTCGAAATTGTATTCGGCGAAGCTTCATTTATGATGAACCTCTGCTTTGCAACATTCGCATTCGATACAATTCTTTCCAAGCTCTCATCGAAGAATCTTTCAACCATACGTCCGCAGAAATATTACGGTACAACACCTCAGGAAATTATATCCACCAATCTGGTAAAGACATTTCTCCCTGTAAGCGTTGAATTCGGCAGGGCGAGAATCTCGATGCAGGAACTGATGGAACTGGAATCGGGGGATATAATAAAGCTTAACGCAAAAGTTAATGACGAGCATATGGTAAAAGTAGGTAACCGTGTTCTATTTGCCGGAAGAAGCGGAGTAGTGAATAAACGGAAGGCAATAAAAATAACCAGAAGAATTTTAACAAACGAAAATTAACGGGTAGGAAAATGGACGAAAACGAAATTGGCAACAACCTCGATCCCAACATGATGAACAACGACAGTTTTGACGGAGGCTCTGAGGAATCAAATATAATAGGAGAACTTGCTGACTTTGACGAGTTTGACGAGTCCACGGTCAGATCTTCCTACTCCAACGATAAATTGAATTTCCTTAAAGACCTTCAGCTTAATGTTTACATTGAACTGGGACGCACTCAGATGCAGATTAAAGACATACTGGAACTTGAAAGAGGGTATGTAATTGAACTGGAAAAACTGGCGAGCGAACCGGTTGATATTTATGTAAACAATAAGAAAATAGCCGAAGGGGAAGTAGTAGTAATTGATAAGCATTTCGGCATCCGAATTGTTCATCTCAGCGATGCAGCTTCAAGGTTAAAGGGATTATACTAATGGTAAACATCTGGGACATACTGAAAGCCCTTTTCCCCCTGGTAATTATTATCGGCATACTTTACCTGGTTCTCAGGTATGTGCGTAAATTCTATGCGCCGGTAAAAGGGATAAATGTTTCTAACTACGAAATAAAAGTTCTTGCCACTCAGATGATTATGCCGAAAAAATATGTATCCATTTTGAAAATCAAAGATAAAATACTTGTTGTAGGCATGTCAGAGAATTCCATGAGCCTTCTAAAAGAACTGGAATTGGAAGAAGGGGACAAGATTGATACTACTCAGTTAGCAGAAAAAAATTCGTTTGTTGATCTTTTTAGAAAAAATTTGTCGTTAAAATGAAACGCATTTCAATAACAGCATTACTTATAATAATTTTATTTTCAGGCGCTGCTTATGCGCAGGGAGCGCAGAGCCAGACAATCCCTCTGCCGAAAATCGGCATAGATATCGGAGCCTCCGATTCGGGAAAGGATGTTTCTGTTACACTTCAGATACTTCTGCTTATGACAGTTCTCTCCCTTGCGCCTTCGCTTATGATTATGACAACTTCATATCTGCGCCTTATAATCGTTTTCCATTTTCTTAAGACTGCGCTTGGCACCCAGCAGATGCCACCGTCGCAGCTACTGGCCGGTTTAGCCCTCTTTGTAACGTTTTTTATTATGGCCCCTACATTTTCGAAAATAAATGACGAGGCTCTTACTCCTTTGATGGATAATAAAATTACCACAAAAGAGGCATACGATAAGGGAATTGAGCCCCTCAGGGAATTTATGTTTAAGAATACCAGGGAACAGGACCTTGAACTGTTCATTGGACTGGCAAATATGAGCCGTCCGAGCAGCAGAAATGATATACCGACTTATATTTTAATCCCGTCATTTGTAATAAGCGAGCTGAGAGCAGGATTTATTATAGGATTCTTCCTGTTTATCCCTTTTATAATGGTTGATATGATTGTATCATCAATACTGCTTTCGATGGGTATGATGATGCTGCCTCCGATGATGATTTCTCTTCCATTTAAAATATTATTGTTCATTTTAGTTGACGGCTGGAACCTGATTATCGGGTCGGTCGTAAGGAGTTTCCAGTAATGACCGAAGAACTAGTAATTGACCTCTTTAAAGATGTGTTTTATACCATTTTTATAATTCTGCTGCCAATTCTCGGTGTTTCGCTTATTGTAGGAATTATGGTCTCAATTTTTCAGGCCGCTACCTCAATACAGGAAATGACTTTAACATTCGTGCCCAAAATACTCGTTACGGCAATTACAATAATATTTCTTCTTCCCTGGATTCTGGATAAAATGATAGCAATTACACTGAAATTTTTCTCACTTATCAACCAGATACCTAAATGAGCGGAATCCTGATAGCGGATTTTATACTTGTACTTATGATTTTCCTTAGGGTTGCAGCTGCTCTTACAGTGGCCCCCGTGTTCGGCAATTCCATTGTTCCGGTTAAGGTGCGTGTATTTCTTGCCATTATAATTGCTTATATGATATTTATGACTATGGATAAGAGCAATATTACAATTCAGATAAGCCTCGGCTGGATGATTCTTAACGGAATTAAGGAGATGCTAACCGGCATACTTATGGGATATATGCTTAATTTTGTTTTTTACGGAATCAGTTTCGCGGCAAGCATAATCGGATTTTCAATCGGGCTGAGCATGGCACAGGCATTTAATCCTTTGGATGAACTGAGCGACAACGTAATAGGGGAAATATACGGCTTTATAGCAATTATGGTTTTGTTTATAATTAACGGGCACCATTATATAATTACCGGGCTCTATTATTCCTTTAAGACCATCGCCATCGGTGAATTTGTACTTACGCGCCCTGTTTACGATCTGGTAATCCGCTATTCTTTCACGGTTTTTATAATAGCTATTAAGATTGCGGCTCCAGTACTGGTTTCCCTTTTCGTAGTTCAGATAGCCGAGGGTATAGTAGCAAGAATGATTCCCCAGATGCAGGTATTTTTTGTTACACAGCCTCTTAAAATCGCTTTCGGCATTTTCCTTTTAATTTCCGCTTTGCCGATAACAGTATACATTATGAAATTTTTACTTAAAGAAACAGAATCTTCATTATTGAATTTAATCAGGACTGTAGGATAGCATGGCAGAAGCAGACGGCCAGGAGAAAACCGAACAACCTACCAGTAAAAAGCTGGAGGAGACCAGGGAACAGGGACAGGTTGCAAAGAGTACCGAGATTAACTCTTTTGCAGTCTTTACTGTCGGGCTGATTATGCTTTTTGCCAGTCAGAAGATGCTTGGCAACAAATTCTATGATCTTTCAACTTCAATTTTTGCCAATCTCGACAGCATTTCAATAAGCAGGGATTCAGTTCAGATGTATTTTATTAAATATACATTATTCCTTTTCGAATCTCTTGCTCCAATACTTCTTGGCATTATCGTAGTTTCCATTGTCGCTTCGGTTGCTCAGGTTGGATTCAAATTCAGCTGGAAGGTATTAAAGCCTAAGGGAAGCAAGTTTAATGTGCCGAAAAACATTAAGAATCTGTTTTTCTCTTCCCGTTCAATGGTTGAAATCCTTAAGGCTATAGTGAAAATATTTATTGTCGTAATTCTTTCTTATTCGGTTATTGAAGATCTTGTTTATAAATCAATGAGTCTGGCTGAGCTTTCAGTCGGCGAGATTACCGAGTTCATGCTGGAGGCCTCTTATGCCCTTGTTTGGAGAATAAGCCTTGTTTATGCGCTTTTTGCAGCTGCCGATTTTATGTATCAGCGGTATAAACACAAACAAGATATTATGATGACCAAGCAGGAGGTTAAGGATGAGTTCCGTCAGAGCGAAGGAGATCCTCTTGTTAAATCAAGAATTAGAAGTATTCAGATGCAGGCATCAAAGAGAAGAATGATGCAGGCTGTTCCGACTGCCGATGTTGTAATTACTAACCCTACACACTTTGCTGTTGCATTAAAGTATGATATGGATAAATTTTCTGCTCCAAAAGTTGTTGCTAAAGGAGTTGACGCGGTTGCACAGAGAATTAAAGCGGTTGCAGTTGAAAACGGCGTGCCGCTGCATGAAGACAGGGAACTTGCCCGCGCACTCTTCAAATCGTGCGAAATTGGAGATGAAATACCGTCTCAGCTTTTCAAAGCAGTTGCGCAGATTCTTGCATACCTGTTTAATATTAAAAGAGGAAAAAGAAGAGCGAGCATAGTCTGATATGAAAAAATTCAGCCAAAATACTGACATAATTCTTGCGGTAGGATTAGTATTTATCCTTGGATTAATGCTTATACCACTCCCTCCGTTCTTTCTTGATCTTCTGCTGGCATTAAATATTACTTTATCAATCCTGGTACTGATAGTATCATTGTATATTAACAGCCCTCTTGATATTTCGGTTTTCCCGGGACTTTTGCTGGTTGTTACATTATTCAGGCTAGGACTAAATATAAGCTCTACCCGATTAATCTTAATTGACGGTTATGCCGGTAAGGTGATTGAAACATTCGGGCAGTTTGTAGTTGGCGGAAACTATGTGGTTGGTTTCATAATTTTCATAATTCTGGTAATTATCCAGTTTATTGTAATTGTTAAAGGATCGGGACGTATATCGGAAGTAGCGGCAAGGTTTACATTGGATGCTATGCCGGGCAAGCAGATGGCAATTGATGCCGATTTGAATGCCGGCCTTGTAAATGAGCAGGAAGCAATGGCGCGCAGAGAAGGACTCAGCAGGGAAGCTGAATTCTATGGAGCAATGGACGGCGCAAGCAAGTTCGTAAAAGGGGATGCCATTGCAGGCCTTCTTATAAATGGGATAAATATCATTGCCGGTTTTATTATTGGAGTTGCGCAGAGAGGTATGCCGTTTACCGAAGCTCTCCAGTCATATACAATCCTTACCATCGGCGACGGCCTGGTATCCCAGATTCCGGCACTTTTAATTGCTACTGCAGCAGGCCTTGTAGTAACAAGAAGCTCATCGGGCACAGCACTCGATATCCAGATGAAACTCCAGCTTTTCTCCAATCCGAGGGTTTTGGGAACTGTTTCCGGTGTTATGGCTGTATTTTCACTCCTGCCGGGAATGCCGACATTCTCGTTCCTGCTCATCTCCATTGGATTGGGAACAGCCGCATTTTTTGTTAAAAAAGGGAAGGCTACCGCACAGGCAGCCAAGGATCTGCTGGAAGAATCACTTACTCCGGCTGAAACTCCTGCCGCCGAAGATAAAGTTGAACAATACCTTCAGGTTGATCCGATTGAAATTGAAATAGGCTACGGGCTTATCAGCCTTGTGGACGAGAATCAGGGGGGCAATCTTTTCCAGAAAATAGCCTCAACAAGAAAGTTTATTGCTTTGGAATACGGCGTGTTGATTCCTCCGGTACGTGTAAGGGATAATTTGCAGCTGAATCCGAATGAGTATATTATAAAAATTAAAGGCAATATAGTAGCGGAATATCAGGTATATACCGACCGTTATCTTGCAATGAACCCAGGTGCCGCCGAAGAACTGCCTAATGGAATACCGACCCGTGACCCGGCATTCAACCTTATGAGCTACTGGGTTACATACCAGGAAAAGGAAAAGGCGGAATTGATGGGATATACAGTCGTTGATGCACTTTCAGTCCTATCAACACATCTGCAGGAAACTTTGAAGAAGAACTTCGATAAGGTTTTAACACGACAAGCGGTTAAACAGCTGCTTGAAAACCTTAAGAAAGATTATCCCGCCGTTATTGAGGATATTAATCCTGAAGTGCTTCCTTTAGGAACTATTCAGAAGGTATTACAGAACTTATTAAGAGAATTTATCCCAATTAAAGACCTTGTGCAGATACTTGAATCACTTGTAGATTATTCAAAAGTAACGAAAAATGTTGATGTCCTTACTGAGTATTCAAGGCACGCAATAGGAG
>JAEXUB010000011.1 GCA_023453125.1 Bacteroidota bacterium
CAAAAGTCGGAGCATACGAAGCCATTAAAACCATATCTGCATTGCGTTCCATTCCAATCATATAAGCCGACTCTGCAAGGGCTCCCCTGAGATTCCCTTTTCCAATTGCCCCTGAGGTTACTGCATATTCGCCGACGTATATTCTTCTTTTACGCGAACGGTCATATTTATCGTACATATTTGCCCGTTTATAAAATCCCTGAGGAGCCAGATAATAATGCTCATCTATGATTTCAATTTCATCTCCCCCCTTTTCCTTAGGCATATCCACATTTGAAATGGTAATTATCTCAGGATATTTTTCTTTTACAGCTTTGAAGAATTCAGCATACCTTTTGTTGTATTCGTCTCCCCAGTTTTCATTTCCTATTTCAAGGTACTTAATCCTGAATGGCTTCGGGTGTCCGTTTTTGCTCCTCAGGGCGCCCCATTTTGAATTAACAGGCCCCATTGCATATTCGAGTGCATCCATAGTTTCATTTATATATTTTCTTACTTCTCCCGTATCAACCAGGCCTCCCCGATACTGACAGGCCATACCGACGTTTACCACATACAACGGTTCAGCTTTTAGGTCTTCGCACATCTGGAGGAATTCGTGAAATCCGATTCCATCATATGTATGATATCCCCAAAGATTCCAGTGCCCGGGCCTCGATTCAATACCGCCTACTGTATTTTTCCACTGTATTCTGTTTTCTATTGCCGCTCCTTCAACAACGCATCCCCCCGGAAAGCGGAGGAATGAAGGATTCATATCCTGCAGCATTTCGGCAAGGTCTGCTCTCAATCCGTTTTCCCTCCCCTTCCAGGTCGGCGGGAAAAGGGATACAACATCAAACCAGAGAGTGCCTTCCGACAGAGGGGTAATAACAAACATTGCATCGGAATCAGATTCCGCCGCAGCAATTACTGCATTAAATTTTTTCCACCCTTTCTGTATGTTATCAATTACAGCGGATCCGTAAACTTTTCCGCTGCCGCTTTCCAGCGACACCCTAATTTTTCCCTTTGATTTATTATCCTTTCTGGCATAAAGAGAAAGCGAATATTTTTTTCCTTTCTCAATATTTATTCCCCAGAATCCCCTGTTGGCAGCGGCTAATCTTCCTTTACCCAGTTTTTCCGTTTTGAACTTCATCGAGTTTGGATTTGCCCTGTTAAGGGGCATTTCAGATGTCTGTTCTATTCCGCCTTTGCATTCCCCTTCCTCAATAAAATGCCAAGCAAACAAAGGGGATGGCCTTTTGTAAATTTCTTTCCACCCGTTTGCATTTATAAGAGTATCCCCGGAAAGATATTTTAACTCTTCCGGAATACGGTCTGCTTCAAAATCCCTGTTCTGAATGAGTTCGGCATACAAACCCCCGTCCGATGCGTGGTTTATGTCTTCAAAAAATATTCCGTACATATCAGCACTGAAAGGAAGTCTGGATTGCGAGGCATCAATTGTTATTTCGCAGTCGGGTTCATCTGGATTATTCCATAGAGAAGTAAAAGAAACAAACAGGAAAGCTGTTAATAATAGTAAGGGCATTATATGCCGGGCGGAGATTAAACGGATTTTCCTCATCAGGTTTTCCCCTTGTTAGCTTTGGTAATAATCAACATTTTCTTTTGTTATTATATCTATCTGCATATATTTTTTTCTTTTTACTTCCTGTTTAAGCACAACTTTGCTAACGAGCATCCGGACCGATTCATACCCCTGCCTTTCCGACATCTGGCTGATAATAAAATCGATTATACCTTCTTTAAGGTATTTTACATTTTCTTTAATAAGGTCGTAACCGATAAGAGTAACCTTGTTTTCGAGCTTCCTCTTTTTAAGGTAGCCGGCAACAAGGTAGGTAGATGCGTTTGTTACAAAGAGCCCTTTAATTCTTCCTCCCGGTTTCTCAAAAAGAGCATCGAGGCATTTAGTCAGGTTTCTCTTATAGTCGGGGCATATCTCAAATACCTCAGGCGCCTGTTCTCCTTCCGATTTGAAATATGAGCAGAAACCTTTAGTCCTTTGTTCAATATGATAATCTTCCGGAGCAAAATTTAGAACAGCGAGCCTTGAATTACTGCCGCAGACAAGATTCATTAGTCTTGCAGCCGAGGCTCCGCTCGCATAAGCGTCCTGGCCGATATATGACAAATAAGGAGTATCGGGCACGAGAGAATCGAAGAACACATAGGGTGTTCCCTCCGGAATCAATGAGAGAAGTTTTTCAAAACGGTTCTCCCCCGCCGGTGCAATAATCATTCCGTCGCATTTATTTTTAACTGCCTTATTAAAGCTTTTAGAAATGCTTTCAGGCGAGTATTTATCATAAAGAAAGAATTCTGTCTTTAATTTGTAGTGCCCGAGGTCTTTAACCCCTTTTTCAATTCCTTCCATCGGAATTTTCCAGTATGAGCTGTCGTTATCGGGGCGAGGCATAATAATACTGAAGTTATATACTTTGGACAACTTTAAATTGCGGGCAAAGATATTTGTAGTATATCCTATTTCCCCGGCGGCCTTAAGGACTTTTTCCCTGGTAGCTTCCGATACACGCCCTCTGTTATTGAGAGCCCGGTCAACCGTGCCTATGGATACGCCTGTAATTTTTGCGATTTCTTTTATAGTGGACATAAATATGCGTTAACGTTAACGCTAAAATACAAAAATTAATTTGAGATGCAATAGTATTATTTTAAGAGGCCTTCTCCGGTTTTTAACTCTTAAGAGAAAAACGGGGGCACATCTGTAATCCGCTCCAATTAATTTTTCTTCATTACAATGCAAAAGGAGGAAATATCCTTTTCTATTACCCCTATTATACCTATTTTTACACTGCAAATAAATTTAGGATAAAAAATGCCTGATTCAGACGAACCTGGCGCTAATCAAAGAAAATTAAATATTTACGTTTCCCCTCTCAGGAGCTAATCCGTTCAATTAAATGCCGGTTATCTCCCCGAAAGCGGGAATTAGGAGGTACCGGTGGCAGTAAACCTTCAAGACAATTATCTTTTATTTTCAGGGAAGATTTCAATTCTTGAGAAGTATTATAAATACCCCCTCCATTTATTTAATCTTCTTCACGGAGGTAATTGATGGCCCTTACGATTTTTTCAAAAGTAAACTCGGCTTCCATTACAAAAGAAGCCAAAACTCCCCATAA
>JAEXUB010000142.1 GCA_023453125.1 Bacteroidota bacterium
TAGCAGGTATTTCGGGAATGGGCTTTGACATCGGTTTCGGCCTTGTAAGAGGAGGATTATTAATAAGCGTTCTCCTCAGCATATTTTTATATATATACGGAATTGAAAGAAAAATTAATATTTATTATTCCGGTTTTGCTCTTTCTTTATCTGCATATGTTTTTTTATTATCGGAGCAATATAATCTAACCGATGTATCACAATTTGTTCTTGTTTTCAAACTTCTGAATACTTTTTTAATTGCAGCCGGATTCATATTGGTTATTCTCCTGCGGGAGCTTTCAAAGTACAATAATAAAAAGCTGGAAAGGGGGCTTTTTCTTTTCCTGTTTCTGCTTTTCATTTTAAATCTTGCCGCACCTTACAGCATTACATTCTCCTCCGTTGGCCCCGGTATTAAAAGGGTTTTTGTTTTCGGTGCCGAAGCCACTCTTTTCGAGACCAAAGTCTCAGTTCTAATGATACCGGTGGTTCTATTCATGATATTACTCGGCTACTATGCCTATAAAACATTAAGATATTATGCAAAACTGAATGAAAAAAAAGAAACCAGGATGCTTCTTTTCTCAACCGGATTGGGAATCGGTTCAATTCTTGTGCATAATTTTCTTCTTGCTACAGGAATTGCAAATCTTGGATTTTTACAGTATCTGGGGGTGCTGGCTTTCATTGGTATTATTGCACAACGGAATATTGCAAGCATTGTTAAAAGCACCGGACTTTCAAAAGAGCTTATTGAGAGCCGGGAGAGATTCAAAAAGCTTGCGGAATCTTCTTTAGAGGGAATTGTTTTTTTTGAAAACGCACACGTAACAGATATTAATGACCAGTTCATGGAAATGACCGGTTTTACCCGCGAAGACGCTTTGGGGAAGCACCTGTTTAATTTTTTTAATAAGGCCTCTGAAGAAAAACTTATTACGCATATAGTCACTAATAATCCGGCTCCTTTTTCAATTGTGGGAATTAAAAAAGACTCTTCCCCCTATCCGGTGCGTTTAAGGGTGAGAACAATAGCTGTTGATGAGAATATATTAAGCGTTGCATATCTTCAGGACCTGACGGAAATAAACCAGACTATGCAGGAATTGAAGAACAGCGAAGAGAGGTTTAAGCATCTTGCAGATGCAACCTTCGAAGGCATTGTATTTACTTCAAATTGGAAAATAGTTGACTGTAACGACCAGCTTCTTCAGCTGATCGGCTTTGAGAAAGAGGCGATAATTGGAAAAAATATTTCTGAAGTCCTTCATTCAGATTCCATTGATGCTCTTCAGATTCAGCTTGCCGAAAGCAGCAATGCTCCATTCGAAATTGAATTGTTATCAAGAAACGGAAAAAGAATCCCGGTTGAAATCCGCTCTAAACTGATGCAGATTGAAAATGAGAGAATTAGAGTATCGGTTTTGAGGGATCTATCCACATATTATAAGACGGCAAAAGCCCTTAGGGAAGCAAATAAGAGTCTCGAAGATGTGCTCAATTCTGCAATTCACACACTGATTGTTGCAACTGATACAGGCGGCAGAATATCCCTCTTCTCCAAAGGAGCTTCAAATATGCTGGGATATGCACCGGAAGAACTTATCGGTAAGGCAACGCCTTTAATTTTTCATGATCCTGATGAAGTTAAGTCCAGGGGGGAAGCACTTACCGGGGAGCTTGGATATAAGGTTGAAGGCTTCAGAACTTTAACTGAAATCCCGCTTATTCGAGGTTCAGAAGACAGAGAATGGACACTAATTAAAAAAGACGGTTCCCGGGTTTATGTGAATTTAACTGTTACTCCTATTAAGAATGAGAATAACGAAATTGTCCGCTTTCTTGGAGTTGCTGTAGATATTACATCCAGAAAAATTTCTGAAAATATCCTTAAAGAAAGTGAAGAAAAATATAAGACTCTAATGCAGGGAATGAATGAGGCTGTAATTCAGGTGGATAACGAGGACCGGGTTCTTTTCATAAATAATAAATTTACCGAGATACTCGGGTACGAGCAGGAGGATATTGTAGGCAAAATCGGTTATGAGGTTCTGCTTGATCCTGACGAACATCATCTGATAATAGAACGGAATAAAACACGGCTGGAAGAACGCGGGGGACAGTATGAAATAAGCTTTAAGAGCAAATGGGGCTATAAAAAGGAATTCTATCTTAGCGCCTCGCCGGTAAAAGATAAGGATAATATGGTAGTCGGGTCAATCGGGGTAATGACCGATATGACTAATATGCGGAAAGCAGACAGGGCTCTTAAAGAGGCAATGAAGCTGCTGGAATACGTAATTAACTCTGTGCCGATTGCGATTATTGCAATTAAAGATGATTTGGAGGTAACGCAATTCAATAAGGAGTCTTTAAAATATGCCTCTTTTGAAAAGAGTCCGGCATTATTTGAAGAGGATCTCTTTACAAAATTCCCGCGGCTGAAATTCCTGAAAAGAATTCTGGATAAATCGATTAGAGAGAATAGGAACATTTCAGAGATTATTACAATTGCCGAAGAGGACGGCGAAGTGAAATTTTTCTCTGTTTCAATAAACCTTCTTGAGAGCGATTTAAATCCGGGCAAGGTTATTATGATTGAGGATATTACAGAAAGGAAAAAAATAGATCAGGTAATGATTCAAAGTGAAAAAATGCTCAGCGTTGCGGGGCTGGCTGCCGGGATGGCTCATGAAATAAATAATCCTTTGGGCACTATTGTCCAGGGATGCCAGAATATAATAAGGAGGACATCGGCAACCCTTCCAAAGAATGCGGAATTCGCCCAGCAGATAGGAATAAGAATGGATCTTATTGAAAAATATTTTGTAGAGAGAAATATATACGAGATAATTCATTCAATTCAGGTAGCTGCCGAAAAATCTTCCGAAATAATTAAAAATATGCTTCAGTTCAGCCGCCGGAGCGAATCAAAGAAGGTAATGTACAGCCTTATTAAGCTTGTAGATGAAACTGTTGAACTTGCTTACAGCAATTATGATCTTAAAAAACTGTATGATTTCAGGAGTATTGAAATTGAGAAGATATATGAACCGAACATTCCTGATATACGTATAACAGTAACTGAAATTCAGCAGGTGGTTTTTAATATACTTAAGAATGCGGCGCATGCGCTTAAATCGGAGGCCAGCAGGCATAAAAAACCGAAAATTTCGGTAAGAATTAAAAAAGAGCCGAGATTTCTTAATCTTGAAATTGAAGATAACGGCCCGGGAATGGATGATAAAGTAAAGAGCAGAATATTCGAACCCTTCTTTACCACCAAAGATGTAGGGGAGGGCACAGGACTCGGGCTTTCGGTATCGTATATGATTATTACTACAAATCATCAGGGAATGCTTTCGGTTGATTCTATTCCGGATAAGGGGACAATTTTTAATATCAGACTGCCTTATAAAGAGGAAATCAATGAATAAAATTAAGATTCTTCTTCTGGACGATGATGAACAGGTCCGTTTTAATCTTGAATTATTTTTTGAAGACGAGGGTTTTGAATGCAGTGCATTCGAAAATTCGGAGAGTGCACTCAATGCCCTTAAAGATAATTATTTTGATGTTGCAATAGTTGATATCCGGCTTCCCGGTATTGACGGAGAGGATTTTATAACGGCTAGTTTTCCATTGGCGCCCCATCTGAAATATCTTATTCATACCGGGTCTGCGCAGTACCGGCTTCCCGATAAGCTTATTATGCCCGGCATTGCAATTGAGGGGGTATTCTACAAACCTGTCTCTGATATGAGTATATTTACCAAAAAAATAAATTCTTTATTTAATTCGCCGGAGAAATAGAATGACCGGTCCACTGCACGATCCTTATTATTCCCTTAAAGGGCTTAGGCTTCTTCTGATAGATGATGACCAGGGGCTCCTAAAAAGCATGAAATTTTATTTCGAAGATCAGGACTGCGAAGTCTTTGCAAGCACAAGCGGCGAAGATGGATTAAAGCTTTTTTATGAACACCGCCCGGAAGTGGTTTTAGTTGATTTAAATATGCCCGGGGTTGACGGACATAATATTGTTTCTCATATATCGCGCAATTTTTCCGATACCCCTATTATAGTTGTCTCCGGAACCGGATTGATAAAGGAAGCTGTACGTTCAATTAATTTGGGTGCATGGGACTTTATAACAAAGCCTATTTTGAACTTTGAAGAGCTCGAGATGAGCATTTTAAGGGCTCTGGAAAAGAAAGACCTCATAATTGAAAATAAAAACTACAAGGAGAATCTGGAATTCCTGGTAGTAGAGAGGACAAATGAATTAAGAAAGAAATCGGAGAAACTGGAGAATCTGGTTTCCGAATTGAAAAAGGCCAAAGACGCGGCTGAAAAATCGAACAGGCTTAAAACTGAATTCCTCGCCCAGATTTCTCACGAAATAAGAACTCCGCTTACTGCAATTATGAGCTATATCGGTCTGCTTGAGATGGATCTTAAAGACAACCTCTCTTCCGATATGGCCGATTGTTTCCGCGTTATTGAATCTTCAAGCGAAAGGATAATCAGGACAATTGAGCTGATTCTTAATATGTC
>JAEXUB010000157.1 GCA_023453125.1 Bacteroidota bacterium
GCATTTTGAGCACAAAATTCGGTACTTATGCAATTTCTATGGCTTTAAAGAAGAAATTCGGCATGATGGCCGCTTTAAAAGGGGCCGATATTACCAGTGTACGCATAATTGACGCAATTTCGAGACAGAAACTGGTTACCCCAAAGCATCAGGCAGTTCAGGCCGCCCACGCAGTGGGAGTAAGTTTTGGTACAAAAGAATTATAGCTCTTGATTTAAAGTAAGAAACGCTATATATTTATACTCTCTTTTTTAGAGAATGTTACTATGTTTAAGGTTTGTTCTGATTGATTAAGAAGTGATGTTAGAGTTATTTTAATATTGGGGTCGTAGTTCAGTTGGTTAGAACGCCTGCCTGTCACGCAGGAGGCCGCGAGTTCGAGTCTCGTCGGCCCCGCAAAACCCGCTCTCAAGGCGGGTTTTTTGTTTTTAAACCCGAGAATTTATGTGGTACGTTTACATTCTTTACTCAAAACCCATCGACAAATACTATACCGGTTATACTGAAGATCTTGATTGGCGTTTAGAGAGGCATAATTTCGGTTGGGGAAAGTATAGCAGCAGGGGTATACCATGGGAATTAGTTTACAAAGAAGAGTATAATACCAAGAGTGAAGCTATTAAAAGAGAAAATGAAATTAAGTCTTGGAAAAGCAGGAAAATGATTGAAGATTTAATATTAAACACAGGAGGCCGTCCCGACTAGTCGGGAAGTCTGCGCTGTGTCCCGATGAACAGAGTGAAATCGGGATCGGCCCCCGGCTCGGTTTACACCTCGCCGGGACTAAAGCCCGCATACAAAAAAGCCTTACAACTACCAACCCTTGATTTTTTTATTAGTGTCAGGTCAAGAAGACCTGTCTCTGGAATTTAGCGAGTGAAACAAGCTAAATGACATCCCGATTGGACTTCGCGAGAAGGACGATCGGTGGCTTGCCCGCCGTCTTGCTGGGCGGGTCGGCCCCCGGCTCGGTTTACACTTCGCCGGGACTAAAGCCCGCATATAAAAAAGCCTTACAACTACCAACACTTGATTTTTTTATTTGTGTCAGGTCAAGAAGAACTGTCTCCGGAATTTAGCGAGTGAAACGAGCTAAATGACATCCCGAGCGGACTTCGCAAGAAGGACGATCGGTGGCTTGCCCACCGTCTTGCTGGGCGGATCGGCCCCAATTAGTAGTATTATTCAGAATATTCACGACATGTCTATAGAAAGAGGAAGTCTGCTAGGAATGTTTTACCCAAGTGTTTATAATGCTTTCTTCAGATAAACCATATCAACAAGCTGTACTCCATCCTCATACATCGGGTGGTCATAATTATCAGTAAAAAAATTCTTTATAACATGAGATCTTTCAAAACCGCATCTTTCATAAAAAGAAAGAATTTTCGGAATATCGCCTGTCCCGACAAGTATGGTTTTATATTTGTCTTTATAATAATCCAATACATACCTAATTAGAGAACTGGCGTATCCCTTACCTTGAAATTCTTTATAAGTTGCTATGTTTTTCAATTCGCAGGTCTCTTTGTCAATCTCAGCAACAACACAAACTGTCTTCAGGTCATCTTCGTATAAAGCAAACATATCGCCGCATTCCAGATACTTGTCAATCATATCCTCCTGCTCATCTGCTAATAGCAGCAAATCAAGGTATTGTTTCTTGTTTTCTGTAATATTTTCTATTCTCATTTTTTTCTCATTTATCTAACGCGATCTGTTAAAAGTTGTCTTTTCAGACTGCTGTTATTTCCGGATAATGGGTGCATACCAAAGCTGTTATATATATAAAAGTAGAGAATGAGGCGACAAGAAAATGAGAGTCTAGCCTGAATTACTCCTGTTGCCCGGCGCCCATAGAATATTTCCCAAACAACTTGAAATATTCTCAAATTAAAATAATTAAAATTACTGAAAAATTAACGGAACAATAGTTCTGTTTTTGTTTTATAATTTTTATATTTAAGCAATGAAAAAGATAGCTCAAATATCGCTCATCCTAATTTACGCGCAGATGTTCATAGGCATTTCAATAGCCAATCATTTCTGCGGGGGAGAGCTTGCCTGGCAGGCGCCTGTTTTTCTGCAGCAGTTTAACGACTGCGGATGTGGCGACGAGGAAGGAAACTGCGGATGCTGCGAAACGGTTATTGTCCGTGTTCAGCTTACCGACGAGCATTTTTTAACCTATACACAGGATGGCGTTTTAGTAATTCCGGATATGCATTTCTATGCATCTGACGATATTACCCGCAATTCTTTTGAATCGCACAATATAGCACACTTAATATACGAACTTCCCCCGGGAAATGAACCCCGTTTTATTATCAATAGAACTCTTCTTATTTAGCCGCTCCTAAAATCCAATCTTAATCAACGGCATTAGTCCGTATTAACTTATTTTAAATAATTTAAGAGGTATACCATGAAAGGTAAATTATTTTTATCCGTATTTGTATTAGCATTAATTTCTTCATTGGTCATTTATGCGCAGGAAAAATCGATAAAGGATCTGGAGATAAAAGTATTCGGCAATTGTAATATGTGCAAGAACAGGATAGAAGGAGTACTTAAGATAAAGGAAGTAAAGATTGCAAAATGGGATAAGAAGAGCAAAATGCTTCGTCTGGCATTCGACGAAAAGAAAATAACTCTCGATTCTCTCCAGAAGAGAATTGCAGCTGTAGGGCACGACACAGAAAAATTCAAAGCACCGGACGATGTATACAAGAAACTTCCGGCTTGCTGCCTCTACAGAGATAATCCTAACACACATTAATAAATAGGAAAAGAAATGAAATTTAAAATTATCGTTCTACTCATATTTGTTCTTGCTACTTCACTGTATTCGCAGAACCAGGTTACCGGAACAGTGAAAGGGAATAATGAAGGGGGGAACAGCGAAACTTTAGCCGGGGCCACAATTCAGTGGCTTGGCTCTAAAGTAGGCACTCAGGCTAATACCGAAGGAAAATTTAAAATTCCAACGGTAAAAGAGACCGATAAACTTGTGGTTTCGTTTATCGGATATAAAACTGATACAATTACGGTCAATGGCAATAAATCTCTCGAAATAATGTTAAAGCCGGAAGCTGAGAATCTTGCTCAGGTTGAAGTCGTTGGTAAACAGGAGGCTACGCAGCTGGATTATCTTTCTACCCGCGATATGACCAAAATGACTGAGAATGAATTATTTAAAGCAGCTTGCTGTAACCTTTCCGAGAGCTTTGAAACTAATCCTTCAATAGACGTTTCTTTTTCTGACGCTATTACGGGAACAAAGCAGATTGAGATGCTTGGCCTCGCGGGGACATATACCCAGATTACACTGGAGAATATGCCCTATATAAGAGGACTTACGTCCAACATCGGATTAACATATATACCGGGCACCTGGATTGAATCGATTAATGTATCTAAGGGTATGGGTTCAGTAGCCAACGGATTTGAATCGATTACCGGACAGATTGACGTTGACCTTCGCAAACCATTTAAGGAAGCAGAGAAAACAGTATTCCTGAATTTGTATACAAGCAGCGAACAGCGCTACGAAGGGAATTTGAATCTGCGCCTTCCTGTTAGCCAGGATGTATATTCAATGACACTTCTGCACGCCAGCACACAGCAGCATATGCTGGATGTAAACAACGACCGGTTTATTGATATGCCCACCTTTAAAACTGTAAATCTTCTTCAGCGTTTTCATATAAATCTCCATTCCGGATGGGAAATGCAGGTAGCCGCACAGTATGTTAAAGATGAAAAGGAGGGGGGCACCAGAATCCATTCCGACGAGCACGTTCATCCTGATAAGCAGTTTCTCTACAGTTCTTCATCGGAAAATATAAGGCTGCACGGAAAAACAGGATATGTCTTTCCAAACAAGGAATATCAGAGCTTCGGATTCCAGTGGGCCTTAAGCAAATATACAAACTCTTCTTCTTACGGCGGCAGGATTTACGACGGAAGCCAGAAGAGCGGATACTTCAACTTTCTGTTTCAATCCCAGCTCGGTTCCGAAAAGCATAAATACCGTCTTGGATTGAGCTATATGTTTGATGAATATGACGATAAATACGCGGCTCTTGCATTCAACCGTATTGAAAGAGTGCCCGGCGCGTTTGTTGAATATACTTATTCCCCCGATCCGGATGAATTCTCTATTGTAGCCGGACTTCGTACCGACTATCATAATTTCTACGGCACTATGATTACTCCCCGTCTCCATTTCCGCTATTCTCCTCATATGGACTGGGTATTCAGAGGTGTTGCCGGCAGGGGATTCAGGACATCAAACATTTTTGCAGAATATTCGCAGGTCTTTGTAAGCGCAAGGGAAATGAAGATTAACCAGGTCAACAATTTCGGTTTCGGACTGGAACAGGAAGAGGGGTGGAATTTCGGCCTCAGCCTGACCCATTATTTCTATTTCGAATATCGTGAAGCTACAATTTCTGTAGATTTCTATAGAACCCAGTTTGATATGCAGACAATTGCGGATCTGGATACCAATCCCCAGAAAATTAATTTCTATTCAATAGAGAACGGTTCCTACTCAAATGCTCTTCAGGTTGAGCTCAACTTTAAGCCTTTTGAATTTGTAGACGCAAGATTAGCTTACAGGTATCTCGATGTTCAGCAGAAGATTTCCGGTGAGTGGTATACCCGTCCATTACAGTCGGCGCATAGGGCGCTTGTTACTCTTTCCTATGCTACCGAGAAGGAAGAAGAGACCGATCCTCAGATGCTCTACGATCTTACTTTCCAGTGGTTCGGTCCAAAGAGAATTCCTTCAACAAAACTTAATCCCGTCAACTTGCGGGTAGATGAAAATTCTCCCGGATTTGTTCTTCTTAATGCACAGATTACCCGCTCGTTCCGTCCCGGTTTCGATCTCTATATCGGAGCTGAGAACCTGCTCGACTTCAGGCAGGATAATCAGATTATTGACGCGGCGAATCCAAACAGCCCCTATTTTGACGCCTCTATGGTATGGGGACCAATAAGCGGAAGAATGTTCTATGCGGGATTAAGATTCAGATTGTGACATAAAGGTATTAGATGAAACAATTTATTTGTCCCCCGGTAATATGCCGGGGGATTTTTTTTACTTCTCAGCTGAGCTCTATTTGTACCGGGAGCAGTTCAAAGTCTAATTGGATTCCGGATCGATTAGTTACTTTAGCGCTACAGGTCTGCGATATTAAGGTTTAAATGTCCGGTTACTGCGATGTAGCACAAATAAAAGAAATAAATAGTGCGGGGAACAATTTATAAACATGATTAACAAATATTAATCACCTTCAGAATTTATTTTGAATAAAAAAGGAACTACATTTCGCCCGGAAATTGTTATTTTGATAGTTCTTTAGGAAATTCTGTTCTGTATATAAATGTTATACAACTCTTATACGCACATCATCATTCTTCCTTCAACCATAACATAGACAAAAACAGAAATAAGTTAGAAAAGCTTTAACTGTTTCCAGCCGAAATAAGTTACAATGGTTCCCTTTAATTTGGAAAATATAATCATCATTAAAAGAAAATATCTTATATGACTCCCAATTCGGTCCTTTATAAAATATTCAAAAAGTTAGCTTATAAACTGCCTGAAAGTATATTGCAGGAAGCCATTGAACAAAGAAGAAATTTGAGCTTTATGGCGAATGATGCGGAGAGCATAAATAGGGCAGTTGACTTCTGTACAGTGCTTAATAACTCCGGTGAGGCAGTATGCCTGGTTAGGGAAGGAAGAATTGTTTCTGCCAATCATAGTTTTGCCTCTCTCTTCGGTTATCTTGCCGCATGGGAAATCGTAGGCATTGGATTAAAAACATTTATTTCTACCGGACGGGATGATGAAGTCCTGCCGAATGGAAATTATAGTGCATTCACTGGAAGCGGAAATACATTTTATGCGAGAGTTTCTTCTACTTTACTGTCAAGCTATCCGGATGAAATGAGAATATATTTTATTAAAGATATATCAGATCTGGAAAAGATAGAAGGAGAGCTCCAGTTTTCAATTGATAATTATTCGCTGGTTTTCCACGAAAATCCGCTTCCTCTGGCTGTTACCGAAAAAAGAAGCGGCCGGTTTGTTGAAGTCAACAGTGCCTTTATGAATCTTTTCGGTGCTGAGAAAAAAGAGGAAATCCTCGGACGTAATTCCAATGAACTGGGAATAACGACCTTCGGCGGAAGATACAAGTTTTATTCTGCACCAATATCACAGACCGGGGTTGCGCTGGATTATTCAATAATAAACCGTCTTGACGGTAATGAATTTACGGCAGAGGTAAGCTGGTCCTCAATTATTTTTGCCGGCGAAGAATATCTGATAAAGTGCTATAGGGATGTATCGGCACATATTAAAATTGAAGACGAACTGATACAAAGCGAAATAAAATACCGCCGGCTGCACAAAAGCATGATGGACGGATTTGTTATGGTAGATGAAGAGGGAAAAATTGTTGAATGTAATAGTTCCTATCTAAATATGCTTGGATATGATTTTAAGGAAATCGCTCAAAAGAATTATAGAGAGCTCACTCCTACTGGATGGCATTCATTCGAAGAAGAGATCTTAAATAGTCAGGTATTTGTAAAAGGGTATTCCGAATTTTATGAAAAAGAGTATATAAGAAAGGATGGCTCAATATTTCCGGTTGAACTAAGAGTATATAGCCTGAAGGATAAAAATGATAATTATGTTGGAATGTGGGGGATAGTACGAGATATAACCGAAAGAAAAAAAGCAGAAAAAGCGCTTTTCGAAAGCGAAAGCCTTTTCAGAGGCATATTCGAAAACGCCGGTGTCGGCGCTGTGATTGTTGATTCCGAAAGCAGGTTTGTAAAAACAAACAAAGCATTTCAGAAAATGCTGGGATATGAAGACGTTGAATTAAGAGGGAAAAATTTCCTTGATATTACTCACCCCGATGAAATTGAATCAAGCAGGGAACAGTTCAGTCAGCTTGTGAAAAAGGAAAATGACAGACTCAGGTTCGAGAAAAGATATATTGCCAAAACGGGAGAGCCGGTCTGGGTGATGCTAACGGCAACACTGGTTAAAGATAAGAGAGACAATTTTTTCTATGCAATTGCACTGATGGAAGATATTACAGAAAAGAAACTGGTACAGATTGAACTTGAAAAATATAGGGAAAGCCTGGAACTGCAGGTGCAGGAAAGAACGAGAAAACTTGAAGAGGTGAACCAGCGCCTTTTTGAGGAAATTGAATTGAAGGAAGAGAGTGAAAGAATTGTGCAGGCCGCTTTGAAAAAAGAAAGGGAATTAAATGACCTTAAGAGCCGTTTTATTTCAATAACCTCTCACGAATTCCGCACTCCTTTAACAGCAATATATGCTTCGGCCCAGCTTATGGAAAAATACAGGGATGATATCGATCCGGCCGAGTATGAAAAGAATATATTCAGGATTAAAAAATCAGTGAATTATCTTACTGGTCTGCTTGACGACATTCTTACCTTAAACAAAGCGGAGACGGGAAGGCTGAAATTCTCTCCTGCGGACATAAACCTGAGAAAATTATGCAATAGAATTGCCGAAGAATTGAAGTTTCAGTTAAAAGAAAATCTTATATTAGAAGTGGAATATATGCTGGACGAATCCAGTTACTATTTAGATGAAAAACTGATTACTTTCATCATTGCTAATTTGCTTTCAAACGCAATTAAATATTCGGAGAGCGGAAAAGTGATTTTCAGAATTAACAGGGTGGATAATTCTATTCAGTTCGTAATAACCGACAGCGGAATAGGAATTCCTTACCATGAACAGCCCCTTCTTTTTGAGCCCTTTACCCGGGGAAGTAACGTTGGTACAATACACGGCACCGGACTTGGCTTATCAATAGTTAAACGCTCTGTTGAAATTCATAACGGGACCATCTCCTTTGACAGCATTGAAGGAAAGGGCTCCTCTTTTAAAGTAAAAATTCCAATAATAGAATAAACGGATTATGAAAAAAATACTTGTCATTGAAGACCAGGAAGATATACTGGATGGAATAAGATTCATCCTTGAAAAAGAAAAATTCAAGGTAATTACCGCAACTAACGGCGAATACGGACTTATGATTGCCAGAACCTACAGACCTGATTTGATAATTTCGGACATAATGCTCCCCGGTATAGACGGTTTCCGCATTTTGGAGGAGTTATGTCAAGATCCCGCTACGGCTCTTATACCTTTTATATTTCTTACCGCAAAAACGGAGACCCCCGATTTCAGGCGCGGTATGGCACTCGGCGCCGATGACTATATCTTCAAACCCTTTGATGTTGAAGACCTTTTAAAGGCAATAAATGTGCGGCTGTCCAAAACCGAACTGCTCAAAGAGCAGATTCTTCACGGCGTTATGGATGAAAGGCAGGGGGCACTAAATGACAGCAAGGCATCTGCAGACAGAATATTTATCACACACAACGGCTCCTCTATCCCTATTAAATATGACGAAATCGCGTGTCTACGGGCCGAAAACCAATACAGCATTATTAAATGTATTACAAAAAAGGAATACCTTGTTAGAAAATCTCTTTCCGACTGGATAAAAGTTCTTCCCGGTTCTTTCTTTTTAAGAATTCATCGCTCCGCTATTATTAACATAAACCATATTGCCCGGGTAGAAAAAAATGAAAAACTGAAGTACAATATAATTATGGAGAATTGCGGTGTGACCCTTGAAGTAAGCGGCTCCTACATAAAGCAATTTAAAAGTTTGGTCCTTAAAAAAGAGGGGTAATAGTAATTTCTTGATTTTCCGTTCATAAAGCCTGCAGTAGTTTGTTTTCCGCAAAACAAATACTACTTAGCCTCTTAAATTACCCGCTACAAATCACTTCGGCTCTTTCGCAACACAAAATTTAAACTTCGCAACATTCAGCCTTATCTTATAAAACTTTAATCCGAATATTTTGTCAAAAGCGCAAATAGACAATTGTTTTTGCTCCAAAAGGCAGAAAGCGAGATTATGATGGAAACAAATTCCGGGAAGGCAGTGTGTATTTTCAATAACGGGAACCTGACGCTGGCTAATAGTGGATTTGCCAATATGTTTGGGTATACAACTAAAAAAGAACTTCACGGTAAGAGTTTCATTTGCTTATTTAAGAATGATATCTGGGAGAATAAAGAAGACGCGTTTGAATATGTAGGGGAAGTTGAAGGAATAAAAAAAGATGGAACTCCGATAAATATATATGCCCACTTTTATTTCTCTGTTAATCTGGGAATTAAACTCCTAATAGGCAGTCTTAGCTTCACAAGTCCGGAGGAATGCTTTGATAGTGCGAGGTATTAATATGGGCTTGCTCCCCAAAATTATTGACCTGATTCCCAAGGCAATTTTCTGGAAAGATACTAATAGCGTATTTCTGGGATGCAATAAATTATTTGCTGATCTGGCGGGACTGGAAAATTCAAGCCTGATTGAAGGAAAAACAGATTTTGATCTGCCCTGGGGAAAAGAACTGGGAGAAACATTTATTAAGGAGGACATAGAACTGCTGAAATCAGGAAAAACACATATCAGAACAATTTTGAATGTGGAACACTTAAACCTGAATTTTGTATGGACTGAATATACAAAGATGCCCTTAAAGGATGAGAATGGAGAAATTTGCGGCATTCTTTGTATTTGCGAAGATATTACTGAAAAAGAAATTATCAGAAGCAAGCTCTCCTATTCTGAGGGAAGGTATGCAAAACTTCTGCAAAGCATTATGGATGGCTTTGTGGTTACAGATAACCAGGGAAAAATTGTTGAATGCAACCGCACATTTGAGGAAATGACCGGTTATTCATTCAATGAATTATCCGAAATGACGTTTTTTGAGTTGACTCCCTCAAAATGGCATTCAATTGAAACTGAAATTCTAGCTTCGCAGACTTTGGTACGCGGTTTTTCGGACCTGTATGAAAAAGAATATATAAGAAAAGACGGAAGCATAATTTCAGTTGAATTGCGTACATATCTGGTTGCAGATGAAAATGACAGTTTTATGGGTTATTGGGGAATAGTAAGGGATATCACGAAAAAGAAAGAGACCGAAGAAAATCTGGCTAAGCTGGAAAAATATTATGCAACGATGTTCAATGAGCATCCGGTGCCTATGACTCTGACCAGGTATGATAATGGGTGCATTGTCGATTTAAATGAATCGATGATCAAATTACTTGGTGGGCAAAATAAAAATCAATTCATTGGGCATACAACAGTTGAAATGGGCATCCTAAAACCGGGGGAGAGAGATGAAATTATTTCACGCGGACGTAATTTGAACGGACTTACAATTTCAACAGCCGTATTGCGCAGACAGGATAATTTGAATGTTCACGTAGAGGTCTCCTGGTCAATTTACAACTTTGGGGGGCAGGAATATCTTTTGTCTAGTGTTATCGACATTTCTGAAAAGATGAAAACCGAAGAAGCCTTATTTAAAAGCGAGGCCTTATTCCGTGGTACATTCGAGAATGCCGGCATAGGCATAGCCATTCTGGATGCAGACGGCAGGTTTATTAGGACCAACAAGGCATTGCAGAAGATCCTTGGATACGGTGAAAGGGAACTTCTTGGAAACTGCTTTATAGAATTCACTCATCAGCAGGACCGGGAACAAAATCTGATTCTGTTTCAGGGGGTAATAGCACTCAGAAAGAAAAGTTTTCAGATGGAAAAAAGATATGTTAGAAAGGATGGTTCCGAAAGGTGGGTGCTTGTAACATACTCTACAGTTATCGATTCCTCAGATAATTTTCTTTATGCAATTTCGCTTGTCGAAGATATTACGGAAAAGAAAAAAGCTCAAATAGAGCTCGATAGATACAAAATTCACCTCGAGGCTCTAGTAAAAGAAAGAACCCGAAACCTTGAGAAGGTAAATATGCGTCTTTATGAAGAATTGGAAAAAAGCGCCGCCAATGAAAAAATAGTTAAGACTGCACTTGAAAAAGAAAAAAGCCTGAACGACCTTAAAACGAATTTTATTTCAATAACATCACACGAATTCCGTACTCCATTAACTTCAGTATTCACTTCAACCCAGCTTCTGGATAGATACAGAAAAGAGTTAAATGAAGAGGAATTCGAAGCCCAGACTTTTAAAATAAAAAAGGCGGTAAAATACCTAACACAGCTGCTTGAGGATATTTTAACATTCAACAAAGCGGATTCCGGCAAACTTAAGTTTTTTCCTTCCAGAATCGACTTCAAAAAAACCTGTCAGTCTAATATTGAGGCCACTGTGTCTATACTTAAAGAGGGGCAGAGTATCAAGCTTGACTATCTGTTAAAAAATGATCTCCAGTTCCTCGATGAAAAACTGATCACATTCATCCTTTCTAACCTTCTTTCTAACGCTTCAAAATATTCGGGTGCCGGAATGGAAATATTTCTCCGGATTGAGAAGGAGGAAGACTCTATTAAGATAACCGTTACAGATAATGGAATAGGCATACCGGAAGAAAACAGGGAAAATCTGTTTGAGCCTTTTTCACGAGGTTCAAATGTGGGAAAAATATCAGGTTCCGGACTTGGATTGTCAATTGTTAAAAAAGCGGTTGAACTGCATAACGGTACAATATCAATTGATAGTGTAATTAGCAAAGGGACAAGTATTTTTATAAAGATACCGGCAATTGCATGAGGCTGCAATGAAAAAGATACTCCTCATTCTGGAAAGGGAGGACGTTCTGGCTTCGGTTAGGGCAATACTCGAAAAAGAAAAATATTCAGTGTTATCGGCTATAAACGGGGAATGCGGACTTCTATTTGCAAAAAGAACCAATCCCGACCTGATAATAAGCGATATTGATCTTCCAGGCATTGACGGTTTCAGGCTTTTAAAAGAACTTAGGGAAGATACACGAACAGTCATGATACCCTTCATATTTCTTACTACGCATTCGTTTTTGTATGATTTCAGAAGGGCTATGGAAATGGGAGCCGATGATTTTCTATTTCGCCCTTTTGATCCTGAAGACCTTGTAAAGGCCGTTAATGTTAGACTTTTAAAAAATAAAAGGATAAAAAGGCAAATTGCAGCCCTGGGCTTGGAATCCTCCTTGAACAGGGGAGAATTTTTTGCCGACGCGAATAGAATTTTTATTACGAAAGATAATGTCACTTTTCCAATTCTTTTAAGTGATGTTGAATATTTCTCTGCCAGGGGACATTTAACGGCCATTAATACCGTAAGAGGAGAAGAATACCTGGCGGTTAAATCTATTGCCGCCGTAGTTAAACATCTTCCGGTGAGCAAATTCATAAGAATAAACAGATCGGTAATTGTAAATATGGATTTTATTGCAAAAGTAGAGAAAGAGAAAAATGAGAGCTGCAGGGTAATGTTAAAAACATCGGAAAAGTATTTTACCGTTTCCCGGCCATATTTAAATATTTTTAAATCCTTTCTTCATATTTCAGAAAGTTAAAATAATTATTCCGCCTCCCCAAAATATAATCATCCTTACGCATCCTGTTTAAATCATTTAGATACGATCAATAATAAATTAAAGCAAAAGATACTAAATAATTATGACACAGACTCCATTGAAAACAGTTTACACATATTTATTCTCTCCGCAACAAAAAATCTTTACTTCACAACAAGCAGTATATAGTTGCTGAACCATATGCCGATTATTTGGTGTAAGTAATATGACTGTGAAAGGGATTCAAATTGATAACCGGACAGTCTGATTAAAAAATGTTAACAACGGAGGTTCAATGAGTATTCAGGAACAAAACAGGAATGAATCGACGGAATTGCTCCAGCTTGTCAGTTTTAAGATCGGTAACGAAGAGTTCGGGGTTGATATTCTTAAGGTTCAGGAAATTAACAGGATGACTCAAATAACAAAGGTACCCAATTCTCCTCCCTTTGTTGAAGGGGTTATCAATCTGCGCGGAAGAGTTATTCCGGTTGTGGATTTGAGAACCAAGCTCAATTTCAACAGAATTGAGATTAATTCAAGCAGCAGAATAATTATTGTGGAAATCAGTTCAAGAATTATAGGATTTATTGTAGATGAGGTCAGCGAAGTGCTCCGTATTCCAAAGAGCATAACCGAGCCCCCTCCTTCACTGGCTACAGGAATAGATTCTGAATTTATTACTGCTGTTGCAAAGCTTGATGACAGGCTTATTATTCTTATAGACCTTGACCGTGTATTTTCTTCGGCAGAAGAAGCCGACATTAAAAAAGCTATTTAACTAAAAATATTAAAGAGGAGAGCAAAATGGATTGGTTTTACAATATGAGCATTAAAAAGAAACTCTTAACGGGTTTCTCGGTGGTATCGGTGCTTACCATCTTAATAGGATATCTTACGCTAAGCAGTATGCAGACAATAAGTGAAAACGGGGATAAGTCATTTAATCAGTATACCTTATCAATAGCAAGTATGGGTAATATTTCAACAACATTCCAGCGGATAAGAATAAATGTAAGGGATTTACAGGATGCGCAAACCGCGTCGGATGCAGCTGCTGTAAATGAAAAACTGCAGGGTTACGACGATCAAATAAAAAAATATGGGGAAGAATACTCGGCTTCTTTCATTGATAAGGAAGATGAGAATAATTTTAAGTTATTTACTGAATTGTACGGGACATATCATTCAGGTTTGGACAATGTTAAGAGATTAATTAATGAAGAAAAAAAGGAAGAAGCGCACCAGCTTATTATTGGCGAAATGAAGAAGAATGCTATAGCTTTAACCAATCATATAGACAAGATGGTCGGAAATAATATTGCTGCAGCCAAAAAAGTTAACGAAGAAAATATTACTGCGTTTGAATCCTCACGAATGATGAATATTGCCTTGATAGTTTTAGTTGTAGTCTTTTCTATTGGAATCGGGATATTTATCTCCGGATATATTGCCAGGAACATAGCAGTAATTGTAGACAGGCTTGAAAGCCTTACAAATTTCTGTATAACAAATCTTGCACACGGGAGTGAACAGCTTGCAGAGGGGGATTTGAATGTTAACATACAAACAGGTACAAAACCTATTGCAGTCAAATCAAAAGACGAAATAGGCGTTTTGGGGGATAATATAAATACACTGATTGTAAAGGTTCAGGGTACAGTCGGTTCTGTTGAAAAAGCTATTTCCTCGATTCGGGATACTGTTAAGGAATCTACTCATTTGGTTGAAGCTGCTGTAAACGGCAAATTATCCGTAAGGGGAAATACCGGCAAATTCAAGGGAAGTTACAAAGAACTTATTTCCGGATTAAACGATACATTCGATGCTGTAGTAACGCCAATTGAAGAATCAAGCAGGATACTTGCCCAATTGGGGCAGGGAGATCTTACCGCAAGAATGGATGGAGATTATAAAGGGGATTATGTAATTCTAAAAAACAGCATCAATAAACTGGCAATCGATTTCGGTAATACAATTTCAGAAGTGCTGGCTGCTGTGTCGGCAACAGCAAGTGCAAGCACTCAAATCTCCTCCAGTACAGAAGAGATGGCTGCCGGCGCACAGGAACAGTCGGCCCAGACAACCGAAGTTGCAAGTGCAATTGAAGAAATGACAAAGACAATTGTTGAAACAGCGGCCAATTCGGTTTCTGCGGCTGATACGGCAAAAAACAGCGGACGAATTGCAAAAGAAGGAGGGAGCGTAGTTAAAGAAACTGTTGTAGGAATGGGAAGAATTGCAGAAGTTGTTAATTCTGCAGCCGATACAGTTAAAGAACTCGGGAAGAGCAGTGACCAGATTGGAGAAATTGTACAGGTTATTGACGATATAGCTGATCAGACAAACCTTCTGGCATTAAATGCCGCAATTGAAGCGGCGCGTGCCGGTGAGCAGGGAAGAGGATTTGCAGTAGTTGCTGATGAAGTAAGAAAACTTGCCGAACGTACAACAAAAGCAACAAAAGAAATAGCAACAATGATTAAGCAGATTCAGAAAGATACTTTGGATGCGGTTCATTCAATGCAGGCCGGTACCGTGGAAGTTGAAAAAGGAATGGAACTGGCAGAGAAAGCAGGAGTAGCTCTTGATGAGATTATAGGCGGTTCCAATAAAGTAGTCGATATGGTAAATATGGTTGCCGCTGCAGGAGAACAGCAGTCGGCAACTGCAGAGCAGATTAGCAGAAATATTGACAGCATAAATGGAGTTACGCAGGAGTCGGCTGCCGGAATTCAGCAAATTGCACGCGCTGCCGAAGATTTGAACAGACTTACGGAAAATCTGCAGAATTTAGTTTCCCGCTTCACAATTGAAACCTCCGAAAACTCAGGCTGGCAGATAAACAGGAATGCCAAAGCGCCAAAAGCAATGCTGAACTAAAGATTCCTTCCCATAAAACCACAGACCCCGTTGGGCCCGGCATTTGCCGGGCTCTTTTTTTATAGTCGGATAAACTAATTTACTACTAACTAGTTCTCTATGAGTATCCGGTGATATTAAGTGGCCTGATAAATCTATAAATTTGTAAACTCTCAAGGTTAACAGATCCGCAAATGATGGAAATGAAGATCATTTTATAACAGTTCATTATTTTTGCCAGGTAAAAATTTTAAAAAACCCGTTTTTTATTCAAAAAACCGAGAAAATATTTTTATATACCCTCTTTACAAGATAAAAAACAATTGCTACATTTTGAATGTTTGAAATTTTTCAAAAGTTAAATATGTTAATAACAGTTGAGAAAGAGATAAATATGAAAAAAGTTGTAATAACACACGCAAAGAGAACCCCTATCGGTTCTTTCAACGGAACACTCGCAAGCCTTTCTGCTCCTCAGCTCGGAAGCACGGTAATTAAGGCTTTATTAGACGAATCCCAAATTGACCCTAAACTTGTTGATGAAGTAATTATGGGAAACGTTATTACCGCCGGATTAGGGCAGGCTCCGGCACGTCAGGCCGCTCTATTTGCAGGACTTACAGAAAAGACCGAATGTCTTACCATAAACAAAATGTGCGGAAGCGGTCTCAAGGCCGTTATGCTGGCGCATCAGGCTATTTTATCCGGCGATGCCGAAGTTATTATTGCGGGGGGACAGGAAAGTATGTCCAATGCACCTTATCTTCTTCCCGGTGCCAGAGGCGGATACAGACTAGGACACGGCTCGATTCAGGACTCAATTCTCGTAGACGGATTAACAGATGCTTATGACAACATACATATGGGGAACTGTGCAGAGGCAACAGCAAAAAAATGCAATATGACGCGCGAGGAGCTTGATGCTTTTGCAGTTCTTTCCTATAACAGGGCAATTGCCGCACAGAAAGAAGGAAAATTTAACGATGAAATTACAGGTGTTAAAATAAAATCTAAAGCCGGAGAAACAATAGTTCTTAAGGATGAAGAGCCGGAAAAAGTGAATTTCGACAAAATCCCTTCTCTCCGCCCTGCGTTCGACAAAAGCGGGATTGTAACCGCCGCAAATTCATCCAAACTTAATGACGGCGCCTCAGCGCTTCTGATTATGAGCGAAGATAAGGCAAAGGAACTCGGCCTTAAGCCTATGGCAGAAATTGTAGCGCAAAGTTCGGCAGCAAGAATTCCGGTTGAGTTTACAATTGCACCGGCTGATGCAATAAATAAAGTACTTGCAAAGGCAAATCTGAAGACAACAGACATTGACCTTTATGAGATAAACGAGGCATTTGCAGTAGTAAGCCTGGCAGTAGCAAATATTATAGGCTTAAGTACGGATAACGTGAACGTAAACGGCGGCGCAATTGCATTGGGGCATCCCATCGGCGCAAGCGGCGCTCGAATTCTTACAACACTGCTTTACGAAATGAAGAAAAGAAAGAGCAGATACGGATTGGCAGGATTGTGCATTGGCGGCGGCGAGGCCTCTGCCGTTATTGTTAAAAACTATGAGTAAAAGATGACAAGCGAAGATAAAGTTAAACATGCGGTTATTAAGAATTTCGGAGTAGCTTACAGGGCATTTGGATTGAGTAAATTAATGGGGCATATAATTGCCCTGTTAATCTATTCTCCCGAACCTGTTTCACTGGAGGAAATCGCTAAATCGCTCCACAGGAGCAAGGGTCCTGTAAGCCAGATTCTTAGAAGATTAAGGGATAAGGACCTTGTGAGAAGGGTATGGCAGCCTACAAGCAGAAAGGATTTTTATGAAATTTCCCCCGATATATTTGAGAGGGCTTTCAGGAATAATTTTGAATTGATAAAGAGCAACACCAGACTGGCAAACCAGCTAAGGCATTTAGCGGAAAAGGAAAAGAGTCCTAAGCTTGAAACCCTTAAAGCCAGAATGGTTGAAATGGAAACTTTTTACGAGATAATGGAAAAGCATCACGAGAATTTTTTAAAGGAATGGTCAAAGGCGAAAATAAAACTTATGTCATAACGGCAGAAAAATGATGAATTCTTTTTTTATTCCATTATCGTTTTAAATTTTTGAAACGTACAAAACAAAAGGTAAAAAAATGAAAAGATTAGAAAACAGGACAGCAATAATAACCGGCGCGGTGCAGGGAATAGGCAAAGCGACCGTACAGAAATTTATTGAAGAAGGGGCATTCGTTGTAATGTGGGATGTTAATGAAGAAGCGGGCAGAATGCTTGAAGCTGAATTGAATGCGTCCGGCAGAAAAGTGAAATTCGCCAAAGTTAACGTGGCAAAATTTGATGAAGTTGAAAAAGCCGCTGCCGATGCAGCCGCTGAATTCGGTAAAATTGATATTCTTGTTAACAATGCGGGAATTCTAAGAGACGGTACACTTGCAAAAATGACTCCTGAGCAGTGGCAGCAGGTTATTGATGTAAACCTTACCGGCGTATTCAACTGCACAAAAGTTGTGGCCCCCTATATGATTGAAAAACAGTACGGCAGAATTATAAATGCCAGCTCGGTTGTAGGAATCTATGGAAATTTCGGGCAGACTAACTATGTCGCAACTAAATCGGGCATAATTGGAATGACAAAAGTATGGGGAAAGGAACTCGGAAGAAAAGGAATTACCGTGAACGCAATTGCCCCCGGATTTATTGCGACCGAAATGGTGGCTTCGATGCCTGAAAAAGTAATTACCATGATGAAAGATAAAACTCCTTTGGGACGCCTCGGCAAGCCGGAAGACATTGCAAATGCTTACTGCTTCCTGGCAAGCGACGAAGCATCCTTTATTAATGCGACCGTTCTTAGCGTGGACGGCGGCGTTGTAATGTAAAATTCAGTACAGGAAAGAAATGAGAAACGCATATATAAAATCATCGGGAGCCTATGCTCCGGCAAAAGTTGTAAGCAATCAATATTTTAACGAACTGCTCGGCGAAGATGTTGATACCTGGCTGAGGGAAAACCTTACTATCAGAGAGCGCAGATGGTGTTCTCCGGAAGAATCCACCGCCGATCTGTGTGTTGAAGCCGCTAAGAAGG
>JAEXUB010000002.1 GCA_023453125.1 Bacteroidota bacterium
ATAGCATTTAGCATATCAACAGTCATATTTCTTCTGCTTGTAAGCTTCTTCATAATTACATCCAGATGGCTCTGGTCGCCGAGAAGGGCGGCCGGAATAGCATACTGTTCCGGATGGTTTGCCGAAAGACGCGCGCGAAGAAGTTTGTTGATGGCTTCAATGTAATTATCGATATATTTCCTGTTGCCGCTTACAATGCCCCATCCAATTCTGAAACCGGGTACAACGTAATTCTTTGAGAGTCCGCCGAATGTAATGATAGGCACTTCGGAATTAAGTGACGCGAGTGATACGTGCTTCTCACCGTCCATTAAAAGTTTATCATAAATTTCATCGGCAAAGATTACAAGGTTGTGTTCAAGAGCCAGATCAATAACCTGCATTAATGTTTCTGTTGCGCAGTTCGATCCGGTAGGATTATTAGGATTGATAAGGATTATGCCGCGTGTCTTGGAATTAATTTTCTTTTTAATGTCATTAATGTCGGGCTGCCAGTGATTGCTTTCATCAAGGAAGTAGGGATTTTCCATTGTCTGGAGTTTGCTCTGGATTGCAGTATATAGAGGATAACCGGGGCTCGGTGTAAGAATATTTTCTCCGTCGTTAACAAGGGCCGTAAGGCAAAGGTCAATAGCTTCGCTTGCTCCGGTTGTAACAAAAATATCCTGAATATTATTAATTCCCTTTCTCTCTGCTTCTTTTTCAATTGCCTGTACGGCGGCTTTAATACCGGAAGAAGGGGAATAACCATTCAGGTTCTTTAACATAGCATCGTGTGTAGCTTCAATCATTTTGCGGGGCGGTTCAAAATCAAAAAGATTCGGATCGCCGATATTCAAATAAAGAAGTTCTTTTCCGCTTTTGGCCACTTCATTGGCTAATACTACAATATCTCTAACCGCATACTTAATCTCATTAGTCCTAACCGCAGGTACTATTTCTTTAAATGCCATTTTATCTCCTATTACATAATAAAATATATTACATCAGAAAAATTATAGCTTTTGGGAGTTATATTCCACTAAAGTAGCCGTGTCTTTAAAAAATAGGATAAAAAAAGGACTGCCCCGGTAGGGCAGTCCAATTTAATCCGTTAAAACTTCAAAATTTAATTAATTCAAAGGTGAATTCTATTTCCCGAGAAGCTTAAAAATAATTCTGCCTATCTGATAATTATCAATTATTCCGGTAAACAAATTTGCCGAAGGGCCGTATGCAAAAACTCCAATTAAAGCCGCGGTATGGTCTTTTGTTGTCCATTTAACAACCGGTTCCTTAAAGTTTCCACCGGTTATTGAGAGCCCTCCCGTTTCGTGGTCGGCAATTACTATTACAAGTGTGTTTTTATCCTTAGCCGCAAAATCGAGCGCAGCTTTTATGGCAGTATTAAAATCCTTAATCTCATTAATAGAGGCTTTATATTCATTAAGGTGAAGCCAGGAATCAATCTGAGATCCTTCAATCATTGCAAAGAACCCTTTTTTGTTCCGGCTCAGCCTTTCGAGAGCAATTGATGTAAGATCGCCAAGGGAATATTCCCTTTCATCCCCTCTTGGAAGATGTTTCTTTTCGAGCAGAGCAATAATCCGGTCCTTTACCTGTGTACTCTTCAATTCATCAATAGTAGCGGGCAGTTTATAGCCTTTAGCTTTAAGGGAATCAAGAAGATTCTTATTATCCTTTCTTTCTCCTCCAAGGCTTTCAGGAAGGAAATAGCTTCTCCCCCCTCCGATAACAATATCCACTTTATTTTTCAAAAGAAATTCGGCGACGTCATTAAGGTTGGCGCGCTGCGCTACGTGCGCGTAGAAAGCTGCCGGAGTTGCATCGGTAACAGCCTTTGTAGCCACAATTCCTGTTTCCAGTTTCTGCGATTTTGCGAATTCCAGAACATTTAATAACGGTTTGCCTGTTGTATCAACTCCAACGGAACGGTTAAGAACTCTTTCTCCGGTGGAATATGCAGAGCCCCCGGCCCCCGAATCGGTTATAAGCTGATTGGCGGAACGGGTATTGACTAATCCCGTATATGGGAATCTCCTGAACTGGCTGTTCTCCAGATAAAAGTCGGATACCGTTACTGCATTAAGCCCCATCCCGTCGCCGATTAAAAGAATAATGTTTTTCGGTTTCTGCCCCTGCGGATAGCAGACAGCCGCGTTAATTAGTAACGCGGCTGCTAAAAAAAATAAGAATCTGTTTTTCAAATCATAACCCTTTTGATTAGTCCAGATAGGTCATCCAGCCGTAGCGGTCTTCAATTTCGCCGAACTGTATGCCGGTTAATTCTTCATAAAGCCGGGTGCTTAATTCCCCTGCTTTCTCTTCGCTGAACTGAAGTAGCGTATCTTTGTATTTAAGCTTTCCGACTGCCGAAATTATTGCGGCTGTTCCGGTTCCGAATAATTCCACAAGATTGCCGATCTTATATCCGTCCAATACTTCCTGAAGCGATACAAGCCGCTCGGTTGTGTTGTAATTCCAGTCCTTTAGAATCTGGAGGCAGGACATTCTTGTAATACCGGGGAGAATTGATCCGTTTAACATCGGTGTGGTTACTTCATCCTTAAACTGGACGAAGATATTCATAGCACCGACTTCTTCAAGATATTTCTGTTCAATTCCGTCAAGCCAAAGAACCTGTGAGTATCCCTCTTTCTTGGCTTCTGCCTGTCCTGCAAAGCTTGCCGCATAATTAGCAGCTGTCTTGCATTCCCCTATTCCCTTCTTTGCGGCGCGTACAAACTGGTCCGTTACATAAATTGGCACCGGCTTAAATCCCTGCGGATAGTAGGGGCCAACGGGACTGAGAATCATCATGAATTTGTATTCATCCGATGGCTTCACGCCGAGAACCGGATCGGAACCGTAAATGAAAGGCCTGATATAAAGTGAGTATCCTTTCTTTGTTGGTATCCACTCTTTTTCAATATCAATTAATTTCTTTAGGGCTTCAAGAACGAATTTTTCATCCACCTTAGGGATTATCATTCTTTCGGCCGAACGGTTGAGTCTTTCAAAGTTCTTTTCGGGACGGAAAATTGCAATTCTGCCGTCTTTCTGCTTGTACGCTTTTAATCCCTCGAATATTGCCTGTCCGTAATGGAATACCATTGTAGCGGGACTGGTAAGAAAATCGGTATAAGGTTTAATTGTAGGATTGTGCCATCCATCTTTCTTATTATAATCCATCTCAAAATAATGATCTGTAAAGGTATGCCCGAAGACTAGATTATCGGGAAGTACTACCTTCTCTTTTCTTTCAATTAAATTCACTCTGATTTCATTCATATCTTTTTTACCTGGTCGTTTTTGTTTTAATGTGTATCCGGCCGGAAGGCCGGTTTAAAATAAAAAAGCCCGGAGAATTAATTTCCGGGCATTTATTAATAATGCTTATTAATAATCACTATGATAATAATGCCGATATTCCGAATTATGTTTTTAAATAATATTGATTTCATTTTGAGCTACAAATAATTACTTTTCACTAGGAAAAATATAAGAAATTAATGAAATATTACAGCAAAGAGCTGAAATAAATTTTATATCAATATTTTTGAATTAAAACTATGATATTTAATAAAATAGGACTTGCAGTCACCTTTTCGCCGAACGGAAAAGCGCTCCTTCAGGAAGCGGCCCGCCTTAAGAAACTATTCAATACGGGGCTCGTTCTAATACACGTTGGAGAAAAGGATGATGAGCGCGAAAAAGCATTAATTGAACTGATTTCGCAAAACAACATTGCCCCCGGGGATGCTACAATTATCTGGAAGCAGGGGGAACCCGCAAAATCGATTCTTAAAGCGTGCGAAGAGGAAAATGTTGACCTCCTTATTGCAGGGGCCCTCGAAAAGGAAAAATCGATTAAATATTATATCGGCTCCATTGCCCGTAAGATTATGCGCGAGGCAGCCTGCTCCGTTTTAATTAAAATCTCCCCTAAAATTCCCCCGGTGCCCTATAAGCATTTCTGCGTTTCGGCTATCTATTCCCCCGAAGGGGAAGAAACTATTAAAGCCGCACATTCTTTTGCGGCGGCGGAAAAGGCGGAGAAGTTCCTACTTATTAAGGAATTCCAGGTGCCGGGACTGGCTATGACGGTCTACGACTCAGGCTCAATGAAAGAGACTGAGGATAACCTGAATAAATGGAAAAGCGAAGAAAAGGAAAAACTTGAATTCTTTGCTAAAGAACTGAATCTTGAAGGGCTTGCCGTTGAAACCGAATGCCTCTACGGAAAAGATGGTTACGAGGCTGGCACTTACGCAAAACAGGCCAAAGGGGATATCCTGGTTATTGCGGGACCCAAAAACAGGCCCAGTTTCTTCGACAGGATTTTTCAGCACGACCAGGAATTCCTATTTGAGAATATTCCGTGCGACCTGCTGATTTATAAAAAAAGGGATAAATGAATTTCAACGCAAACGATACTGTAATTCTTCTTCTGAATATCAGCATAATGCTTTTATTCGCGCGGGGATTCGGAGAACTGCTCCGCCGGTTTAAACAGGCAGTTGTAATCGGTGAGATTATTGCGGGTATAATTCTCGGCCCTACAATACTCGGTTCCCTCTTTCCCGATGCTTACAGGAGCCTGTTCCTTGAAAATTCGCATACTCAATATGCGCTTGAGGGAATTACAAGCCTTGCAGTTGTTATGCTTATGCTCGTTAGCGGCCTTGAAGTAAACCTTAACGTTGTATTCAGGCAGAAGAAGGCGGCATTAACTACAAGCCTGCTCGGTGTCTTATTCCCCTTTGCAATAGGATTCGGCGCGGCATACTTTTTTCCACAGCTTATGGGGCATCAGGAAAATAACAGCCTCCTCTTATTTGCCCTCTTTGTAGGAATCGCACTCTCTATTACTGCGCTCCCCGTTGTGGCCCGCACTTTAATGGACCTTAATATTTTAAAGACGGAAATCGGTTTTCTTATTATTGCCTCCGCTATGTTCAACGACCTGATTGGATGGCTCGTATTCTCCCTTATCCTCGGAATGATGGGGGGAGCAATGCACGCATTCGGTTTCGGCGAAATTGTTATTATCACCCTCCTCTTTGTAGTCTTTACCCTCTTTATTGGAAGAAAATTAATCAACCGGATGATTCAGTTTGTTCAGACTCATACAAGCTTTCCCGGAGGGGTTCTAAACTTTATTCTAATTCTCGGATTCCTTGCCGCGGCTTTTACTGAGTATATTGGCATTCACGCTATCTTCGGAGCTTTTATCGTCGGCATTGCAATTGGGGATTCCGTTCACCTTAAGGAGAATACAAGAGAGCTTATCCAGCAGTTCATTACCAATATCTTTGCCCCCCTCTTCTTTGTGGCAATAGGACTTAAGGTTAACTTCTTTGCCAATTTTGATATTGTCCTGGTTCTTCTATTCATTGCCCTGGCATTCATTGGCAAGGTTGTAGGATGCAGTATTGGAGCCAGATGGGGGGGATTAAGCAAGGACGATTCTCTCGCCGTCGGATTCGGTATGAACTCACGCGGCGCTATGGAAATTGTTCTCGGCATTTTGGCTTTAAATGCCGGACTCATAGATGAGAGAATTTTTGTTGCACTTGTAATAATGGCTCTCTTTACCTCTATAACCAGCGCCCCCTTTATGAGCTATTTTATAAAGAGGAGCAGGCAGAGTGCTTCTCTTTACCGCCTTCTTAAAACGGATCTGGTCTACTTTACCGATGCCGATACAAAAGAGAAAATATTTGATGAGCTTGCCGGCAAGATTTCTGTTATGAACCGGATAGATAAAGAAATAATTTTAAGCGCAATGCAGGCGCGCGAAAATCAGATGTCTACCGGAATAGGAAAAGGGATTGCAATTCCACACGCAAAAATAAAAATACAGCACCCCGCCGTTGCTCTTGCCGTAAGCCGAAAAGGGATTGAGTATAATTCGCTCGACGGGAATCCTGCTCACCTTTTATTCTGTCTTATTACTCCGGAGAGCCAGCCCGAAATTCAGCTTAAACTCCTTGCGGAAATATCAAGGAAATTCAGGGGGGGCAATGCTGCTGAACAGATATTATCCCAAACGGATCCTGAAGCCATTATTAATATCATTAAAAGTCTCGAAGAAAAATGAACGCTGCGATAATTGAAAAAGTAGGTAAGAAAACAATAAGTTTTCTGCAGGAAGTGGGACAGATTACCAATCTCCTCTTCAGCATTTTCCGCTATACTACCAGGATATTCAAATACAGAAAGCTTGTCCTTTACCAGATGGAGCATATAGGGGTTAATTCGCTTCCCCTTGTATTTATTATAGCCACATTCACCGGAGCGGTTTCGGCCTGGCAGGCGGCATACCAGCTAAAGGGAATTGCCCCCCTTTCATTCCTGGGGGCTACTACAAGCAGGGCTATAATTACAGAGCTGGGACCGGTGCTAACCGCAATTGTAATTGCCGGGCGCGTAGGGGCTTCAATTGCCGCTGAACTCGGCTCTATGAAAGTTACGGAACAGATTGACGCACTCGAAACAATGGGGATAAGCCCTACTGCATACCTTGCAATGCCCCGCTTTATAGCATCCATTCTTATGATGCCGGTACTTATTATATTCGCCAACTTTATTGCCGTTTTCGGCGCCTACTTTATTTCCAATATGTTTCTTGATGTCTCTTATGCGGTCTTCTTTGAATCGGCAAAGAGATATTTTCTTATGGGGGATTTCATATTCGGAATTGTAAAGGGAATTATATTCGGCGGAACAACGGCATTGCTCGGATGCCATATCGGATTCCTTACCGAAGGAGGGGCAGAAGGAGTGGGCTTCTCTACCATACGCGCCTTTGTTCTGAGCGCCGCACTTATTCTTATTCTCGATTACGCACTCTGGTCGATGATTTTTTAACCGCGCCCCAAAAGGTTTTAATACAAAAAAGATCCCCGAAGGGATCTTTTTTTTATATCAATCTAATTTTGAATTACTGCATTCCGTGGTAAACCGACTGAACGTCGTCATCCTCTTCGAGAGCTTCTATAAGGGAGTTTACCTCCTTCTGCTGCTCTTCGTTCAGTTCCTTTAGATTATTGGGAATGAACTGGAATTCAGTTGCGCTTATTTCAAATCCCTTATCCTCAAGCGCCTTCTGCATATTGCCGAATTCGTTAAAAGGAACATATATGTAAATATTATCATCATCGTATGAGAGTTCATCCAGACCGGCGTCTATAAGCTCAAGTTCAAGAGATTCTATATCCTCTACCTTCTGCTTTGCTATTTTGAATAAACCCTTCCGGTCGAACATAAACATAATTGAGCCTGAGCTTCCGAGCGTTCCCTCGTGCTTTCTGAAATAATGGCGCACGTTGGCAACTGTACGGGTCGGGTTGTCTGTTGCACATTCAACCAGGACAGGTACTCCGTGAGGCCCGTATCCTTCGTAGAATATTTCGGTGTATCCCGTTGTATCCTTTGAAGAGGCCCTTTTAATTGCCGCTTCAACCTTATCCTTTGGCATATTTACCGATTTGGCGTTCTGCATTGCCATACGGAGCTTGGAATTGGAATTGGGATCGGAGCCCCCCGCCTTTACCGCTATTTCTATATCTTTTCTTATTCTGTTAAACGCTTTCGACATTTTTGCGAAGCGGGCAAACATTTTGTGCTTTCTGGTTTCGAATATTCTTCCCATTGATCTCTCTCTTAAACTTTATACTTCCATTTTTTTTACGCCTCAAATATAGGATTTTCAGGGGAAAAAATAAGGGGCTTTCTTTCTAAAAGCCCCCTTTTATGAGATTATTTTGCCTTTTTTTAACCGGTAAATCTACTTTATAAGCTGTAGTTTCTGGCTCATAACTTTGCTGCCTGCTTGAAGGCGGGCTATATAAATACCGGAAGGGAGATTATTTGCATTGAAATTTACCGTATGTATTCCGGCCCCCTTTACTTCTTCTACAAGGCTTGCCACCTCCTGAGAGAGAAGATTATATACCTTTAGGCTTACAAATCCCACTTCCGGCAGTTGGTAACGGATTACTGACGAAGGGTTAAAAGGATTTGGATACGCGCGAAGAGAATACTGACTAGGAATTGTTTCCTCAATTATAGCAACTGATTCATGTTTGTCGTTTATTGAAGCTTCCATTTTACCATATACTGAAACAAATTCTGCCTCGGCATACGTTTGATTAATTGGATAGTATCCTCTTATATCATACCATAACATATCGTCTGAATAGGAGGCCGTATATATATAATCATAATCAGTGAATATTGTAGTACCATGGTTAAGAGTTGCAATACATTCCTCCGGGCCTGTAATACCGGCATGCCGTACCCTGCGCCATATTTGGTATGAAACATTTGAATTTGGATGTTCGCTCCAGTCAAGAGTTATATAATCTCCCGTATTACCGCTGTATTGAGTTGTTTTGTAACCATTATTAATGGTTGAGGTATAATATGCCTCGAAAGATTTGTGCCCATTTATTTGAATTTCAGTTAATACAGGGTTGGAAGAATAAAAATTACCGTCTACCTTCCAGTATGCAAAAGCATAATTCATCCAGTAACCGCTGGTTAGAGTATAATTAGACGGAGCTGTGAGGCTTATTGTATTCCCCTCAATTTTTGTTGTACCATACGACGTCGTTCTATTTGTTCCATCAACTTGAATCTGTATTGGGATTTCCCCTTCGTGTGAAGTGGCGGTTATTGTTACATCACACAGCCGGTACATTCTTGCCTTATAATAACCATTATTAATATTTGCGGCTAAAGTAACAGTGTTATGAGCTGAAGATAGATTATAGTTAGGATTAATTATCCCATTGGAATAATTAAATTCCCAGTAACTAACATTAGTTGTCGCCTGGTTTTCATTAAAAATGAGATTATACCCATTTTCGGTTGGAGCACCATCATTCCCGGGCGGTATCGGTGCAAATGTAGCTTGGGCTCCCTGTACATCGCTCAAAGTAGCCGGAGCATAAGGAGTTGCATAATTAGAGCCGGTATATGCCACTATCTTCCCTGTACCGCGGTTATAACCAACTGTTAAATTAACGGGCGGAGCCGTAAAGTTAGCCACAATATCTCTATTGCTGTTTACTTGAATTGTGAAGCTGGCATTTGAACTTACAACATTTCCATTTTCTGTCCAATTTATAAAGGAACTCCCCACGGCCGGAGTTGCTGATAACGTAACATTTGTGCCGGCAGCATATGTACCGCCTCCGCTAGTAGTACCTCCGTTTGGTGGATTACTTGAAGTTGTAACAGTATATTGCGCAACCACAAAATTGGCCGTCAGATTCCTATTGCTGTTTGCTGTAAAAGAGTAACTACTATTTGTACTTACAACCGTACCATTTTCGCGCCAGTCTGCAAATGTATAACCGCTGTATGCTGTAGCTGTAACAGTAACGCTTGTACCGGGCATAAATGTACCCCCGCCTGCAGTAGAGCCTCCCGCAGCGGGATTGCTGCTAGTTGTAATTGTTACGGGGGGTGTAATAGTACATGAAAATTCTATATAAGCACTTGAAACCGATGCAAATGCCCCATAATATGTATCTGCCTTTATACCAATAATTATCTTGTTATCAGCCGAAAGTTGATTCTTTACATCATAAATAAGTTCCTGGTTGTAATTTGTTGAAATATCTCCGCAGTTTTGAACAGTATTGCTTTTTTGAGCCTTGGTCATCGACAATATGTCACTTGAAAGGACCCCAGCTGACCATGTCTGATTAATTGAATAATTTGTCAATTGAGCATGGAAAATTGCTGTTGTTACAGTTATAATACTTCCCTGCGGTACATAACCCGAAGGAGGAGTACAATCGAATTCCAGGAATCCATTTTGTGGCCACCAGGTTCCCGATACATCTTGTGTCTTACCAATTTTAATTGTACCTGCACCTCCGCCTATACTTTCATAATTATTTACCGTTGGCGGCGTAGAATTACTTACTACTACTGACAGCGAGTGAGCGTTACCATAGATAGCAGCATTGTAGGTGGTTATCTGGGCATGAATCACACTGCAAAAACAGAAAATCATAATTAATAATGTCATTTTTTTCATATTCTTCCCTTTTAATCATTAAAAAATTATTTATTTTAAAAACAGGAATGCCCCATCATTTGGAAACAAATGATAAGCCCGCAAAGCTATAAGGCATCCTTAAGGGGCGGCGCTGCAACGCCGCCCTGCTAATTTTTATATCCTCCTAATTTAGTTTTCCATGGTAGATAATATTGTATCCTGAATTTAGATCCATTGCGCTAATAAATACATCTTTTTCAAATATTGCCATATTCGCATTCATTCTATATGACTCGGGCACCTTAAATTGATACTTTACATCACTTCCGTTGTAATGGGCAAGTCCATCTATCATCCTTATGAAAATATCATTTCTTCCTCTTCCCCAAACTATTCCTCCGAATTTTGCGTCATTTATTCCAGTTATAAGCTCCATCTTATCATTTCTGTATCTGTATACCTTATCCTCGATTACTATATGAGCATATTTGTCAATCACAGCAAGAGTGGGTCCCGGGTTGGATGTGTGATATTTAAATATTTCCTTAAAATTGGTCCTGTCATATTCATATACTGTCTCAGGGCCATTATTATTTGTTGATGTTATATAATAACGGTCATTTCGTAAGGAATAACAGATTTGTAATACAGTAAATGGATAATCAAATTTCTTATCTACTTTCCACACATTCCCATCATATTTCATTAGAACGGAGTAATTTAATTTATCAATTCTATAGGAACCTGAAACGTATATTTCTTTATCAGAAGACCCGACCATATTAAGGAAATCCGTGAAATTATCCCCCAATTTATGGTATTTCAACTGTTCCTGATATGAACTTCCCGTAAACTGCCAAATACAGCCGTTACCATTCCCAATCCACAATTTATCTTCATATCCCCATAAGGCGGCCGGAGTAGGCAGGTAAGTCCTATCGTCAAGTACCCACTTTGTACCGTCATATTTGAAAAGGGACGCACTGTACATGGTGCTGCTCGTCCATAAGTTGGTTAATGAATTCCCCCAGATGTGGTATAAATGCAAAAAAGGATTTTTTATTGTATCGGCCACCCAGGTATAATCCCTCCTGCCGGGGGTCAGGTTCTCCTCTTCTTCTTCCGGTTCAACAGGGTTTTTCTTGCACGATGCCGCGCCAACTACAAGAATTGCAATGCATAGTGCAATAATCAGCTTATTCATCTTTTCCAAATTAAGATTTCCATAAATAGTGTTTAATAATTGCTTTAATAATTTTTGCGCCATTAAATATTTTCTTTCTTGCAATCCCGGCTCGCGGCTGCATTGCCTTATGCAAACAAACGGGTAAAAGCCCCATTTAAGAAATGCACTTTAATAAAACCTAAACTCCTAAAAAAGGGGAAACCGCACAGCTTCTTTTTTTTGAATCTTTTTACATTTTAATATTTTTAGCAACAGCACAATAAAATATAACGAAAAAAAAAAAAAAAAAAA
>JAEXUB010000202.1 GCA_023453125.1 Bacteroidota bacterium
AGTTCCTTGCCGGCTTTAAATCCGGTTAGCAGTTCAATTGCCTCTTCAACTTTCTCTACGGGATAAATATGGAACAATCCCTTCTTAACCGTTTCAATTACTTCATCTTTCAGCATAAGGTCTTTAACATTCTGAACCGGAATAATGACCCCCTGTTTGCCAGTAAAGCCGCGGCTCTTGCAGACGTCGAAGAATCCTTCAATTTTTTCATTTACCCCGCCGATCGGCTGAATATCCCCTTTCTGGTTTACAGAGCCGGTAATGGCAAGAGACTGTTTTAATGGAATGCGTGTGAGGGATGAGATGAGGGCGCAGATTTCGGTTATAGATGCGCTGTCCCCGTCAATCATTCCGTATCCCTGTTCGAATACTATATTGGCCTGGAATGCAAGAGGGAATTTTCTTCCGAATTTCTCCCTGAAATAGCCGGAGATTATGAGCATTCCCTTATTGTGTGTGCTTCCGCTAAGACCTGCTTCCCGTTCAACATTTATTATTGCTCCGCTTCCGAGGGCGGTAGAGGCTGTAATCCTTGTCGGCTTTCCGAATGAGAAAAGATTGTCCCCGTAAACGGCAAGTCCGTTTATGGTTCCGACTTTCTCCCCGTCTGTATCAATCAGTATTGTCCCTTCATTAATCATTTCTGTCACTTTCGATTCATACAGGGAATGCCTTTCGCGGGAGGAATTGAAAGACTGCTGAACGTGATATGCAGTAACAACTTTATCGCCGCTGTCAATTGCCCAGTAATTGGCTTCGCGTGCAATATCGGCTATATATGCAAAGCGGGTTGTAAGCTTATTCTTTTCCCCGGCATAGCGTGCGCCGTACTCAACAATTTTAGCAATTGCCGAAGCATCGAATTCCTGCAGGCTCTCGGTTTCAATGAGTTTTTTAATTATGCCGGCATATTCCATAAGGGCATGTTCTGTTCTCTTTATTTCATAATCGAACGCGGCTTTTATTTTAAATATTTTATTAAAGTCGTCTTCATAGTTCGAAAGGACGCCATAGATATAATCGTTGCCTATAAGAATAATCTTTGTGGTAATCTCAATCGGTTCCGGTTTAAGGATGCTGGGGGAGAACATATAGAGATTAGCGGCGTCCTGAATTTCGAGTTTGCCGTATAAGAGAACCCTTTTAAGGGATTTCCAGACTCCCGGTTCGGTAAATGCGTCCAGCGCATTTATAACCAGATAGCCCCCGTTGGCGCGCAGCAGGGAGCCCGATTTGATGCGTGTAAAATCGGCATACCATCCTCCGTTTCCGTCGCTGTATTTTTCAATTGTTCCGAACAGGTTGCTGTATGTGGGGGAGGTCTCAATTATTACGGGGCATTCCTTTGTCTCCTCGTTGTCGAGAATTATATTTATCTCATACTCTTTAAGGTAATCAACAATAATTCCCCCCTCCGTTTCCTCTCTTGCGGGGCGCTGTCCCTTAAAAATATCGAGCGAATCAAAAATGTTAACTTTTGCGGAATCGAGGTACTCAATAACTTTGGGAATATTATACCTGCTTTTCAGTTCGTCGATTGTTACATCAACAATATCTTTTGTAGCCTCTCTTTCGAAAGAGAGAATTTTTTCCTGGAATTCCTGGCTTAGCTTAAGGCTGGCCTTAAATACTCTCTGCAGTTCCTCCTGATAGCTTGTATACTTTGTGGTAATCTGCTCCGCCTGAGCTTCGGAAATCTTTCCTTCCGAAATCAGTTCCGGAAGCTGGCCGACCATAACCGGTTCATTTTCAATTAGAGCGAATATTTCGGGGCGCGCAAGCTCGCCTACTTTTACCTGTCCCAATGTAAAATGGTCTTTGCGCAGTTTCTTTTCGAATCCTTTTAATGCCTCCTGCTGTGCAATTCCGTATTCGGCGTACAATTTTTTCTTTGTTGATACAAATGGTTCGGTTTCAAGGAGCTGGGGAATTTTTTCCTGAAGGAATTTAATAGCATTCCCGAGATCCTTTTTGAATTTAGCGGCAGTTCCGGCGGGAAATGAGAGAAGCAGGGGCCGGTCGGTATCCTTAAAATTATTTACATATGCGTAATCGAGAAGTTCGCTGCTTGAAGGCCTTATCGATTCGAGCATTTTTTTAATTGATGAAAATTTTCCCGTTCCGGATAATCCGGTAACAAATATATTAAAGCCCTGGGCTCTCATATCAACGCCTATCTTAAGCGCCTTTATGGCCCGTTCCTGGCCAATAATTCCTTCAATCGGTTTTAGAGTGCTTGTAGATTCAAATTTGAAATTACAGGGGTCGCATGTCCATTTCAAATCGGTGGGGTGTAGTTCTTTAGGTTTTCCTGCTTTTATTAGTTTCATATTCCCGCCCATTTATGAAGAGTTTTGTATTTAATAATAAAAAAATAGTAACTGCCAAACAAGGGATTTAGGGGGGTAAATATAGTGAGAGACCGAATGATTTAATTTTGAAATAACCGGCCAATGATTTCATTTCCGTTTTGATTGATTAAAGGGTAAATTTGGGGGTACACTTTCCATGCGGCCCCCTCCGCGTTGGAGAGGTATGTCTATTTTAAAAAAGTGATAGGATTATGATAATTCAGGCTGAAGAACTGTTAAAAAGCATAGAACCTTTTGCGGCGTTAACGGATAAGATAACCGCCTCTAAAAAAATCTGGAAGAAGATTTATGTCTCCCCGCTACACGGCTCTGCAAAATCCCTACTGGCTGCGTCAATATCGGGAGAGATAGAGCAGATTTTCATTCTGCTTCCCGATATTCAGAAGGCAAACGAAACAAAGGTTGAACTGGATATACTTGGGGTTGCAAAACCGATAATTACCATTGATGATTTTAAAAAGGATTCACTTCAGGAGAAACTTACAGATATAAATTCCAACACGGGATTTATACTTGTTTCAACTTATGAACTTTTGAAAAAGAAGATTCCTTCCCGTAATTCTCTTGAAAAGAATACGACCAAAATAGAAGCGGGGGGGGAGATTTCGTATGATGATATGATGGAGTACTTCGGCACCCTTAATTATAATAAGGAAAAGTTTGTAGACACGCCGGGCAATTTTTCCGTGCGGGGCTCAATTATAGATTTCTGGTCCTATAGCGAGAAACAGCCGTGCCGGCTTGAATTTGACGGCGACTTTCTTGAATCAATCCGCTACTTCGATCCAGAGAGCCAGCGCTCTGCAAAGCAGGTTAAGTATGTTACACTTGCCGCTCAGCTTGCCGTTGACGAGGATGCGGCATATACCGATATATTTGAGTACCTTACAAATCCGGCTGTCCTCGCCTCAGACTACGAATTGAAGAAGCTTTTTGCAGGCAAGGCTGAGGAAGCCCCTTCTGATATTCCTGCCGATATTGATGAAGAACTGAAAGAAGAGCTTTATGATAAAGAAGCCGCACCAATAAAAGAAGAACCGGCGGATGAATGCGAGGAAAAAGAGATTGGGGGACTAGCCGAACTTCTTGATAAGAAGGCTCTCTGGGTAATTGAAGAGGAGATATCGAGCGGAGAGGAGAGATTTTATATGGGGCTCACAGAGGCGCCCGTTATAAACTCTAATTTTGAAAGGCTCTTTGATACATTGAAAGACTACGCTTCAAAGGGAATTCTTACCATAATTACCGTTGAGAACGACCTGCAGGCAGGGAGAATAAGAGAGCTCCTTTCCGATTTCAGGGAGGAACTTGCAGAGCTCTTAAACGGAAAAAAGATTAAAATAAGCATTCTCCCAATCAAAGATGGATTCGTAGCAAAAAAGAACGGCATAGCCGTTCTTACAGATTACCAGATATTCAACAAACCTTACCGTACCAAAATTTCGGCGAAACAGCGCTATAAAAAATCGCGCGTTAAAGATTTTGCCTCTATTAAAAAAGGGGACTATGTAGTTCACGAAAACTACGGAATAGGACAATATGCGGGACTTGAGACAATTAAGATAGGAAGCATTGAGCAGGAATCAATAAAGATACTTTATGCCGAGGGGGGAATTGTATATGTAAATCTAAACTACCTCTCCCTCGTAAAGAAATTTTCTTCTAAGGAAAATGTAAAACCGCGTCTATCGGTTCTCGGAAGCGGTGAATGGAAGAACACAAAGAAAAAAGTAAAATCAAAGATTAAGGAAGCCGCGCGAGAGCTTATAACTCTTTATGCCAAAAGGAAGTCAACGCCGGGCATTTCTTACAGCCCCGATTCAATCTGGCAGAAGGAACTTGAGGCTTCTTTCTTTTATGAGGACACGCCGGATCAGTCCAAAGTAACCGAAGAAGTGAAAAAGGATATGGAAAGCGAAAACCCGATGGACCGGCTTGTCTGCGGCGATGTGGGATTCGGAAAGACCGAAATTGCAGTGCGCGCAGCATTTAAAGCGGTTAACGACAGTAAGCAGGTTGCCGTTCTGGTGCCTACGACAATACTTGCCGAACAGCACTATAATACATTTAAAGACCGTCTCAATCAGTTCCCGGTGCGTATTGAGGCTATGTCCCGCTTTCAGAGCAAGGCTAAGCAGAAAGAGGTTACCGACAGGCTTAAAGAGGGAAAGGTGGATATTGTCGTCGGCACGCACAGGCTCCTTTCCAAGGATATTCAGTTTAAAGATATAGGACTGCTGATTATTGATGAAGAGCACCGCTTTGGAGTAATGGCAAAAGAAAAACTGCGCGCCATAAGGGCAAATGTAGATACTCTTACTATGACCGCTACCCCCATTCCAAGGACTCTGAACCTCTCCCTTTTGGGGGCAAGGGACTTATCCTTAATAAGCACGCCTCCTCCTAACCGCCAGCCTATCTACACAAAAGTCGATACATTCGATATCCTGAAAATTCGGCACTGGATTATGGAGGAAATTAAAAGAGGGGGACAGATTTATTTTGTTCACGACAGGGTTCAGTCCATTGATAAAATCTCCGCATATATAAAAAAATATATACCGGAATTGAATATCGGCGTTGCGCACGGACAGATGAAGCCGGCTCTGCTGGAGAATGTAATCTATGATTTTCTCAATAAAAAATATCATATGCTTATTTCGACAAAAATAATTGAGAGCGGAATTGATATACCGAATGTTAATACAATAATAATCAACCGTGCAGACCGGTTCGGGCTTGCAGAGCTTCACCAGCTAAGGGGAAGGGTAGGACGCTCCGACCGTCAGGCTTATGCATACTTTATTGTTCCTTCCCTGAATGCCGTTACCAAAAAAGCGGTAAAAAGGCTTCAGGCAATAGAAGAATACACAGACCTTGGGGAAGGATTTAATATTTCAATGCGCGACCTCGAAATTAGAGGGGCGGGCAATCTGCTCGGGACCGAACAGAGCGGATTTATTGATTCGGTCGGCTTTGACCTGTATGTGAAAATGCTCGATGAAGCCGTTGAAGAATTGAAAACGGAAGAATTCAAGGATATTTTCAAGGATCTTCCGAAACATAAGGATAGAACAGAACCTACAATTGATACTTATTTCGAAATCGGCATTCCGCAGGAATTTATGCCTGACCAGGCAGACAGGCTAAGCTTCTATACCGCCCTCTTCACTATGCTCAAAATTGATGAGGTAGAAGAGATTAAAGAGGAAATGATTGACCGGTTCGGCAAAATGCCCCTCCTGGTTGAAAGACTTATCCTGGCCGCTGTACTGAGGTATCACGCATCCTATGCGCTTTTCGACAGGATTGTTGTTCAGAAGACGCACGTCTCGATGATTCTCCCCAAGGGGGACAGGGAGGATTATTACAAGAATAAATTCTCGCTCCTGATGCAGTTCATTATTGAAAGGTATCCGAATGATGTTCAGTTCAGGCAGACAAACGAGACTATGAAGCTTGAAATGAAAAATAAATTCCCCAATCCCGAAAGCACAATGGAATTTCTTATCCGTTTCTGCAGAGAGGTAGTAAAAATTATTGACTCCGGGGATTCGGCAGGTAAATAATTCCGCACCCAAAATGTGGATTATTTTTTGCATTGCCGCTGTGAGGAAGCAATAATATATTACCGGCCGTAATTCAAAAGAAAGGATAATATGAAATCAATTCGCATATCGGCAATTCTGATCATTATAACCGCGGCTGTAATAATGCTTTTTCAGGGATGCACAAATAATGGAACCGGGCCTTCACTTTCAAGTTCATATATGCCCTTAAAAACCGGAAACAGATGGTACTATTCTTCATATACTCACAATTCAGGACCCGATTTAAGTAAAATAACCGAAGTGTGGGAAGATAAGGGAATCAGGAATCACAGGGGCATTGAATTTCATATTATTGAGAGGTCTTTTCCGGCGGACGATAATAATTTAAAAGATACACTTTACTATTCCCTCCTGGGAGATAATCTTTATCAGTTATTCGTGCCTGCAGGGGGAGAGGGATATGTCTCTATGCCCGCAATGTTCAATATAAAAACCAACGGCACTTTCAGTTACAAAGGATATAATCTGGAATATGTGGTTACAAACAGGGGAACCGATAGGGATAAGATTAAATTCTTTTATAATTCCCCTTATGCTGTTGATGAAGAGCATACAGTTATATTTCAGGCGGGCAGGGGAGTCTATGATTCCTACTCCGATGCGTGGGGTAATGGCAGAAGACTGGTTCATGCGGAATTGAAATAGCCCGGGTGCTTTTTATTTATTAAGGCAATTCACACTTTAAAATTAATTATATAACTTAGAGGAGAAAATATAAGGCTCCTCAATATGGACTTGCCAAATTTCAGTCTCCGCGATCTTAACATAAATGATGTTGAATCGATTGCGGAGAATGCAAATAATATAAATATTTCAAAGAATTTAAGAGACCGTTTTCCTAATCCCTATACGGCAAAGGATGCGCTGGAGTTTATTGAGACTTTCATTCCCTCCTTTGCGGGAAAGGTCTTTGGAATTGATGTTGACGGAAGGGCAGTAGGCACAATCGGTTTTCACATTGAGCAGGAGGAATACAGGACGAATGCCGAGCTCGGCTACTGGCTAGGGGAACCCTATTGGAACAGGGGTATAATTACTGCCGCAATAAGGCTGGTGGTAAAATATATATTTGAGAATCACGATATAAACAAGATTTATGCAAAGGTTTATGATTATAACAAAGTCTCCAGCATTGTGCTCGTTAAGAACGGCTTTAAGCTTGAAGCGAGGCTTGTTAACAATGTAATTAAGTCGGGCAAATATACCGATGAGCTTATCTATGTTAAATTCAGGGAAGAGAGGGGAAAATAATGGAAGTGAATTACTGTTGTTCGAATTGCGGCGCAGAAGTGAAGGAAGATGCTAATTTCTGCCCGTCGTGCGGCAAGCCGCTTGAAGAAATATTGCCTGCCGCCGAGCCGGAAACGGAGAAACCGGGGGAGTATGATTTAAACAGGAGCGTTGTACTTGAAAAGTATTATGATGAAGTAAGCGCGGAGATTGCAAAGCAGGCGCTTGCGGACCAGGGAATAAGGGCAATAATTTCAAGAGACGACGCGGGGGGAATGAATCCGGCTCTGCAGTATGCGTTCAGGATAAGGCTCCTTGTGCTTAACAAAGACCTTGATAGGGGAAGAGAAATACTTAATATCGGCGCAAAGAAAAATTCATTTGATAATTTTACCTCCCAAATGTTTACCGGCCTCCGTACAGTAATATACCGTGTAAACAATCTTAAGAAAGGGATAGAGTGGTATACCCGCGCATTCGGAATTGAACCTTATTATGAAGAAGACGGGTATGCCGGTTTTGATATCGGGGGTTTTGAACTCGGACTTATTCAGGAAGGGGAGTCCGCTTCAATAAAAGAGGAAGGAAGCACTGCCTATTGGGAGGTTACCGATATAGATGAGGTCTTTAAGCACCTTCTCCTGATAGGCGCCCAGAGAAAAGAGGATATTAAGGAAGTGGGGGGAGGAATTAGGGCTGCTTCAGCTGCCGATCCTTTCGGAAATACTATCGGTATTATTCAGATCCCCTGAAATTCCAAAGGAGAGGGAAAATGGGGGAATAATTGGGCAATATGTTCAATAATGCCCAAAAAAACGAAATTTTTGAAGGTTTAAAGGAACTATACCCCTCCGGGAACCGTTATATTTTCAAATAAGCAAGTTTTTATTAAATTGTATTAAATAATGGAAGATATTAGCATCCAAATTTGATGATCTTTCAAGAGGGAAAAATGGATAACACTTCAAAAAATTTAACCGACGCCGAATTAGAGATTAAAGAATGGATTGAATCTCTTGAGTATGTTCTTAAAACCGACGGGCCCGAAAGAGTTAAGCAGATACTGCACGACTTAAGCACTTATGCCCACAAAGAAGGAGTATCACTTCCTTTTACGGCAAACACTCCTTATGTAAACACAATACCAAAAGACAAACAGCCGAGTTTTCCGGGAAGCAGGGAAATTGAAAGAAGAATTAAAAGCATCATACGCTGGAACGCTATGGCTATGGTTGTTAGGGCTAACAAGGAAGAACCCGGAATAGGAGGGCACATTTCTACATTCGCATCGGCAGCCACCTTATACGAAATTGCCTTCAACCATTTCTTTAAAGGCAAAGACAACGGTGACGGAGATATGATTTATTTTCAGGGGCACGCAGCTCCCGGTATTTATGCCCGCGCTTTCCTCGAAGGAAGATTATCAGTTAAACAGCTCGAAAATTTCAGACGGGAATTAAAGCCCGAAGGGGGATTATCCTCCTATCCGCATCCCTGGCTGATGCCCGATTTCTGGGAATTCCCTACAGTATCAATGGGGCTCGGCCCGATCCAGGCAATATACCAGGCGCGCTTCAACAGATATCTTGAAGACCGCGGCTTAAAGAGCCCGGGAGATTCTAAAGTTTATGCATTCCTAGGGGATGGAGAGACTGATGAACCGGAAGCTTTAGGGGCAATGTCTCTCGCTTCAAGAGAAAAGCTCGATAACCTTATATTTGTAATCAACTGCAATCTTCAGCGACTTGACGGTCCCGTACGCGGCAATGGAAATATTATTCAGGAGCTCGAAGCAAACTTCCGCGGAGCCGGCTGGAACGTAATTAAAGTTGTCTGGGGCTCCGAATGGGATTCCCTCCTTGAACAGGATAAGACAGGATTGCTTCTTAAGAGAATGAATGAGACAATCGACGGCGAATCGCAGAACCACGTTGTTAAAGGGGGAAAATTCATCCGTGAAAATTATTTCGGAAAATACCCAGAGCTCCTTAAACTGGTTGAAAAATACAGCGATGAATATTTAGAAAAGATGAAGAGGGGCGGGCACGACCCGGAAAAAGTTTATGCGGCTTTCAAAGCGGCTGTTGAACATAAGGGCGCGCCGACGGTAATTCTGGCAAAGACTATTAAAGGATACGGACTCGGCGAAGCAGGGGAAGGAAAAAATATAACCCACCAGCAGAAGAAATTGAATGACGACGAATTAAAGAGCTTCAGGACCCGCTTCGGTATTCCTATCAGTGATGAGGAAATACACAAGGCGCCTTTTTATAAGCCGGAAGATGACAGTCCCGAAATTAAGTATATTAAGGAAAGACGCGCTGCGCTAGGCGGTTCGGTGCCTAAACGCGTATTGAAAAATCCTGTTGTTAAAACGCCTCCCGAAGAATTGTTCGAAGAATTTTACACCGGTACCGAAGGACGCGAAGTTTCAACCACAATGGTTTATGTGAGAATCCTTTCTAAGCTGTTAAAGGATAAAGAAGTTGGTAACTTAATTGTGCCTATAGTTCCCGACGAAGCAAGAACTTTTGGAATGGAGGCGCTTTTCAGACAGATAGGAATTTACTCCCACGTAGGGCAGCTATATGAACCGGTTGATAGAGACTCTCTATTGTATTATAAAGAGGCGCGTAACGGCCAGATCCTTGAAGAAGGAATTACAGAGGCCGGTTCTATGTCTTCTTTTATTGCGGCGGGAACGGCATATGCCAATCACGGAATCAACACAATTCCATTCTTCTCCTATTATTCAATGTTCGGATTCCAGAGGATAGGGGACCTTGCCTGGGCTGCTGCGGATATGCAGTGTAAAGGTTTTATGCTCGGCGCTACGGCAGGAAGAACTACTCTCGCCGGCGAAGGGCTTCAGCATCAGGACGGGCACAGCACCCTTCTAGCTTACGCAATACCAAATCTTATGGTATACGATCCTGCATTTGCATATGAGCTTGCTGTAATTATAAGAGACGGCATTTACAGAATGTACGAAAAGCAGGAGCCGATTTACTATTATATCACTTTAATGAATGAAAATTATGAACAGCCTGCTATGCCTAAAGGTGCAAAAGAGGGCATACTGAAAGGAATGTACAAATTTAAGTCGACAGGCAAAAAGGCTCCAAAGGTAAAGGCAAACCTGCTTGGAAGCGGTACAATTCTTAATGAAGTGATTAAAGCGGCAGATATTCTCGAAACAAAATACAATGTTGCTTCAGATATCTGGAGCATTACAAGCTACAAGAATCTGCATCTCGACGCACAGGAAACCGAAAGATATAATATGCTCAATCCGGGCAATGAAAAGCTCCCTTATGTATCTGAAATTACAAAGAAGGAAAAAGGAGTATTTGTAGCGGCATCCGATTATGTTCAGATACAGAATGATTCACTTGCAAAATGGCTGCCGGGCCCTCTTACAACACTGGGCACATTCGGATTCGGACGAAGCGAAGGAAGAGCGGCATTGCGCGACTTCTTTGAAGTTGATGCCAAACATATTGTTTATGCAACTCTCTATGCCCTTGTAAAGAACGGCGAACTTAAACAGGATGTGCTGAAAAAGGCAATGAAGGAATTAGGAATAAATCCGGAAAAACCAAATCCGGCAAAATCATAGTTTATAACTAAGAAAATTTTATGGAATAGAAATGATAACAGAATTTAAATTACCCGAATTAGGCGAAAACATAACCGCCGCCGATATAACGAAGATTCTTGTGAAACCGGGGGATGCGGTTGAGCCGGATCAGTCAGTGATTGAACTTGAAACCGATAAGGCGACAGTTGAAGTGCCCGCAGAAATGAAAGGAATTGTTAAGGAAGTTTTTGTAAAGGAAGGGGAAAAAGTAAAAATAGGCTCGGTTATTTTTACGGTTGAAACAGGAGGCGCGTCCGCAGAAAAGAAAGCCGCCGCTCCTGCAGCTGAAGAGAAAAAAGCTGAAGTCCCGAAAACGGAAGCACCCAGGGCTGAGACTCCGACCGAAAAACCGGCTCCGGCAGTTGCTTCAACAGGAAAAAAGGAATTTGTTCTACCGGCTCTCGGAGAAAATATTGCAAGCGCGGATATTATTAAGCTGCTAATTAAACCCGGGGATAATGTTGAAGTCAACCAGACTGTAATTGAAATTGAAACAGATAAAGCTACAGTGGAAGTCCCTTCAGATATCAGCGGTACTGTAAAAGAAGTATTTGTTAAGGAGGGGGGGAAGGCAAATGTAGGCGCTGTTATCTTTACCCTCGAAGGGGCATCTGCAGCTCCGGTATCAAAACCGGCTCAGGCACCCGCTCCAAGACCTGTTGAAGCCGCGGTTCCTATGACACAGGCCGAGACAAAAAAAGTTGAAAAGCTCCTTGAGCAGACAAATGTTCCGGTAAAGGTAAACACCGTGCCCCAGCTAATGGTGCCCGCAGCGCCAAGCGTACGCCGCTTTGCCCGCGAAATAGGAATAAATATTAATTTGGTGATGGGTAAAGGTCCGGGCGGAAGAATATCGATTGAGGATGTTAAGGCTTATGCAAAGAGCCTTAACGAGCAGTATGCAACAACCGGATGCCACAGGAATGCATTATGCATTCAGGCAGAAACACTTCCCGACTTTTCAAAGTGGGGGGATGTTGAAAGAAAACAGATGAGTAACATACGCCGCAAGACTGCGGAGCATCTCTCATTTGCCTGGGCATCTATTCCTCACGTAACCCAGTTCGACAAGGCTGACATTACAAAGCTTGAAGAGATAAGAAAACAATTCAGCAAGAAAGTTGAAATGGAAGGAGGCAAATTAACGGTTACTGCAATACTTATTAAGGTTATTGCGTCGGCATTAAAGGTGTTTCCGCAGTTCAACTCCAGCATTGATATGGAGAAGAACGAGATAGTATATAAAAAATATTTTAATGTAGGCCTTGCAGTGGATACAGACCGGGGGCTTCTCGTTCCTGTTATTAGGGACGTAGATAAGAAAAACATTATTCAGCTTTCGAGGGAGTTGAACGAAATCTCGCAGAAGGCTCGCGATAAGAAACTTTCTCTTGAAGATATGCAGGGGGGCTCATTTACAATAAGCAATCTCGGAGGAATAGGAGGCACCTATTTTACTCCGGTTGTTAATTCTCCCGAAGTGGCAATTCTTGGTGTATCGAGAAGCTCCTACGAACCTGTGTACAAAGATGGAAGTTTCGTACCCCGCTTAATGCTTCCCCTTTCTCTATCGTACGACCACAGGGTAATTGACGGTGCAGACGGCGCCCGCTTTATAAGATGGGTGATTGAAGCTCTTGAAAATCCTTTTCTCCTTAGTCTTGAAGGATAATAGTTTATTGAATTCATTAAAGGGGGCAATGCCCCCTTTTTTATTTTAAAAAGAAGAAACCTGTACCGGGTACAGGTTCCTTTTGTCTTCTCACTTTTTGCGAAAAGCCAGCTTCTCTATGGTTCCCCCTTCCGATAATCTGTCCTAAAACAGCTTATCTTCTTATTAAGTATATGAAGCAGAGGATATCAATTCAAGGTAAAAAACAATCCCCAAATTTTATGCAAAAAGGGGAGTATTGTTTAAATTTGCGGTTAAAATTGAACTATCAGTCCGGCAGAATTGTATTTATACAAAAATAACAGCGGTTATGAAGGGTAAAAAGTTAAAAATAATTGAATTCGGCAATCCTCTCCTAAGGGAGAAAGCCAAACCGGTTACGGTATTCCATAAAAAACTTAATCTTCTTATTGATTCTCTGGCTGAGACTTTATACAGCAGCGACGACGGCGCTGCGCTTGCCGCCACTCAGGTGGCCGAAATGAAAAGAATTACAGTCATTGACTATGAAAATGAATATTTCGAAATGGTCAATCCCGAAATTATTGAGTCATCCGGAGAACAGACTGACAAGGAGGGATGCCTCTCATTCCCGGGGTATTATGGAATGGTAAAGAGGTTCGATAAGATTAAGGTTAGATATCAGGACCGCACGGGAGCTGAGCATATAATAGAGAGAAGCGGAAAGATGGCCCGATGCATTCAGCACGAAGTTGATCATCTTGACGGAATTCTTTTTATTGACCGGATGGTGGAAGATACTCTGGTTCACAACGAGACCAAAGAAAAGATTTCTCTGGAAACCGCCCTTAAGATTGCCAGCGGGTCTTAATTTTTTCAACTCCTTCAAAAAAATCCCTTTCATTATATTGCCAATTGTTGTATTTTAAAACATCTGGGTTCGGCACTTATTACATCTTCCAAATAATCCATTTTTCCATAATAGAATAAACGGCATTTAGTAATTTATTTTAAATGGAGGGGGAATGAAGAATCTCGCTTATATTAAACAAATTCTTGAGAATTTAACGGGGCAAAATATCCCAATTTCGCCAGATTCACGGCTGCGAATAATTGATGATACAAATATTGATTATGGACAATTCAATGAGCTTCTGTTGTTATTTGGATATGACAGAGTAACACATAATTTTTTTCAATTTCTTGTTGATGGTTCCTTTGAATATAAAGCAGGCTCCGTTATAAGAAATTTGAATCACTTAAAAAAGGGGGTAGAGTCATTCCAAAAAATGGCCTTGCTTATATTTGGCAATGTTCGATATGCCTTCAAGCAGGTTTCTAGAAACAAGAGCAATCTGTGGGATTGTATGAGTTTCTTTTCACCAGAGCCGGTAAAATCCTTTACTGCGAGACAGAATCCGCTATTTGGTCTTGAAATAATCAATGCAATAGATACATATTATTTGGGCTATATGATTAAAGATGAATTAAAGGAACGACTAAAGAAGAACAAATATGATCAAAATGCGCTGGAACAAAAGAAGAAAATGGATTCCGTAATCGAAAAGGGAATAAGGAATCACAACTCCTATTTGATCTCAGATCATATGGATGTTTATCTGGCCACATCAATGAGATTAAGACATGAATATTTATCGGTCAATAGGATTGCAAAGGAAATATTTTCAAAACCTTTCCTGAAGAAACTCAAACTAAGATGGTTTGATCCTACACAGGCTTATTGCGAAAACAGAATCGATAAGGGATTGTCAGAAGCACTAATGTTGAAGCGGGCAAAATGTACAGTTTATCTTGCACAAGAATCTGATACTTTCGGCAAGGATTCTGAATTGGCGTCTACAATTGCTCAGGGGAAACCGGTTATCGCTTATGTCCCTATAGGCAATGCCAAGTTTTTGATCCAATTATTAGGCGATTTAAAATCAGTTTATCCTGAAAAATCAGAAAATGACCTGATGCTTGAACAATTACTTATCTTCAAACCGAACCTTGCATGGACGAATATTAATATAATGGAATATATAAATAAAGCGAAAAAACCAGATACGAAGCTGCTAAAAAATCTTCTTCTTAAAACTATCAAAGAACATTATGACAAGAGAGCTAAAACATTGAAGGAAACACATCCATTGGGTATACAAGTATGTCTGCAAACGGGAGTTGCCAATGGTGTTTTGGTTGTACGCAGTATTAATGATTGTGCAAGAATAATTAAGAGTATTGTGACAAGAAATATGCAGTTTATAGTCGAAAAACCAAACAAATCCAACAAATATTGTTTGTTGTTGAAAGAGAAGATATCAAATAGTATATTTCGAGTAATAACCAATGAAGAAACGTTGACTAATTCTTTTTGGAATTTTTATGTTGGCACGGTCGAATAAATAAAATTAGGTGTAATTATGAAAAGATTAAACAGGCGCCGGAATGGCTTTAATCCTTATGACCTTTTTGCTATATCGAAAAATTTAAATTTTTTATCGGATCAAAACTCGGTTGGTATTAAAATTCTTGATCCATATACTCTAACTGAATCGCAAAGCCCTATTAAAACCGGAAAAACAATAGAACGGAAGTTCCATCCTGATATAAAAATAAAACTATAGGTTTTAATTCTTCTTATAAGGGGTTTTCAGATACTGTTTGGCAAGAGTATGCGAATTACCCCTTTCTTTCATATCAAGAACTTCTTCATAGTATTTAATAGCCTTATCGCGCATTCCGAGCTGATCATAAATCTGTCCCAGAAAAAGCACCAGATTCTGCAGAAAGCCGGATGGTTCTTTTTTGTCTATGCTTCTTGAAAGTTTTTCCGATTTTTCAAAATAGATGCGTGCCGAATCGAGGCTGTTCTTATTGTTGAAATTGCTTCCGATATAATAATATGCCTCTCTTCTGGCGCGGTCGTTATAACCGAAATAGTTTTTATTTGCCTTGCTGAGAACGCTGCGGAAAGCTTTTTCCGATTTTTCCGGCTCGCTCTTTTTAAATAGGACCGCTCCGTAGTAGCGTTCAAATACGGGGTTATCGGGGAAATCGTTAAGCAGAAGATTCAGATACTTAATTGTATTATCATTATCGTTTTCAAAGCTGTAATAGAGAGTCATTAAAAAATAGCGCGATTCAATTTTGGCAAAGCGCCCGTTATATGCAACATTCTCCAGCTCGCGTAATCCTCTTTCTTTATCCCCCGACGGAAAAAACACCATAAACGGTTTAACTGCCGGATATTTTTTGGGAATTACATCCGCATAGTAATGGTAAATACCGAAACCGAGCTGAACATCGACATTTTTTGGATTTAGCTGGTATGCTTTAATTATAAGGCTCAGCCCCTCCTTGCCGTCCATAGCTGCATTAAACCAGCTTTCCCGTATAGCAAGAAGCCTGCCGCGGAATCCGAGAGCTCCCCCCTTGAAAAACACTGCATCTGCATTCTTCGGATTGTTATCAAGAATTTCGTCGCACATATCAATTACTTCTTCCAGCTGGTCATAGAAGAAATCGTCCAGTTTTTCGTTGTCAAGGTCAACGGCAATACGCCACCAGGTAATCATTGCCTTAAAGAATTTTCCCGCGGGATGTGCGGGGAATTCCTTTTCGACCGAAGTAAATGTTTTTTCTGCCGCTTCGAACTTTATTCCATATATCTGGTTTATTCCGGCCACTACCAGGGAGTCATATCTCTTCCAGTCGTAATTCTGTGCCGTAAGGAGTGAAGAAAAAAATAATAGCGATATGAATATTCGGGTTCTCACTTTAATCCTGCCTTTATCATTTATAAAAATTACAAATATAAATGTTTCATAATTAATGCCGGTTTAAACTATAAATTTTTTACGATAGTAAAAATGATATAATTCATCCGGAGATTAATTGATTAGACGATAAAAAAGGGAATTTGGTTAAAAAGCCTATTTGTAGGTAAAATGCGCGAGTCCGAAAGGCATCCAGGAAAGATTTATGCCCCAGATTATTTTTCCGTCAGGATTATATGCGGCAAATAATCCGGGGGATACTGAGCCGAATTTTAACACGCCCGGATAAATATTCAGGTTAAGCATATAATCCGATTTTCTTGTGTAAATGAGACTTGCCAGAAGGGAATTGTTCTTATCGTAAAATATTCCTGCATTTATATCAAGGTTGAGGGATTTCTTGTTGGTTGCTTCATCAACTATAATAAGGTCTGTAGCTGAAAATCCGACACCAACCGATAATGCAGTACCGTCTTCGTATTTGTAGGATAGTCCCCCTACACCATTTGTACCGAAATAATAGAATAGATGCCAGTTGTCGGAAAAAGGGAATTTCCATTTAATTGAAAAATACTGCCCTACGTTATGAAGTTCGGAATTTCTTATTGTAAAACTTGGCTGCAGCGACCAGTCGGCAAGGTTAATCTCTTCGGCAAAGAATTTTTTTACTCCATCAAAGCTGAAAAGGATTGCTCCCCCGATATCGAAAATATAAATATCGGCAATGGGGTCAACGTTATCCCCCTGGTATGCCTGGTTTTCAACCGCTTCGTTTACTATATGGTAAGCGGCATAAGTAAGAGTCGAGAAAATTACCGGCGATGGAAAATTGTGATATTCATACCATTCATTAAGCGCTGCAAATGTTCGTCCCCCTCCTATAAGATGGAGAGTATAATTAGGCCAGTACTGTGCGTCGTTTTTATCGATGGAGAAGGGAATAACCTGATCTTTGATGAAGCGCCACCAGCCGTAGTTATTAATTGGAGTGATCGGGTCTACGATATTATTGTATACGTTTTTCAGGCCGTGATAAAAAGGAACTCTGCTTATATCCCGGTCCCTATGCACTTGAAAAATATCAAAACCGCCATTAATTATGACACTAACGGGATTAAAAGTGGCTTCGCTGCCATAATCCTTTCCGGTATAAAAATAATTTTGCTGTGCGCTTATAGTTCCTGCAAGAATTCCCAGCAGAAACAGAAACCTGAAAAACTTCATTAAAATCCATACTTCAAAAAAAACTGGTGCTAATATAGTCAATTAGGGAATAATTTTGGTAAAAAGAGGGATTAAAGTTTTTTTATTTAAGTTTTAATTATCTTAATTTATGGGCAATTCCCATTGGGAACCAGTTGAATGAGAATCCGAGAACTATCTGTTTGTCGTCATTGTACGCGCACCAGATGCCGGGGGAAAAATCCCCGAATTTTATTATACCCGGATAGATATTGAGGTTTAGCCAATAGTCGGTTTTGAATGAAAGGGAAAGACTTGCCATCAGGGAATTATTCCGGTCGTAGAAAACACCTACATTGCCTACAAGCTTAACGCTGTTCTTATTTATTTTTTCATTCACCTTAATCAGGTCGCTTGCGGCGGCTCCGGCTCCCACTGAAATGGCAGAGCCATCATCGAATTTATATGACACTCCCCCAACACCGTTTGTGCCGAAATAATAAAAGAGATGCCATTTATCAAGAAATGGAATTTTCCATTTCATCGAAAAGAACTGTCCGGTATTATGAAGCTCGTTACCCGCAATTGAATAGGAGGGCTGCATAGACCAGTCGGCAAGATTTAACTCTTCTGCAAAGAATTTCCTTACTCCGTCAAAACTGAAAAGAATAATTCCGCCGATATCAAAAATATAAATATCCGCAATCGGATCAACAGAATCCCCGTCGTTGTTCCAGTTTTCTACCGCCTCGTTAATTAAGTGGTATGTCATTATGGTCGCGGCAGAAAGGAGTGAAGGCTCAGGGTATTTATGGTGTCTGTACCATTCTTCGGTAGCGGCAAAGAGCATTCCTCCCCCGATAAGATGAAGAGTATAGTTCGGCCAGAACTGTCCGTTATCCTTGTTTAATGAAAGGGGAAGTATTTCATCCGAGATAAAATTTCCCAAGCCGTATCTGTCTATAACATTAAACGGATTGCCCAGATTTCGGAATACGTTTTTGATGCTCGAGCCGAACTTGAGAGTTGAGAGATCCCGCCGGTTCCCGACCTGAAGCATATCGAACCCGCCGTTAACAATAACATATACGGGATTAAAAAGAGACTGGTTTCCGTAATCGAGCCCTTTATAAAAAAAGGCTTCCTGCGCGTACGAAACGGAGGAAGCCAGAAAAATCAACAAACCCAGCGCTATTTTCTTCATTTAGCTATAGCTTATTTCCTCTTTGGACGGTACATATCGGTAGCGTGGCCGTAGAATACCTCGGCGGCTCCCATAACAGTTTCCGAAAGGGTTGGATGGGGATGAATTGTCAGGGTAAGGTCCTTAACAACTGCTCCCATTTCAATTGCAAGAGTTCCTTCGGCAATCATATCGCCGGCTCCTACGCCTGCAATTGCGACACCCAGAATTCTCTCTGTCTCGGGCTCTATGATGAGCTTTGTAACACCTTCGTTCCTGTCTAAGGTTGTAGCTCTTCCATTTGCGCCCCAGGGGAATTTTGCAATTTCAACTTTAATTCCTTTTTCCTTTGCTTCGGTTTCTGTAAGTCCGGCCCACGCAATTTCCGGATCGGTGAAAACCACAGCAGGAATGGCATTCGGTTCGAATGCGGTCTTGTGTCCTGCGATTGCTTCAACTGCTGTTTTTCCTTCGGCAGCCGCCTTATGGGCAAGCATCGGATTGCCGACTATATCCCCGATTGCATAAATATTCGGGTCGTCGGTCTTAAGCTGTTTATCAACCACCACAAATCCGCGTTCGTTTACTTTTACTTTTGTATTTTCGAGTCCGAGTCCGGTTGTAACAGGCCTTCTGCCAATTGAAATTAAAACTTTATCGAACATCTGTTCCGGCTCTGTAACATTTTTTCCTTCGAACTTAACCTTGAGTCCGTTTCCTTCGTCTGTAATTGAAACCACTCTGGTCTCGAGCATAATTTTTTCCAGTTTCTTTTCGAGCCTTCGTGTAAGAGGAGTAACCAAATCCCTGTCGGCGCCGGGCAATAATCCGGGAGTCATTTCAACAACTGTAACTTTGCTTCCCAGCGCTGCATAAACCGATGTTAGTTCAAGCCCGATATATCCTCCTCCAATAACCAGCAGTCTCTTCGGAATATCGTTTAATTCAAGCGCGCCGGTAGAATCCATTACACGCGGGGAGTCAATTGATAATCCTGGAATTTTGGTGGGCACGGAACCGGTAGCAAGAATTGCCTTGCCGAAGACAATATGTTCTGTAGTTCCGTCTGCTTTTTTTACATTAAGGGAGGAGGAATTAATAAACTCTGCTCTTCCCTGTATGAAATTTACTTTTCTCTGTTTTGAAAGCTGTCCCAATCCCCCGGTAAGTTTATTAACAACGTCATTCTTAAAAGAGCGCAGTTTATCAAGGTCAATTTTCGGTTCGCCGAAATCAACCCCCATTTTCTTTGCTTCCTCGGCTTCGGAGATAAGTTTGGCCACATGAAGCAGCGCCTTCGAAGGGATACATCCCCTGTAGAGGCAAACGCCCCCCGGATTTTTTTCCAGGTCAATTAATGTTACTTCCATTCCAAGGTCTGCAGCAAGAAAAGCAGCCGCATAACCGCCGGGGCCTCCCCCTATAACCGCTAATTGTGTGTTCATAGCCATCTTTATGTCATTCCTAAATTTTTAATTTTTATAATGTTTAAAATAAGAGATATTTATCAAAAATAATTGTTACTCTCATAAATATTAACGGAATGGGGGCGGGGGGAGTTCCTTGAATATTGCGGGAAATGAGGATTTTTGCCCAATAAAAAAGCCTTGCAGAGCAAGGCTTTTAGGCTAAAAACTGGTCGATAAACCGAACCGGTGCATTGAACCTACCGGCCCTAACGATGTAAATGTATAATCAACAATGTAATTGCCTGCCGTTATTCCAAAGCCAAGATTAAGCCCCGCCAGCCCTGCGGTTGTACCAATTTTAAGGTCTTTGTGGAGTCTGCTGTTATATCCGAGTCTGGTTTTAAGGACTTTACTTAATTTTATTTCTGCACCGAATGTATAATTCTGAAAACGGGAGAAAAAGTCATCATTCTTTTCGTTCAGCTGATTAAAGGAGAAATAGAATTTAAGGGGAACGCCTGTGAATTGCTTCGCGAATCCGAAACGGATATCGAGGGGGAGGTCCTCCTTTGTTTCGTAATAGGCTGTAATCTGATTCCCGATATTCTGCACAGATAATCCGAAACTGAGGTGCGATGCTCTGAGTTCGTAAAGGAGTCCGATGTCAAATGCCAGAGCTGTAGATGAGCGCTCCTGAATGCCTGAATAAATAAATTTTGCGTTAACGCCGTATGAAAAATTTGAATCGAGGAAATTGGAATATCCGAGAGTCATAGCAAAATCGGCTACCTTGAACTCACCGGTTTTAATTCCGTCCTCGGTAATTTCGTTAAAACTGCCGTAATTGATATACTGAATTCCCGCACCAAACCGGCCGATCCCATCAAAATTATAGGATCCGGAGAGTGCGGCCATATTGACGTCCAGAAGATGCTTAACGAAAGAGAAGGAGACAGGGGTTTCTTTTAACCCCGCTATGCCTGCCGGATTATAAAATATCACATTTGGATCGTCATTGCCGGCTACGAAGCTTCCTGCCAGGGCTGCGGTCCTGGGACTGGCGTCCAGTTTAAGGAACTCAAAAACTGTCTGTGCATTTGTAGAAAGAGTAAAAAATGCTAAAAACAGGCAGATTTTAAGGGCAAATTTCATAAATTCCTCATTTTAATGCCCTGATTTTAACTATAAATGGACATAAAGGCAAGGTAAAAGATTATCCCCATTTTTGAACCGAATTAAGAGGTAGCCGTTGTCTTTTATTCGGCCTGATGATTAATCCGATTTAGCCGATTTGCTGGAACAAATTAAATTTTGGGAGTGTTAGAATATCGCAGGCTAAAAAAGTGGAAAATTATTTATAAGTTTGCATAACCGATTACATAATAGATATAAAGGGAAAAAATGAACGCATTTAAGACCGCGCTTCTAATGGCAGTAATGATGGTGATTTTTATGGCAGTGGGACAGCTTATCGGGGGACAGTCGGGCATGATGATAGCCTTTGCTATAGCCCTGATAATGAATTTCGGTTCCTACTGGTTTTCAGATAAAATAGTTCTTTCTATGTACAGGGCACAGGAAGTCTCAAAAAACGATTATCCCCAGCTTTATGAAATGGTTGAAAGACTTTCATCCAAAGCGGGAATTCCTATGCCGAGAGTGTATATTATGGATAATCCTACGCCAAATGCGTTTGCAACCGGACGTAATCCTCAGAATGCCGCAGTGGCCGTAACAAACAGCATTATGAATATTCTTAATAAAGACGAACTCGAAGGAGTTATTGCTCACGAAATTACACATATTAAAAACAGGGACATTCTTATTGGAACAATTGCTGCTACCCTGGTTGGTACAATTTCTATGATTGCCAATATGGCCCAGTGGGCAATGATTTTCGGAGGGGGCAGGGACAGGGATGAAGACAGCGGAGGAGGTATAGGAGATCTGCTTCTTATAATTCTCGCCCCTATAATTGCGATGCTTATTCAGATGGCAATTTCCAGAAGAAGAGAATATATGGCGGACGAAGGGGGTGCCCTTATAAGCGGTAAACCGTTAGGACTTGCAGGAGCGTTGGATAAATTATCACGTGCGGGAGAAAGACTGCCGATGCATAATGCGGGCCCGGCTTCGGCTCATATGTTCATAGTTAATCCGTTATCAGGAAGATCGATGATGAGCCTTTTCTCAACACATCCTCCAACTGAAGAAAGAATTAAGGTTCTTAGAGAAATTGCCGCAGGCAGAAGATAATTATGAAGAGAATCTTCCCTTTAATAGCCATTCTGTTGATAACCGGGGCAGTCAATGCTCAGGTAAGAACTAATATTGAAATTATTGGCGGATTAATTGGGAAATCGGTAGACGGAATAATTCCGGTGGAATTGAAAAAAGATAATAAAGTTTTTATATGTTACTCTTCGCCGGAGTCATATTCTTTTCTTAAAAATATGGTAATAGAAAAAACCGGCCGGTCGGCTAACGTAAATACGCAGTTATCCGGAAGCGACTATATATTTAACTATGCTTTAGAAGAGGTAAAAGTTAAGTACGGAGAGTGCTTTACAAAAAGCTTCTTCGGAAGAAATTATGTTGAGAGGGAAGTAACGGTAACCGGCTTTGCAGGTTTTAATGCTCCCGAGAAGAGTGCAGGCACTATACGATTTACGCAAAGCGAAAAAGATACTGTTGAGTATGGCGGATTGAAAGAGCTTGCAAATTCCGCCTATCCTTTTACTAATCCCGAGATTCCATCCGAACCCTTCTTCTCGAGCATTCTGGAACCGGTTATTGCGGTTGGCGCGGCTATAACAACCATTTATCTCCTTTTTACGGTAAGGAGCAAATAGCAGATCGTCCGGAGAATTATGTTGCCGGTTGATTATTTTCTTATGATATTATAGAATAAAAGAGGTTATACATTGTCAGTTAAAAAAATATTTCCACTTGCGCTCCTTTTAATAGTAGCGGCATGTTCAAGTAAAGTAGATACATCATCTATGACCGCAGAACAGCATTATAATTATGCCATGACTCTTTACAATGACGAAGATTATGAATATGCGGTTCCCGAATTCCAGGCAATTCTTCTCAACAATCCAGGCTCTTCAATCTTTGACGATACCCAGTTTTACCTGGCAATGTCCTATTTCAACAGAAAGCAGTATTATCTTGCGGCATACGAGTTCAGCAAGCTTATACGGGATATTCCGGCAAGCAGCTTTGTACCTGAAGCACAGTATATGCTGGGAGAATCTTATTATCGCCAGTCCCCGCATTATTCTCTCGACCAGACATTCACAAAGAAATCGATAGAGGAATTCCAGGCCTTCATCAGTTATTTCCCTACAAATCCTAAGGCCCCCGAAGCAGAAAAGAAAATCAAAGAAATGAACGATAAGCTTGCCGAAAAGGAATTCAGAAGCGGAGTGGTTTACGAAAGAATGGAGTATTATAACGCGGCTATTAAATATTACACCATTGTTATCGATACCTATCACGATACAAAATACGCTCCGGAAGCGCTTTACAACAGAATGAAACTTGAGCTCGATAAAAAACAGATGCAGAAAGTTCAGAATGATATCGGATTGTTTCTCAGCCGCTACGGGGATAGTCCCCTTGCTAAAGATGTTAAAGAGCTCGACGCCGGTTTGGCAAAATAATAAATATTATTAGAGGGGGGCAGCGTGAGAGTGACCAAAAAGGTATCGGAATCGGTTATTACAATGACGGAACTGGTTCTTCCGCACCATACAAATCAGCTCGGCAACCTGCTGGGGGGACAGCTGATGCACTGGATAGATATATGCGCTGCTCTTGCCGCAGCAAAGCATTCGCAGAGAATATGCGTTACTGCCTCGGTAGACAGAATAGATTTCCATCATCCGATAAAGCTCGGGGATGTTGTTACCCTTAAAGCCTCGGTAAACAGGGCTTTCAAGACGTCTATGGAAGTAGGGGTTAAAGTATTTGCAGAGTGTTATAATAAAGGTAAAAATATACATTCAAATACCGCATACTTAACTTTTGTAAGCGTTGATGAAAATGTGAAACCTGTAGAAACATTTGAAATTATTCCCGAAACTGATGAAGAGATTAGAAGGTTCAATGAGGCGCTTGAAAGGAGACAAAAGAGACTTCAGACACGGTAGAACGATAATTTTTCTTGCTATTCTTTTACTGCAGGGGACTGACATATACGGGCAGCTTCCCATAAATGGTTTTTGCGCTTACAGAAAAATTCCTGTCAATCCCTCCTATAACCGCCTCTTTACTCTGGATTTTGATAATAATAATCAAACCGATTTTTTTCTTTTTAATAATCTTACCAATAAATCGGCCCTGCAAAAAAACAATGTACCGGACGATAAGATCACCTCTTCACAGCGTTATGCGCCATTTCCTATAACAGACATTAAGCCTTTCATCCAGTTTAAAAGAAAAGAACTTCTCTATTTTGCCATTTCGCAGAGGGAAAGGAAAGCGGCTCTCCTTTCTATCACAGGAGGGGGAATAGGCGTCAGGATGCAGCACAAATTCGATGCTTACCCGTCGGGGCTTGCTGTAGCCGATGTGAATGGAGACGGCAACTCCGAGGCAGTTGTATGCGGAAATAATTTTAAGGGGATTTCTCTATTCATTATTAAAAACAGATTGGAAGAAATTAAGGTTATTTCCGAAGGGGTTTATTCTTCGGTTAATTTCATCGACCTTAATTACGACGGTTTTCCCGACATAGCGGCGTGGGAATCAAGAAGAAATTCAATTTACTTTTTCATTAATGACCAGAACGGAAATTTCAGAAGGGCCCGGAATCTCCGGTTCGATCCTTCAGTTAAATCATTCAAAACCGCCGACCTCAATTCGGACGGCTATATGGATCTCATACTTCTCAGGCAGAGGGGCATTGACGTTTTGGAGGGGGATTCTGTCTCCTCCTTTAAAAAACAGCACTTTGTAAGAACTCCTGTGCCCCCCGACGAGGCATCGGTTGATGATTATAACGGCGACGGAATTAATGACCTTGTTTATATGAACAAAACCTCAGGGGAATTCTTCTTTCAGATCAATAAGGGGGGAGGAAATTATTATTACCCGATTCTCCTTCTCAAAAGAAGCGGATTCGCCGATATGAAGTCATTCCGCGACAGCTTTCTTAAAAAAGTAGTGCTTCTCAGTTCCGACGGCGAATTATATGTTATTTCCAAATTCGACTCTAAGAAGGAATTGGAAAAAGCCTCCGCCTTTGGAAGCGTTTCGGCAATTGCCGCATTCGAAGAGCCGAATGCCCCTCATAAAGACCTTGTTATTGTTGATAATTACCAGAAAGCCCTGATAATCCTTACCGGCGAACCGGGCAATTCAATTGCCCGCTATTTCTCGGTGCGAATAAGCGCCTCTTTTGAGAAGATTAATATTTATGACAGCGGAAAAAACGAAAAGATTTTTTATCTCCACTCTAAAGGCAAGAACCTTATAGAGATTGTTAAATATAATTTTGAACGCCAGAAAATTGATAAATCCACTCTTTATGTCAAAGGGGATATAATTGATTTAAAACTGAAACCCGCATCTGAATACGAGTATCCGGAAATATATGTTTTATCGGATAAATCCAATCCGAAATATTCTGTTTATCATAATACCGGGTACAAGTATTCTGAAATAAAGTCAGGTAGCATTAGCCCCGGATTCATAGATGCCGATGTATCATACAGCGATACACTTTCATACTTTACCTGGAAAAGAAGCGGTTACGGGTGCGAGTTATATGCGGGTTCATTCGGCAGACAGGGGACTGAAAAAATTCTCTATAAATATGATGAAAAGCTGCAGGACGGATTCGGCCTTTACAGCAATCTACTGCAGCCTTCAAAAAACGAGCTTTTCAATTTTACTCTTATTAACAACGGAAAAGAAGCCGAAGGCATAATATATGACCCTAAGACAATAAGGAGAATTAATTTCGAGACCGCAGGGAAAAACCTCCCCCGATTCGGCGATGAAAGCATCCACGTCTACAGAAGCGGAGATGACAGGAGAAGAATTCTCTTTATTTATGATTTCGGGAATAGTATATTTTATAAAGCGGATCTTAACAGTAAATCCAGAATTATATCTGCACGCGGCTCCGGTAAAACCGAAAATGTTATGCAGTATGTTGTTGATAAATCCGCCGGAAAAAAGTTTAAAGTTATTTATATCGGCGGCAGCGAAAAATGCCTTTACTTTAAAGAGATTGAATGAAAAAAACAGAAGCTATTTTATTAATCCTAATTTTTTCGGTATCTCTGTACGGACAGAACCTGGACTCCCTTTTTAATGAGTATGCCGGATTAAAATCCCCCGTTAAAAAAACTCCTCAGATTTCTTCCATTAAGGAGATGAATAAATATAAATGCGCATTCGGACTTGTATCCAAGGTAAGGGGAAATATAAATAAATTTTCTGCTGTCCAGAGAGAAGCTATTGCTGGAATGCTCATGAGACCCCAGACAGATACAAGCATTGTTTCTCCGATGGGGTATTTCAGAATACATTTTAACAATAAAGGAACCAATCAGCCGGCTTACGATATTTCAAAATTTGCCGCTGCGGCAGATTCGGCATATGCGGCGGAAATTTCCATTATGGCATTTCCCCCTCCTCCCGATGATTCTCCTGCCGGAGGGGACGGGAGGTACGATATTTATATTCAGGATGTGGCCGGCTATTACGGATATACGGAGCCTGAAGCAGTTGCCGGAGACCATTCGTATACATCCTATATGATTATTGATAATGATTTTGAAGGGCCCGGTTATTTAACCCGCGGAATTGAAGCGGCAAAAATTACTGTTGCCCACGAATTCCATCATGCAATTCAGCTTGGGAACTATGCCTATAAATCTGGGAACAACCAGCAGCCATACAGGTACGAAGACGAATTTTTCCATGAGCTTACTTCGACTTCTATGGAAAAATTTGTGTTCGGCTATATTTATGACTATATAAATTACCTCCCCTCGTTTTTTGATAATCCGGGGAGATACTTTGCCGGACGTGACGGATATGAACTTTCGATTTTCAATATATATCTGAAAGAAAAATTCGGTTATCAGATAATTAAAAGAACGTGGGAAAATATTATCGCTGATAATGCGCTTGCCGCAACGGCGCTTGCGCTGGAAGAGAATAATACTACTTTAAGAAACGAACTTTCGGGGTTCAGTGTCTGGACTTTCTTTACCGGTCCCCGGGCAAAGGCGGGGGAGTATTTTAAGGATGCGGCCAAATTTCCCAAACTTAAGCCGGCGATGACAGTAGCAATGAACTCATCCGGGGAGATGATAATGATGGACACTGATCCAGTATCGGTAACCCCGATTCTTTTTGTGAAAAACATCGGGAATGGCACCGATTCAGTCTATGCAATAATTTCAAACAGCAATTATAGAAACGGATATCTTGGAAGCAGCGGAGCAACGGGATGTAACTATTACATTTCGACTTCTGGAGGGGAAGGGTATACACAGATTTATCCCGGCTATTTTGTAAAGCTTGTATCTCCTATGGCGGAGCTTCTTAAAGCCAGGAATATGGTTAATAATTCACTTGTGGATGAAAGTACAGTAATTATTCCGGAAGAAGTATACGATCCGTTTCCGCAGCCATTTAATTATTCCCGTCATTCCAATGTTGCAATTCCTGCGGCAAAAGGGGAATCGGAAGAATCTTTATTGTATATTTACACCTTAAATATGAAGCTTGTTTATTCCGGCAGCCTAAGAGTGGTTCAAACGGATAAAATTTTCGTCCGATGGAACGCTCTGGATGACGGAGGTAGCAGGCTTCCAAACGGAGTCTATTTCTATGTAACAAAAAGAAGCGGCTCTATACTTAAAGGAAAACTGGTTATACAGAATGAGTAATTACTCTTTAAAACTTGATTCGGTTACTAAAATATTCGGCAGGAGGCTTATATTCGATAAGCTTTCTTATTCGTTTGAGGCAGGAAAAGTATACGGAATATCGGGGCCTAACGGCTCCGGAAAATCGACTCTCTCAAAGATTATTGCTGGTATAATTACGCCGACTTCAGGGAAGATAATACATACAATAGGGAATTCTCCCTTAAAGATAGAACAGCTGCACGACCATATCGGATTCGTTTCCCCCTACCTAATGCTTTATGATGAATTTACCGCTCTAGAGAATCTTGAACATTTCTCCAGAATCAGGGGCACCGAATATAACAGCAGTAGGGGGGAAGAGCTATTGAACCGGTTTGATATATTCGGAAGAAGAAATGACTATGTAAAGACCTATTCATCGGGGATGAAACAGAGGCTGAAATTTGTATTCGCCTTTCTTCACAATCCGGAACTCCTTATTCTTGATGAACCTACCAGCAATCTTGATAATAAAGGCAAGGAAGCTGTTTATAGCATTATAAAAGATGAAACTCCGGGGAAAGTGATTATTGTAGCATCCAATGAGGATGCGGACTTATCCAGGTGCGGCGAAGTAATTTATCTTGAAAATTTTAAAATGAAAAGTGGCAAATGATGAAGGCGTTTTATCTATTTAAAAAGGATTGGGAGTCGGAACTCAGAACCCGCTATGCGATTAATGCTCTCGCTATGTTTATTCTTGTTACCATCAGCGTAATATTATTTTCAATCGGACAGGAGAGAATAAATGAATACCTGACGGGCGGTTTGCTCTGGGTGGTAATTTTCTTCTCTGCAATGTCGGGACTTGCCCGCGCATTCGTATCGGAAGAGGAAAGGGGCACAACGATGACCCTTCATTTAATTGCGAGTCCTACCACTGTTTTTTCGGGAAAGCTCATATTCAACCTGATTCTTGTTTTCCTGATGAATATTGTAATTTCACTCCTTTTTTCAATGCTTTTTGAGGCCTTCATCATTAAGAATTTTCTCCTCTTTGTAATTGCATTTATTTTCGGGAACATCGGAATAGGAGTCTCTTCCACTATTATTTCCGCAATTATTTCAAAGGCAAATACAAAAGGCACCCTCTATCCCGTGCTTTCATTTCCTATTCTCCTCCCATTAATTCTAATCCTTCTTGAGCTTACAAAGTATTCTATGGACGGCAACAGCGTTTCGGAATCATTCGTTGAAATAGCCGTGCTTGTAAGTTATGATGTAATAATGGGGACTGCTTCTTATCTTTTATTCGATTTTATCTGGAAGGAATAAATAAAGGGACAAATATTTAATTCATCATTATTATTTTAGTGACCGGATAAATATTCTTCCTTTTCATCCCAAAGCGGTATTTATCTATCCATTGGTTTTCAAATTCGCTTACAAGTACAAACCTGCCCTTAACCGGTTTTTCGGTAAAAGATATTTCTATATAGTCTCCCGGTTTGATAGCGGGAAAAACTTTAGCGCACATTTTGCGTGTTACTTTAAACCGCCCCTTTTTTGAGTAAGGCATTTTATATTACATCTTAAATCAGCTTTACTATGGCCTCAACAACCCTGTACATTGCCTCAATATCATTTTTATCAATAAAGCGTTCGCCGAAATCCCCGTTGTCGCTTTTAAGACGTATGAAAGAATAATTAACATCTTCATATCTTTTAATATACTGTGCGCCGTTCTTCAGTTTAACGGCAACAATGCACTCCTTTTCCAGCGGGGCATCCATATCCACAAGAACAGTACTCCCATCCTTAAGAGTAGATTCCATCGATTTTCCGTCGACTTCAAGGGCAAAGCAGTGATGCCCTTTTTTGGAATAGGTGAACTTGGCAATCTTATCGTAAGTGGAATGATAGAGGTTTTTCGGCTCGCCGGCATATACAGTCCCTAGCAATGGATAAGGATACACAGGGGAAGAGCCGTCGAATTCAGCTCCGTTATTATCGGTAGTTGAGGGGAGCCGCAGATAGGAGATCTGTTCCGGATCGGTATCGTCTATTTTAATGTTTAGAGCCTTTTCGAGGGAAGCAAGGGTCGCCTGGTTAAGGGATTTGGTTCTTCCGGAGCGGAGGCCGCTGTATTTTGCCGAAAATCCGCGCAGATTGTACTTTGTCTCAAGCGTGTAGGTGCTCAGCCTGAAATCTTTTAGCAGTTCTTCTATGAATTTTAAGTATCCGTTCATCGCACAGGCAATATAAGATTAATATTAGAGAAAACAAACTATTTTTAAAAAAATCTCTAAAATATTCTTGATTAATTCAATTATTAATGTTATATATGTTAGAGATTGTAAGAGAAATCCAGATATAACATCAACTGCATCCAAAAAGATGAAGATTTTATGAAAATAGAAATGAGAATCGAGGGAAATCCCCGGATAAGCCAGCCAATCCATTATACAAGGGGGAGGAAGGAATATCAACCGGCAGTTATTGCCGAGAATGAGAGGGCTCTTAAAGCGGCTTTGGTCAACCGGCTCCCCTATAATTTTTCTCCCTTCAGGGGAAATGTAAAGATTTCAAAACTTCATTTTTCTTTCCCTCCCCCGTATTCATTTACTTCCGGGGAGAAAGAAAGAATTGAAGCCGGTGAAATTATTGAAAAAAATCTCAGGCCGGCATTAAAGGAGTGCCTTAACTCTCTCGTTAAAGCAATGTGCGGAACAATTATCGGGTCAGAAACTCAGATATCGTATATAGATGATTTAAGAAAGTATTATTCCAAGACTCCCTGCATAATATTAACAATTGAAGAATTCTAATCTGATTGGGGTTGAATCCGGGAATAAATGATGCCGATTATTTAGGAGGCTATATGAACAGTAGAGATGAATTATACGCAGCAAAAGCGCTGGCCCGGCTTAAGGAAGCGGGATGCATTGTATTTGCACAGTATGAATATACCGGAGGGGAGGAAATGTTCAAAGGACTCATAATATCTCCCAAAAGCAGGGAAGAAGGAGAGAGTCTCGAAAGAATTGCGGAAATTATTACTACCAGGCACGGCCTTGCAAAGAAAAAAACTTAATAGCAACCTGAAAATAATCAGGATGCAAATTGAGCGGGTATAAATTATAATGGCGGGTGAGATTATGAAAGAAACACTTCATCTCGATTTACTGGAAGTTTTAGTAAGGCACGGAGTTGTTCCGGAAAACATTTTCAGGAATGAAAAAATCAGAATGGAATATGCAAAGATGAAAAACGAGGGGACAAAGCTGAAATATGTTAAAGAATCGCTTTCGGCAAAATACTGCATATCGGAAAACGGGCTCGATTCCATACTATATCCCAAAAAAGAGACCGGTGATGAAAAAGAGAAATCCAAAAGATAATTCAATAACTATGGATATGGTTATTGATGCAGTAAGCAGAAGCAGCGGAAATATTACCGGGGCAGCCAGGAAACTTAAATGCGAAAGGAGTCGGATTTATAAAATGATTGAAGAACACCCCATTCTGAAGGAGGTAATTGCGAGGGCAAGAGAAACCATTATTGATCAGGCTGAAGAGTCGCTTCTGAAAAACATCAAGGAAGGGAATGTAACCTCCATAATATTTGTATTAAAGACGCTCGGCCGCTCCCGCGGTTATGTTTTAAATGGGTATAAACAGAATGAGCTTGCTTCCGGAATAAGCCAGGCCGTTCTTAAAAAGCTTTCGGATGAACAGCTTGCGGAGCTGGAGAAACTTTTAAAAAAGAAAAAAAACCTTGCCTCTTTTCTTGAGGAGATTGGTGTAAATGCTTCATCTGGTTGAAATAGAAATGGAAAAAAGAAGGCGGCGGACAAATAAAAAAAATGAAAGCTCAGGCAGCGCAATTTTTTTCAAAACTCATCCGCTGGAATATTTCGAAAGAAGATTCGGAATTGAACCGGCTACAATTGACTGGGAACTTAACAGCGGATACCGGAGGCATCAATGGGACGGAAGTATTAATCCGATGATGCAGATATTAAAAGCAGCGGCAGAGGGGAACTGGGCCGGAATTGAATCGGCAACGGGAACGGGCAAAACCTTTCTCGGGGCTTTAATTGTATTCTGGTTCTTGGAATGCTTTGAAAATGCACTCGTAATTACTACAGCACCAAAGCAGGAACAGCTTTCGCTGCATATCTGGAAAGAGATAGCAAGGCTTTTTCCACGCTTCGGGCAGGGAGAACTTACTCATTTGAAGCTGAGAATAAGTTCTCCGGGGGATGATAGGATGGCAGTCGGTTTTGTAGCAGGAATTAAGGCCGATGAAGAATCTTCTACACGTGCCCAGGGATTTCACGCTGAGAATATGCTGATAATAATGGAAGAAACTCCCGGGATACCACTGCCTTTAATGAATGCACTCCAGAATACATGCACAGCACCGCATAATATAATAATAGCATTCGGCAATCCCGATAATTGTACCGATAACCTGCACAGTTTCTGCCTTATCCCCCGCGTTGAGCATATACGCATAAGCGCTTACGACCATCCGAATGTGGTATTGGGAAATCCCCTTTTTGTTCCCGGCGCGGCCAGCCTTGAAGGGATTAGAAGAATTGAGGAAAGGCTCGGTAAAAGCCATCCCCTGGCTTTGTCAAGAACAAGGGGGATATCACCGGGACAATCGGCACACGCACTAATACATATAGACTGGGTTAAAGCCGCAATCAGGAGGAGTGATGGAATTAAGGAGGAAAAGATTACCGGGACGGGGGCAATGGGGGTTGATGCGGCAAACAGCGAAACGGGGGATAAGGCGGCTATTGCATACGGAAGGGGAGAAGTACTTATTTCAGTTTCGGATTTTCAATGCCCCGATTCAAATCTGCTCGGGAAAAATGAAGTGCGCGCTCTTATGTTTGAAAAAGGAGTAAGGGGCGAATTTGTAGGAATTGACGGCATTGGGGTGGGGGCAGGCACGGTAAATGCCTTAAAAGAAATTGGAATTGCCGCGGTTAACATAAAGGGCTCGGAGGCGCCGGTATCGGGAGAAGGAGAAGAGGAATTTAATAATCTCCGTTCTCAAATCTGGTGGCAGATGAGGGAGGACCTGCGTAAAGGAATTATTGCGCTTCCTAATGATTCTGAACTGACTGCCGATTTGATTGCGCCGAAGTGGATTGTGCGCAACGGTAAAATCTGTGTTGAGGCTAAAGAGGAGATTAAGAAAAGACTTGGGCGATCTCCCGATAAAGGGGATGCAGCCGTTTATTGGAACTGGGTTAGGATTGAGAGAAGAAAAAAGCCGGTTGTATCTGTGGAAATATTATAAGGAAAGAAAAAATGGAAAATGTGATTAACAGTGTTGTAGTAAAGGCAGGGAGAAAAATAAATCCATATCTTGAACTGGTTGAAGGACAGATAAGCACTCTGCGGAAAAGTAAAAAGAAGAATGATTCCGAATTAATACCGATTACCCCACCCTATCCGTTTGAAAGACTTGCCGAGTTGTATGAATTGAATTCATATCATTCCAGAGCTATTCAGCTTAAAGCCGCGCTAACCTGTATGAACGGTGTAAGCGTAGTCTCATCGGACGGAATTAAAGGCAAAGGAGGAGACTATGATAGGATAATGGAATGGATAGCGGGACATTCAGACTACACGGGCAATTCTTTTCTAACAACAATCTATAATTTCTGTCTTGACCGTGAAATATTCGGAAATTCATTTTTTGAAATCGCACGTGATGCAAAAGGAAAGATTACGGGGTTTTTTCATATCCCGGCACGAAACTGCGGGCTGATAAAAGAGGGGGAACAGTTAAAGCTGGTTCAGGAAATTGAAGGGGAGAGGAGTGAATTCCTTCCTTTCG
>JAEXUB010000041.1 GCA_023453125.1 Bacteroidota bacterium
CCAGCAGAACTGCAGCAAATACAATTATCAGCTTAATTCTGAGGCTATGCTGAAGCTTTTCCCTTAATCTGCTTGTTGCCATAGATTGTCCGGATTAATTTTCTCTTATTCTACCAATAATAATTTAATGATTAAATATATATAATAAAACAGTTTAACTCTATTTGGAAGGCCCCGGAATCCGGTCGAAAATCAACCCCGAAATCAGCGAAATTGTAACCCCGATTAGTATAAACCAGGTCCAGGCGGTGAGATTAAAAATAATAACGAAAATCATGCAGAATGTTGAGGAAAAAAGGGCAAAAATTGCGGATTTTTCCCTTATACCCTTAAACAGGAGCCCCAATAAAAATACCCCGAGCAGCCCCCCGAATGTAAAAGATGAAATGCCAAGAGCTATCTCAACCACTGCGCGGGAGGTATTCATAAAAAAGAAGGAGGAAATTACTAAAACGAATGTCCAAAGAATGCTTAATCCTATTATAACTCTGCTGTTTTTCGATGAACGGTCAATCTTTTTGGCAAAAAGATCAAATAAGGCGGAAGAAGACATTGAAGAGATTGAAGCGGCAATTGTTGAAAGGGCGGCCGCGAGCAGGCCGGCAATAACAAAACCGGAAAGCCCCGCCGGCAGTACTTCAATAATAAATTTGGGAAATATTTCGTCTGATTTAATGTCCAGCTTGCCGTAAAACAGGTAGAGGGCAATCCCCAGTATTAAAAATAAAAGGAACTGAATAATAATCATAAAACCGCTTGCTCTAAGGGCTTTTTGTGCTGTTTTAAGATTTTTTGTCGCAAGAAGTTTCTGTACTATCATCTGGTCTGCCCCGTGGGTAGACATTGACAGAAATATACCTCCTATTAAACTGCTGAATACAGTATAGGGCTTTCTAAAAAATTCCTGTACAGAACCGCCTAAATTGAAATTGAATACTTCCAGTTTGGAAAATATGGAAGAAAAATCGGGAGAAAAATTTGCCGAGGATAGAATCACAATAATCGAAATCACAGCACCGAGAAGATATACCCCCATCTGAATAACATCAACCCAAATAACTCCTTTCACCCCCCCAATTCTGCTGTAGGCCAGTGAAAAAAGGGCAATTATTAAAATAGCGTAAGGGTATTCAATTCCCAGAAGAAGTTTAATTGGAATTGCAGTAGCAAAAAGTCTTACTCCGTCTGCCGCCGTCCTGGTAAAGAGAAATATAATCGATGCAATTGTCCTGGTCCTGATTCCGAATCTATTCTCAAGAAATGAATATGCGGTTGTAAGCTCGCCGCTGAAATATGCCGGAAGAAAATAACGGGCTACAATAATCCTTCCGATTGCATATCCGAAAGTTACCTGAAGAAAATTGAGATTGGCAACATAAGCTACCCCCGGAATTGAAATAAATGTGAGGGTGCTGGTTTCAGCCGCAATAATAGAAAAAGCAACAGCCCACCAGGGGACATTTTCGGCCCCGAGGAAATAGTCATTTAACGACTGTTCCTTTTTTTTATGATAATAGCTGAAAAGGAGCACTATGCCGAGATAAATGAGGATTACTGCAAAATCAATAAGCCTATAATTCTCCGGTCGCACAGTGCTTAGCTGGCTTGTAATTCCTGAACGGCTTCAACAACCGTGTTGCAGATTGGTAATACCCTGTCTAACTGCGAAATCTCAATTAATGTCTTAACGTTCTTTGTAGGTGTAGCCAGTCTGATTTTCCCCTCATTTGACTGAAGAATTCTGAAAGCAAGAAGAATTGCGCTTAGTCCCGATGAGTCGCAGTAATCAACTTCAGAGAGGTCAATGATGAATTTTTTAACGTCTTCGGTATGCAAAAGAATAGTAAACTCGCCTTTAACAAAACCGGCAATGGATGAATCGAAACGGCGTTCATTTAATTTAAAAATTACAACATCGCCGTTTTTCTTAAGTTCGTAATTGAATGTGTTATCGCTCATATTTACCTGATTCTTTCTTAATGGAGAACATTAAAACATCTTAAGTGAATTTAATAAATTTTCATAAGATATTTTAGAATTTTTTTCATTTTGTGGAATTTGGAGGCTCAGGAACTCTGAAATTTCCCCGTTTTTAAAGCCTACTCTGAAACTGGAATTCACCATAAAAGCTGCCGCGTCATAAAATACGTCATCTTGTCTGTTTAAATTTAAAATAACGTCAAAATCCTTTTTCATCAGTTTATCGCGCAGAATCTGGTCCGGCAGGCGGAGTTTTGTAACCTGCTGAAGGCTGAATGAAAGAACCCGGTATTTCTCCCTCTCCGGAATAACAGAATAGCGGTGTTCCGAGATGAAGAGTGTAACGCTCTTTTTCTGCTCAAGAAGGTATTTTAATACTGTCTGTGAGTTCTTAAAATCTTCATCATTATCGGGAATTATGACGAGATAGCTGAGTGAATTCTTGGTAAAATTATTAAATGCCTGCGGCTTGCCGGCAGTCTTTATATACTTATTCTTAATAATTCTTACGGCTAATTTGTATTTAAGTTTTTCAAACATAATCACGAATTCAACAATTCTATAAATTCATTTTCATTTAATACTTTAACCCCTAACTGAAGGGCTTTTTCAAGTTTACTCCCTGCAGCTTCCCCCGCAATTACATAATCAGTCTTCTTAGAAACGCTTGATGAGGCTTTACCTCCCATCAAAACAATCTTCTCTTCTGCTTCTTGACGGGTCAAACCGGTTAAAGTTCCGGTTAAAACAAAGGTCTTTCCGGAAAATTTCTTCTCCTGATTGGAAGTTACCTCTTTTTCCAGATTTAAACCCGCTTTTTTAAGAAAATTTAACAATTCTATATTCTTTTCGTTCCTGAAAAAATTCACAAGGCTCTCGCTTATGCTCGGGCCTATTTCGCGGACAGACTCAATCTCTTCCCTTCCGGCTTTTATAAGAGAATCAATAGTATTAAACCTGTCTGTGATTTTCTGCGCCACTCCTGCGCCTACATACTTAATGCCAAGTGCAAATAATACTTTATCAAAGGGCTTCTCCTTGCTCTTCTCAATCGAAGCCAGAAGGTTATCAATGCTCTTTTCACCGAGACGGTCAATTTTTATTAGCTCATCGCGCCTCTCCTTAAGGTTATAAATATCGGCGTATGAATGGAGGAAATTACTATCTACAAAAAGGTCAACGAGCGCCTCACCAAGCCCTGTTATATCCATTGCCCCCCGGTGCGCAAAATGGATTATCCTCCCCTTTACCTGAGCCGGACATTCATTGTTGATGCAGTAATAGGATACTTCCTCCTCCGGCTTGAAAAGAGGGCTGCCACAAACCGGACATTTTGAAGGGGGTTCGGTAGCCTTAGAGTCTGCTTGCCTCTCGCCGGTTATTACCTCAACTACCTTGGGAATTACATCCCCTCCTTTTTCAATTTTAACCTTATCCTTTTCCCGAATATCCTTTCTTAATATTTCATCATAATTATGGAGAGTAGCCCTGCTAATTGTAGATCCGGCAAGAAAAACAGGTTCCAACTCTGCTACCGGAGTAACAACTCCCGTACGTCCCACCTGCCACGTAATGCTGTTCAAAACGGTTACAGCCTGCTTAGCCTTGAATTTGTACGCCATTGCCCAGCGGGGGGATTTGGCAATATTGCCGAGCCTCTTCTGCTGCTCAAGAGAATTTACTTTAACAACTACCCCGTCAATTTCATACGGCAGTTCATCACGCTTCTCTTCCCATCCGCGGCAAAAATCCAGAACCTCTTTAATTGTGGAGCATAATTTATAATTCGGATTAACCCTGAATCCGAGTTCCTTTAATAATTTCAGGTTATCCGAATGGTTCGCCGCCTCAAATCCGTCCGAATAAAAATAATAGGTAAAGATATCGAGGCCTCTGCGGGCAACAGTCTTAGGGTCAAGCAGTTTCAATGTACCGCTGGCGGAATTGCGCGGATTGGCAAAGAGCTTTTCCCCTGCATTCTCTCTTTCAATATTTATTTTCCTGAATGAAGCCAGGCTAAGGTAAATTTCTCCCCTCACTTCAAAATCGGAAAGCCCTTTTTCTTTTAGAAGATTCTCATTTAAACGGAGAGGTACAGATTTAATTGTTTTTACATTAGAAGTTACGTCTTCTCCTTCTGTTCCGTCCCCTCTCGTAACTCCTGCTGCCAGGATGCCGTTTTTATAGACGAGACTCATTGAGAGCCCGTCAATTTTCAATTCAGCCACATATTCAACCGGCTCTTCGCCGAGGAGCTCTTTAACACGCCTGTCAAAATCCAATACTTCCTCTTCGGAATAAGTGTTGGATAGTGAAAGCATTGGGTATTTGTGACGGTATGAAATGAATTCCTTAACCGCATCAGCCGCTATGCGCTGAGTCGGCGAGTCGGGAGTTATTAACTCCGGATAATCCTTTTCAAGTTTTTCCAGTTTTTTATAGAGCTGATCATAATCATAATCGCTTATGGAAGGATCAGAAAGAACATAGTACCTGTAGTCATGTTCCCTGATTTCATTGCGGAGTATTTCAATTTCCTTTTTCAGGCGCTCGTTCATTCTTCGGGCGTTCTAAGGTTAATAATTTAACACCTTCTTTATCAATCTGAACATTCTTAACATCCCCGGGCCTGCCTATCGGATCGAGAGCCTTACCATCGAGAATAAGTTTTACTCCCCCGGCATTCCCGATATTAAGAACGAATTTATTCTTTGCTTTAACAAGGGTGGACTGTGTGTTTTTGAACAGGAACTGTTTTGCCGGCGCATCATCGCTTGATACTTCGAACCATACCAGGTCATTAGCAATAATCTGCAGCTGAAGGCTGTCCCCTGCCGCGAATGCAGACTGCTGAGAAGCGGGTTCTTCGTACATCTTATTATCAGAGGATTGGTTTTGCGGATTCTCCTGTACCGGAGAAAAAGAATCTTTTTCAATTGTGGTTGAAGTAAAGAAAATAAAATAAAGCCCGGCAATAAGAATTATTACTGCCGCACCTATTCCCGCATATAGAATTCTCGGGTCGAGCGATTTCCTGTTATCCTCTTTAGGAGCATAAGCTTCTACTTCCTCCGATTCATAATGCTTTTTAATTGTCCTTGTAGCTTTACGCGAAACGATATTGAGCCCTTCAACTTCAGTTTCGGTATATGCAGGGGCATCAACCTTGCCCGCGCGGGCCAAGTCATATTTTTTAACGGTCTCTTCAGGATTAAGGTCAATATTCAAAGCATATTCTTTAATAAAAGCCCTTACGTATAAATCGGGGAGCACGTCAAAATTGGCATTATCAATTGCGGTTAAATATTTGAGATCAATTCTGGTTTTGGCCGCAATATGGCTGAGGGAAATCTGCTTTTCCTCTCTGGCGGCCTTAAGATCAGCTGCAAATTTCTTTAATAATTCGCTATGCATACAGTTTTAATACATCCTCTGTAATTTTGCGGCAAATGAACCGTCTATTTGATGAACATTCGGATAGGTTTGAACACACCCGTTCTCCCCTACCAGTTCTTCAGCTATAAAATCCCTGGCATTTAAAAGCTGGAACCCTGGCTGCTCATCAATGAATTTCCTGACGATTTCAAAATTTTCTTCCGGTTCAATAGTGCAGGTACTGTAAACCAGAATACCTCCCGGCTTAACCAAACTTGCACCTTTCTTAATTAATTCATATTGAATATTAACAATTTTTCTTATATCCCCCAAGTCCCTTTTCCATTTAATATCGGGCTTTTTAGTCAATGTGCCAAGCCCTGAACAGGGGGCATCTATAAGTACTCTGTCGAACAATTCTTCATCCTGAAATGCCTCGGCTTCAACTACAATTGTCTTAACATTTGTAACGCCAAGCCTTTCCAGATTCTTGCTCAAAATCTTAAGCCTGCTTTCATATCTGTCGAGCGCAATAATCTCCCCTTCATTATTCATCATATCGGCGAGGAAAGCAGTTTTTCCTCCGGGTGCGGCACACAAGTCCAGCACTCTCATCCCCGGCTTAACTTCAAGAAGCTTGCAAGGTATGCCTGTGCTTTCATCCTGTACCGAAAAATATCCTTTGGTAAAGTATTCCCAATCGGTAATGTTTGTAAGAGTATGAAGCCTTACAAACTCATTTACATATTTTCCCTGCGAATATTTAAGCTCTACCTTATCTAAAAGCCCTTTCAGCTCGTCTATATTTGATTTAATATTATTAACGCGCAGAGCCAGATATGGTTTATTATTATCGGCAATAAGAAGCTGCTCTGTAAATTCCCTTCCGAAACGGGCAACCCATCTTTTTACAAGCCAGCCGGGATGCGAATAATAAGCGCTTAAATAATTAACTATATCCTCTTCCGGTTTCGGGTAATTTATTGCATTCTTGCTTCTAATAATGTTCCTTAGCACGGCATTGGTAAGATCAGCCGGCTTTTGCCCCTGCAGTTTTTTAACAAACTCAACTGCTTCGTTCACTGCGGCGTAGTCGGGCACTTTATCAAGAAATAGTATCTGATATAAAGCCACGCGGAGAGCATTTTTAACATTAGGAATACATTTAGAGAACTGCCCTTTATAAAAGCCGTTCAGAATCCAGTCAATTCTTCCCAGCCAGCGCATAACACCGTGAACAATTTCAAATAAAAGAGATTTATCGGGCCCGGATAATTCCGAGTTTTTTATTTCGATTTCAAGAAGTTTATCAAGATAAGCATCAGTCCGGTCAACTCTGTTAAGAATTTTTACGGCAATACCTCTAACACCATCAAAGAGATTAAGATTATAGTTCTGTTCTTCCATAATAATTCCGGATTTTTCAATAAAAAAGATAATAGAAAAAGATTAAAATGGTTACTTTTTCAAACATTTTTTTTTGAATAAAGAGGGGGGTAAAATATAAAAGGCAGTAAAACTGCCTTTTATAAACTTTATGCGGTCTTCTTTGCGTATTTCTTGTTAAATCTTTCAACTCTACCGGTAGAATCGATCATTTTCTGTTTACCGGTGAAGAACGGATGGCAATTAGCGCAGATTTCTAATTTAATTTGACTTACTGTGGATCTGGTAACGAACGAATTGCCGCATACGCAGGAAACTTCACATTTCTTATAATTAGGATGAATTCCTTTTTTCATCAAACGTATCCCTTTATAATTTAGTACAGTAATTTAAAGAAAACTCCCAAAAAAAACAATCCGTCATTTAGAATTCTTTTTCAATTTAAGGGAATCGGCCAGTTTTCTAAGGCTGTCCTGAACCGCTTTTTTATCCTGCGGCTTGGTTTTCAGGAGCAGATCGTCCGGAATAGAGCCAAAACCCTGGTTGTTTTTTGCCGTAAAAGTGGTTCCGGTACCCCCGGAATTGAGCCCTTTTGAAAGGTTATCGAGCCTGAAGGAACCTTCCCTCGAAAGAGGGCTTCTGGAATAGTCATTTATACTTGGAAGCGATTCTGCTATATAAGCCTGCTGCTGAACAGGAGCTGCAGTCCGGTTTTCCTGTCTCCCTGCTGTTTCCCTGCGGGGTGTGGTCTTAGGAGCAGGTGCCCCCTTTTCAGGTATGTCCCCCATTTTACCGGCATAAATTGAACCCTGTGTTGTAAGAGGATTAAGCTGTTCTTCGAAGCCGGGTTTAGAAAGGGTAACAAAAAGGATAACGGAGGTTACAACGAGAGCGGCAGGGGCAAAAATCCAGAGAAGTTTTGTCTGCCTCTTCTCTTCAACTTCAGGAGAAAATTCCCCGTTGTTGATTTTAATCATAAGATTGAATTCAAAATTATCGGGAGCATTAACTTTAGGCAACTCTTTTAATGCTCTAAGGGTTTCAAGGAATTTTTCCTCATTATCATTGTAATTTTTAATTCCCATAGGCGCCTACTCTTTGTAAATGTGTTTAAGGAGTTTTTGTAATTGCAATCTGCCTCTATTTATTCTCGATTTTACCGTACCGAGTGAAAGCCCTGTAATCTCGGCAATTTCCTCATATGAAAGCTCCTGAATATCGCGCAGAACAACCACATCACGGTAAACATCTTTAACCTTTAACAAGGCTTTCTGGATTATTTCATTTTTAATCTGGCTGTCTGCGGCTTTGTCGGGCTCTATGATGTTTTTATCGGCAATTTGAATTGAGCGCTCATCGTCGTCATTTTCGAGGGAAAAGATTTTTCTTCTTTTTCTTCTTTTTAATTCATTCTTGGCCAGATTGCCTGCGATGGTATAAATCCAGGTCGAAAATTTTGCGAAAGAACGATACGAATCTTTGTTCATATAAAACTTTATCATCGTATCCTGAACAATATCGCTGCTCACATCCCTGTCCCCTGTAAACCGGTAAACAAAGTTCATTAAAGGATCTTTATACCGGCGGACCAGAATTTCATAAGCCTCAAGTGTATTGCTTTCCTGAAACTCCTTGATTAAATCTTCATCTGACAGTTCAGTAAGTTGTTTTTCCAATGAATTTTATACTCTGAATTTTCTAAAAAGTTTCAAAAATTGTAAACAATTTTAATTATTCGATCCCTGAATATCAATAATTTCTTTCCCCGAGCATCTCGGTAATCAAAACCAGCAGAACAGTCTTCGGGTCGGCCGCAGAGGTCTTAACCGAAAGGTCCGCCTTTAATAAAGCAGCTGCAGCCCTCTGAAGAGCCTCAAAATTCATCAAAAAACGGGCTTTTTTGCATCCCAGATAATAAGGATAACTCGTTTTAAGCATTTTAGCCGCCTGAAAATCATTTGTCTGGTCCTTCATCAGCTCCATTGCCTGCGATATGGTTTTAATATATTTGGTAAGCATGGAAATAATAAAGATTATTTCTTTACCGCAGTCAAGAAGATTATACCCTATTTCTACTGCCTTTCCCTTATGGCCCGCGCCAATGGCATCCTGAAAATCAAATATAGAATATTCTTTAGTTGAAGAGGAGAGTTTTTTAACAATTTCATACGTAATCTCTCCCCCTTCTCCAAGGAAATCGGCAAACTTCTGCATATGCATTTCAAGCAGACCTTTATCTTCACCAACAATCTCTACAAGAGTTCTCGCATTTTCAGGGGTAAGTTTAAGCTGACATCTTTTTGCGTGTTTAACCAGCCATCCGGCAAGTTCTTCTGCTCCAAGAATCCTTGCCTCAAAAATATATCCGCTATCATATAAGGTCTTAAATGGTTCCTTCTCCAGATCTGCTACCTTGTCGGGGAATGTAACAACCAGAATAGTAAACTGAGCCGGCTGGCGCAGATAATCGGTAAGAACCCCCTTATCCTTTACGGAATTGAAGTTCTTAGCAATTATTAGTTTCTTTCCGTCGCCGAAAGGGAAACCCAGCGCGAGGTCTACAACGCTGCTGAATGCCGTGCTCTTATCGAGGTTAACTGTTTCCCTGTCAAAATCGTTCTTTATTAGGGGCTGGCATGCTTTTTCAACAGCCTTAACGGCGTTATCAATTGTAAATCCATCTTCTCCGCAGAAGAAATAAACTGGAAGCATCTGCTCCGGCTTAATAAACTTTGCTATATCATAAATTGATGGAATTTCTTTTTTCTTTGCCATAAAGTCTGTCTTGAGGATTTTGGTAAAAAGGAGCCCGGTAAATATTATTTACCGGGCACTCTATATATGCTTATTTCTTTTCTCTTTTTTCAACTGTAACTGATTTAATTGTAACCGGCTTTAATGGCCTGTGCATATTAGCAGGATTAACAGGAACCTTTCCGATTGCTTTAACAACGTCCATACCGTTAATTACTTTTCCGAATACGGAATGTTTGTCGTCGAGATGAGGAGTAGCTTTTAAAGTAATAAAGAACTGGCTCTGGTTTGTATTCGGGCCAGCGTTAGCCATTGAAAGAATACCGGCATCGTCATGTCTTAATTTTTTGTTGAACTCATCCGAGAACGGTTTTCCATAAAAGCTCTTTCCGCCTGTTCCATCCCCCTGAGGGTCTCCCCCCTGAATCATGAAATTATCAATGATTCTGTGGAATGTTAATTTATTATAGAATTTCTGAAGGGCTAACCCGACAAAGTTTTTTACTGTCTTTGGAGCTTCTTTCGGGAAAAGCTGAATTTCAATTGTTCCCATGCTTGTTTCCATTTTGGCAACCAGAATTTCATTATCAGCCAGATTTAAAAGGGATTCAAGATTATTCCCCTTTGCCGGTTTCTTTTCGGCCTTGGCATCTTTCTTTTCCTGGGCTACTGCCAAAGTTGCAAAAGATACCATAATAAACAAAATAAACAGTTTAAACAGTTTGTTTGACATAATTACTCCTATGGTTTTATTGTATTACTTAAAATTAATGACAATATCAGTAATCCTAAAATTATTCTATAATAAACAAATAAAAAAGTGGAGTTCTTCTTTAAAAACCGGAGAAGGAACTCAATAGAAAGATAGCCTATTACTGCAGCGGCCAGAGTTGCCGCAAATAGATTTATGGAATCGGAAAAATTGATGTAATCCATCGATTCTTTCAGTTCCAGTAGTCCGCTTGCCAACACGGCGGGTATGCTCATCAGGAATGAGAAACGGGCGGCAGTTTCCCTGTCTAGCCCTAAGAATAATCCGGCGGTAATTGTAGTTCCCGAACGGGAGGAACCGGGTATCAGGGCCAAAGCCTGCGCAACACCTATAATCAGGGCATCAAGCCAGCTTATTTTTGTTATATCTTTTTTGTACGAACCTGTCTTATCGGCAAATCCGAGAATTATTGCAAGAACTATCAGGCTCATAGAGATAACATAAAGGTTCTTTGTAAAAGCTCCTTCAATAAAATCCTTGAAGCCGAGCCCTATTACTACAACAGGGAGAGTGCCTATAATAACGAACCAGCCAAGCCTTGAATTTAATGTCTGTTCCTTAAACTTTTTTCTCCCTAAAAGATTTTCCTTGAAGAAATCTTTAATAATATCAATTATATCTTTCCAGAAATAGAGTATCACTGCCATCATTGTACCGAGCTGAATAACCGCAATAAAGGAAGTCCACTTATAAGGTTCGTCAGGATTTATTAAATTCATTAATTTTCCCGCCAGGGTAAGATGCCCTGTACTGCTTATCGGAAGAAACTCCGTAAGCCCCTGTAAAATTCCAAGCAGGATTGCTTCTAAGATACTCATTTCACTCCTGAAAATAATATGTTATACCCAGTTTAAGACACAGGTAAAAATTATTAAGATTAACGTTTTTATTTAAAGTAGCATTTACAATTTTACTCCCGCCGCGGTCGGGCTCGCCGTTTATGTCGTAACCTGCTTCAACCCCCAGATTGGCAAATAAATTTTTACCAAGGGGAGTAAGTCCGGCTGCACGCGTAAAGAGACCGAATCCGGTCGATTTATAATTAAGTCTGGAATAAATTTCCTCATCCACCGATGCCATCCTTATTCCCGCCCCCGCTCCGAATTTGAGTTCATATCCTTCACCGGGAATTACATAATAGCCTATGATTGAGATTTTCTGTATATCGAGAGCAAAATTATACTGCCCCCCCGAAATTGAAGGGGAATTATATGAGTAGATCTGATAGACATATTCGGCCCCGGCTTCAAAATTACTGCTTATTCTATAGCCGGCTTCTCCGTAAAAGCCAACAGATGCCGAAAAAGAAGAAAGCAGACCATTGTTCGAAGGGAAATGCATATTAAGATAGTCCTTAATTGAAGGAGAAGCAAAGTAGTTTATTCCCATACTGCCGCTTATACTGAATTGCCCCCATACTGCCGAAGATGCAAAAAGGAGCAGGAATAATAACTTCTTCAATTATCCTCCCTTTCGCTTTTGAATACGGTAATAAAATCTTCCCTCCCCAATCCTTTGCGTGCGTTAATCGCATTTACAATGCCAATGCTTAAAAAGGTGGATAGTATGAAAAGGATTATCTGAGTTGTGTGAGTAAGAATAGCGTATGCAGCGCTTAATTCCTTTGAATAACCGTACATGTTCACAAGCATAAGAATTGCAATTGCGTGATATGAGCCGAAGCCCCCGGGAGTTGGAATTATTACGCCGAAGGCTGTTATAATCATAAAAATCCAGGCCATACCGAAAGTTACAGCCCCTGTGCTTTCCATTCCGAGTGAATAAAAACCGGCGTATGTTGACAAAGTATAACAGACCAGTATAAGCACGGTGTACAAAACTGTAAGCAGGTATCCCTTCAAATCTTTTATGCTCGAAAAACCGATTATGAGTGTCTGGAAAAAAGAATCTGCTTTACGCGCCATTGCCGGGGAGATTTTTGTAACTGCGGCAACCGTAATCTTAGATATTCTCTCCCTGAAAAGAATTATTGAAAAGAGGAAGATTACAAAGAGGAGTATGAAAATAAATCCTACAATCAGGGCATCGTTAAGCCAAGAAATCTCATCCAGAAGATTCCCCGAATAAATGTAAACACATATTAAGGCACCGATGGTAAACGCAAAAATATCTATGAATCTTTCCAGAATAACCGAGCCGAGCATTGAGGTTCTGGAAATCCCCTCCCATTTACCCAGAAATAGTCCTCTGTAAATCTCCCCCAGGCGGGGAACCGCTATATTAACGCCGTAACCTATCATAACAGCTCCGAACAGGTTGGCTATTGAAGTCTTCTGCTTTACCGATTTAATCATTACCTGCCAGCGGACTGCCCTAAGGTAGTGCGAAAGGAAGAAAAAAAGGATAAAAAGGGAGAACCATCCCCAGGATAAATTCCCGATATTTTTTACCGCTTCGCCGAGATTAACATCCTTGAATGCGTAATAAAGGAGCAGAAAAGCCAGCAGAAGAGTAAAAATAATTCCCGCTATCTTTGTTCCTTTATTTTTCTTACCTGAGGTCAACGGCACGGATTCCTTTTGGAACAAGGTAATTGAACTCCTTATCGCTGATATTTTCATCCAGTTTTACATTAGAAAACCGGAATGAAAAATAGTTCCCGTTTGCGTCGGTAAATTCAATTCGGGATAGAATTGATGATTCATCCGGATAAATTTTAATTTCCCTGAATGGGGAATTATTCTTTACAGGCTGAAGGAATAGAACCTTTCCCTCTCCCCTTCCGGCGAATGAAACTTTGCACTCCCCGGGGTACTCGAGAATAAATTTGTCCAGAGATAAAACAGTCGGTTCCGAATCATAATTGGTGATGATCACCTTTTTCATTTTTTTATTATGATTCCATACTGTCTTCCCGTCAGTTACGAGAGTCTGGTCTTTAAGCTCAATGCGGAATTTATTTTCCTTTTTAAAGGAAATCCTGCCTGAAGATTTGAATTCTTTTTTATCAATACCGGCATTTGTAGCCTGCTCAAAATCGGCTGTAAAGCTTTTAATCTGTTTATACTTATTCTGCAGCCCCTTAAGAATATCCTGCGCGTTTTGGGGATAAATAAACACAGGGATTAAGAGCAATAATAATATTTTAATTTTTCTCATAAATTTCTCAGTACGGTTTCAAGCTGTTCTTCATTCTCAATAATAACTTCTCTTGCCTTGCTTCCTTCTGAAGGACCTACAATACCCGCCTGTTCCATCTGGTCTACAATTCTTGCTGCGCGCGAATAACCGAGTTTGAGACGCCTTTGCAGAAGCGAAACAGAGCCCTGCTGATGCCTTACTACAACGCGTGCCGCTTCTTCGAACATCGGATCCAGTTCAGCCCCCAGATTTCCCCCGGCTGCCCCCTTCTTTTCATAAAGGGACGGAAGGAAAAATCTCTTAGAGTACCCTTCCTGAGTGTAGATAAAATTGGTAACTTTTTCCACTTCGTCGGTGGATATAAACGCATTCTGAATACGTATTGGCTTAGGCATTCCTGCCGGCAAAAAGAGCATATCCCCCCGCCCCAAAAGCTGTTCGGCACCGTTCATATCCAGGATTGTGCGGCTGTCTATTTTTGTAGCCACCTGGTAGGCAATCCTGGCGCTGAAATTGGCCTTGATAACGCCTGTTATAACATTAACCGAAGGGCGCTGAGTGGCAAGAATAAGATGAATCCCAACCGCACGGGCTAACTGCGCCAGACGGGCTATCGGTTCTTCAACTTCCTTACCCGATGTGATCATAAGATCTGCAAGTTCATCAATAATAACAATGATGTAAGGCATCTTATGATGTTTCATTTCATCTGTATCCTTTGGCCGGCGCCTTGAATCGGCAACTTTTTCGTTGTAATCGATGATATTCCTAACCCCCACTTTTGCGAGTTTGTCATATCTCTTTTCCATTTCGAATTCAACCGATTTCAGCACGAGGAGCGCATTGGATGGATTGGTAATAATCTCTTCATCGAGATCAGGTGACATAGCCAGATAATGCTTGTTAAGCCTTTTGTAGAATGATAATTCTATTTTTTTGGGATCCACTATCACAAACTTTATATCCGATGGATGCTTGGCATACAGAAGGCTGTTTATAATCATATTTATTCCCACGCTTTTGCCTGAACCTGTAGAGCCTGCAATAAGCATATGGGGCATTTTGGCCAAGTCTGTAATATATACTTCCCCTGCAATTGTCTTACCCAATGCAAGAGGAAGCTCCGCTTTGGATTCTTTAACTTTAGCAATAACCGAACGGGCGCTTACAAGTGTAGCCTCGGCATTCGGTATTTCAACACCGATGGCGCTTTTGCCCGGTATCGGGGCAATAATTCTTATTCCGCGTGCCGCAAGCGCAAGCGCAATATCGTTTTCAAGACTTACAATCCTGCTTATTTTAACTCCCGGCGCCGGCACTATTTCATATAATGTAACAACGGGGCCCGGGGTTACAGTTATATCGTCAATCTGAATATCGAACAAAGCCAGTTTTTCTTTTAATAAGGCTGCGTTCCTTTTCAATTCTATTTCAGGAATTTTTATTTCCTCATCCTTGGGGGCATTTAAGAGATCCAGTTTAGGGGCAACAAACTTAATCTCCTCATTCCATTGATCGGGGAGCTCAGCCTCTTTATCTTTATCTATAACGGGAATATCATCATCATCCTGCTTTTTCTTTTCCCCTTTTTTCCTGCCGCCTGCATCTTCAGAATCAAATGTATCTTCAACAACCACCTTATCCGGAACAGAGTTCTTCACTATTTTAATCTTTGTTTCAGGGGGAGGAGGGGCCTCTTCCGTCTTTTCTTCAGCCTTTGCATCCTCTTTTCCGAATCCGAAAATACTGCGTGCTTTCTTTTCTTTTACCGGCTCTTCATTATTCTGTTTAGATGCCTCTTCCTTAACCGGTTTTTTAATTTTTATGTTTGTTTCTTCCTTAGCCGGTTTGACATCCTTTTCATTTTTCTCTTCCCCTTTATCCTTAAAAAGGTCAAGAAACTTGTCAAAAAGCTTTCCGAAAGAAACATCGAAGGAGATTATAAGGGTAACGGCAACAAGAGTAAGAATAAGAAGGGTTGCGCCAAGACCTCCCAGAAGCCTTCCTAATGCGGTGCCGAGGAATAATCCTACTTTGCCGGATACCTCATTGAACCCTTCAAATAAATGCATTGAGGGGAGATACCGGAATAATCCGAATAGTGAAGCGGCAAGGAGTCCCATTACGACAAGGAAATTTGAGACATAAATTGCAAGTTTGTAATCTTTTTTGCGGGCGATGGAATAGCCCCATAGAATTGCTATGAGGGGAAAAACAATTGAGAAATATCCAAGCGTGCCGTTTATAAAGAAATCCGATAAGTAGGCCCCGAAGATACCGAGCCAGTTGTTTGTGCTTTCAACCCTCCTGGCAAATTCCTGATTATCTCCGAATACCTTGAAAAAATCCGAGAATGTATAGCGCAGATTTGCCTGATCGTAACGGGAATATGTTAAAATACTAAGGAGAATAATAACGCCGAGAAGGAGGATAAATATTCCGATTAGTTTCTTTTTCTTTTCAACCGAGAAGGTAAAATAATCGCCTTCCGGTTTGGGGGTTTTCGAATTCTTTTTTTCGGCCATTTTATTGAGTCTATAACTTAATTTAAGTTATCTGAATTGTTCACATCTAATTTTTTGACTGTACCCGAAGTAAAATAGGGAATAACATCAACATTGCTTACTTTTGCGCAGTACTTCAGATCTTCTTCAAATCCGTTTTCCGCAAGAAGCTTTCCATGTTCCGATTCCTTTAAAAGTTTGAGCGTTGACTTGCCGAATGATTTGTTTAATGAAACAACCGCTTTTGCAGAATCGAACAGCTCAATGTTTTCATTCAGGGTTATCAATTCGGAAATCAGTTTTCCCGCGCAGACAGAATCCTCAAGAGAAAAAAAGCCGTTGGTTCCGGAACAGATTATTTCTACATCCTTGTTCAGTTTAATAAGATACTTTGAGATTGCTGCAAGATTATTAAAAGAACAGATAAGAAGATTTTCGGAGAATTTTGCTTTTACAATAGCTCTGGTACCGTTAGTTGTATAAAGAATTACCGTTTTGCCGCCTACTACACTCTCGGTATATTCAAGGGGGGAGTTGCCAAGATTAAAACCTTCAATTCTTTTTGTATTCCTCTCCCCTCCCAAAAGGGTCATGCCGCTGAAAATATTTCCCGATACTTTCATAGCAAAATCGACTGTCGCTACGGGAATAACCTCACGGGCTCCGTTATTAAGGGCGGCAACTATTGTAGTTGTCGCCCTCAAAACATCAATTACAACCGTCGTTTTGCCCGTAAAATAGAGTTCGTCAAAATTAGCCGGCGAAAATAATACTCTTACTTTCATTTATCCTTTTTTAATAAAGGGAAATTTCACTACCGTAGCAGGGAATTCCTTTCCTCTGATGAAGAAATTTACCTTGGAACCTTCAGCGGAAAGTTCTGCCGGGACGTATCCCATTGCAATCGGCTTTTCGAGGATAGGGCTAACTGTGCCGCTTGTTACCTGTCCGATTACATTTCCGTTTAAGCTTAAATCGTAGCCGTGGCGCGGGAATGTCTTTTCATCCGAAACCATACCGACGAGCTTACGTTTTAATCCTGCTTCCTTAACCTTAACGAGTACGTCTTTTGCAATAAAATTATCTTTTTTAAGTTTTGTAATCCAGCCGAGCCCTGCTTCGAGAGGATTGGTAGTCTGGTCAATATCGTTTCCGTAGAGGCACATACCCATTTCAAGACGCAGAGAATCTCTTGCGCCTAATCCGACAGGCTGGATATCAAATTCTTTTCCTGCTTCAAAAATAGCATTCCAAAGTTTTTCCGATGCAGCGACATCCCCTTTGAAATAGACTTCATAACCAAGTTCGCCGGTGTAGCCGGTTCTTGATACAATTGCGTCAATTCCTGCAACTTTAGCTTTAAAGAAATGATAATATTCAAGGTCGAGAGGCTTATCGCAGATTTTCTGGATTGTATCCTTCGATTTAGGTCCCTGAATTGCGAGGAGTGAATATTCATCGCTTTCATCGTCAATCTGAGCGCCGAATTTATTATTCTCTTTCATCCAGGCAACGTCTTTTTCCTTGTTTGACGCATTGACCACAAGGAGATATTCCTTTTCGGAAACCCTGTAAACCAAAAGATCGTCTACAATTCCGCCGTCGGGGTAACACATTGCGGAATACTGAACACGGCCGTCGTACAATGCCGAAGCGTCGTTAACGGTAATGTGCTGAATTAAATCGAGAGCCTTATCCCCTCTTATATAAACTTCCCCCATATGGGATACATCAAAAACGCCAACGCTGCTGCGAACGGCCTTGTGCTCATTAATGATTGATGAATAAAGGACCGGCATCTGGAAACCGGCAAAATCAACTATCTTTGCGCCTAACTTCTCATGAATTGCATAAAAATTTGTCTTTTTCATATCTCTCTCACTGATTTAGTTTTTTCCAATCGGCTAAGAATTTTTCCAATCCTAAGTCGGTTAAAGGATGTTTGAATAATTTTTCAATTACATCGAAAGGCATTGTTGCAACATGTGCCCCCATCAAAGCGGCATCTACAAGATGAAGCGGATGACGGACACTTGCTACCAGTACCTCTGTTTTGTAATTGTAGTTTTTATATATCTGCACTATCTGTTTAATTAAATCCATTCCGTTATGGCTTATATCGTCAAGCCTGCCAACAAACGGGCTAATGTATGTAGCTCCGGCCTTTGCTGCAAGAAGAGCCTGCGAAGGGGAAAAACAGAGTGTAACATTTGTTTTTATATCTTCTTCGGTCAACGACTTAACTGCTTTAATGCCTTCTTTAATTAAAGGGACCTTAATAACAATATTGCGGTGGATTTTTTTTAATTCCCTTGCTTCCTTCATCATTCCGTCATAATCGGTAGAAACCACTTCGGCGCTTATAGGACCGTCAACAATCTTGCATATTTCAACAAGAAGTTCATTAAAGTTCTTTCCTTCTTTAGCAACCAGCGAAGGATTTGTAGTAACGCCGTCTAATAAACCGTATGAGGCAGCTTCCCTAATCTGTTCAATATTTGCAGTATCAATAAAAAATTTCATTTTTCATCCTCTATAGTTTAATAATAAATACCGTATCGTTCAGTTCAATAATTTAAACTGCCGGCTATTTTAAGCCGGCTTAAAATCAGGAACAAATATCAGGAGAATTCTTCAGTAATATTTTCACCGCTCTTAGAGACAAGAACGTCGAATTTCTGCGGATTGAGTTTTTCATCCTCATCGAGTATAAGTCGTACGAAATATTTGAATTGAAGTTTAACAAGCTTAGAAATTGTGCCTTCGCGCAGTTTTGCCCCCAATGATGGATGGACGTGAAGAGTAAGCTTGCGCGCCTTCTTTTCTATTCTCATTCTCTTAATTACATTCTCAATATCGTACATCATATTCGATTTCTTTGTCAGGAGCCCTGTGCCCATACAGTAAGGGCATTCCTCATAGAGGGACTGGACAATGTTTTCTCTTACTCTCTGACGTGTAATCTGCATCAATCCGAATTCAGTCATTGGAAGCATAGCAATTTTAGCGCGGTCTTTGCGGAATTCTTTTTTAAGCTCGTCGAATACCTTCTTCCTGTTTTTGTCATCTTCAAGGTCAATAAAATCAACTACAACCAGACCGCCGATATCGCGCAGGCGGAGCTGGCGTACAATTTCCCTTGCGGCTTCAAGATCGGTTTTAAGGGAGTTAAGTTCCTGTTCCTTACTCTTGGCATACCGTCCGCTGTTAACGTCAACAACAGTCATAGCCTCGGTATGTTCAATAACAATGTGTCCGCCGCTGGGCAGGTTAACTTTGCGCCCCATTAATTCTTTTATCTGCTGTTCAACCTTAAAAGCTTCGAATATAGGCTCGCGCCCCTTGTATAATTCGATTTTTTCTATCAGTTCAGGCTGAATAAGTTCTACATAATCCCTTATTTCCTTTAACATCTTCTTGGAATCGATATATACTCTTGAAATATCGGGAGTGTATAAATCCCTTATAACGCTTATGGTAGTGCTCAAATCCTGGTAAAGCAGTGTGGGAGGAGTGCTGTTTTTAACTTTTTCCTGAATTTCCTTCCAGGTTCTGCTTAAATATTTAAGATCAAGGGCAAGCGATTCTTCAGGCTGGTCCTTAGCCGCGGTGCGTATTATAAGTCCGCAGTCTTCGGGCAATACGCCTCTGGCAAGTTTTCTTAATCTTCTTCTTTCCCTAAAATCGTGTATTTTTTTCGAGATGCCGATTTTATTATCAAAAGGAAGAAGAACGCAGAAACGGCCGGGAATGGAGATAGAAGATGTTACTCTTACCCCTTTGTCCTTAACCGGCTCTTTAATAATCTGAATTATGATTTCCTGCCCTTTGTGGAGCTTAGGAATTGAGCCTTCCCTTTCAATCTGAGGTTTAACCGGAGCGCGTTTCGGTTTCGGCCCGCTCCCCTCAGAACCGGTTTCATCATCATCTTCATCAACATCATCCTCTTCATCGAGCATTCCCTGAAGGCTTTCCATTCTATCCCCGATGTCGGAGAAATGCAGGAATGCGTCGTGTTTAAGTCCGATATCAACAAATGCGGCCCGTATGCCGGGGAGTACTCTGGCAACTTTGCCAAGATAAATATCCCCTACCATTCTCCGTTTTTCGGGATGGTCTACAAAAAAGTCAACCAGATTACTATCTTCATTAATAGCAACTCTGGTCTGGCTTTCGGAAGAATTAACAACAATTTCTTTTATCATAAAAAACTCTTTCACTTAGTTGTACAAGCAACCAGTTTTTCGTTCTCTTCATCCAACCAGAAGAGAATCCTTTTTTTAAACTTCCGGTAAATCTCCTCCTTTTCATCCGAAGGATCAAGATTACCCTTAATTCTGCTGCAGTGTTCTGCAACCAATTTATTTAAATCTTCAATCGATTTAACAGAGAAAACACTCTGTAAATACTCATTTATTCCGTTATAAAACTGTAAATACCAAATTGAATTCTTTTTAGCCTTATTAAGCGCCAGGTCGTCGCCGAATTCCTTGCGCAATAAATCGATATGCCGCAGTAAAACAGGGCAGGCAATATCAATACCGGGATGTCCCGGGTCGCAGCCCTCTTCAACGAGTGAATTATAGCGCGCAAAGAGGAAAGGATTTCCAATTGCGCCTCTGCCGACCATAATTGAATCGCATCCCGTTTCATCAAACATTCTTAACGCATCCTGCGGAGCAAATACAGAGCCGTTTCCCACCACATCAATCTTAACGCTTTCCTTTACTTTTCTAAGCCAGGTCCAATCGGGTTCGGTTTCATAACTGTCTGCAGCCGTTCTGCAATGGACTGCGATTAATGAAGCTCCGTTATCCTCTGCAATCTTTGCGTTTTCAATAATATTAATGCTTCTCTTATCTTTTCCCAACCTGAGCTTAACCGAAAGGGGTATCTCCCCTGCGGCAGCGGAAGCTCTTTTAATAATCCCGGCTAAAAGAGCCGGATTATTTAAAAGCGATGACCCCATATCATTCTTTAATACTTTTTCAACGGAGCATCCGCAATTAATGTCAATCAGATCGGGTTTAAACTTTTTTATCTCTAATACCGCTTCCGCAATAATTCCCGGGTCGTTCCCTAAAATCTGAACCCCGACAGGTTTTTCATCCCTGCTGAAAGAGAGGTAGCGGAGAGTATCAAAATTATTATTAATAACGCCGGAAGCGCTTACCATTTGGGTAAATGTAAGTCCCGCTCCCTGCTCTTTAATAATTTTTCTGAATGAAGAGTCGGAAATCTCAGCCATCGGAGCCAGAATTAGTTTTTTCCCGATATCAAGATTACCGATTTTCATTCAAACCTTCCTTAAAAGAAAAAGGTGCTGATTTACTCAGCACCCTCAACTTCATTTTTTTCTTCAGGATCTTTCTCGTTTAAAGCTGCTTTTCTGGAAAGACTGTATTTACCGTTTTCTATTTTCAACAATTTAACCTTTACTCTCTCTCCTTCTTTTAGAACTTCTTCTACTTTCTCAATACGTTTTGTATCGAGCTGGGAGATGTGTAAAAGTCCCTGTATTCCGGGGAGGAATTCAACAAAGGCGCCGAATTCAGCAAGCTTAATAACTTTGCCCATATAGATTTTATCTACTTCAGGTTCGGTTGTAAAGAGTTTAATATACTCTTTTGCTTTCTGAGCCTGCGATTTATCCTGTCCCGAAATATGAACGGTGCCGTCTTCATCAATGGCAATTTCAACACTGAATTCTTTCTGGATAGCCTGAACATTCTTTCCGCCCGGTCCAATAAGAGCGCCTATCTTTTCAGGTCTTATCTTGGTTGAAAGCAATGTAGGAGCATAAACTGAAATTGATTCTCTATGCTTTGTAATAGCCTGGTTCATTATAGAAAGAATATGCATTCTTCCTTCCTTTGCCTGGGCTAATGCCGCTTCCATTGTTTCGAAAGAGATTCCCTGTATCTTTAAGTCCATCTGGATAGCCGTAATGCCGTTTGTGGAGCCGGCTACTTTGAAGTCCATATCGCCGAGGTGATCTTCGTTTCCGAGAATATCGGTAAGAATTGCGTACTGATCCCCTTCCTTAATGAGTCCCATTGCAATACCCGCAATAGCGCATTTTGTAGGAACTCCGCCGTCCATCATAGCGAGTGAACCGGCGCATACTGTAGCCATAGAAGAAGAACCGTTCGATTCCAGAATATCAGAATTGATTCTTAGAATGTAAGGGAATTTTTCTCCTTCGGGGGCAACATATTTAAGAGCTCTTTCGGCAAGGTTTCCGTGCCCTACTTCGCGGCGTCCGGGTCCCATTATTTTGCCTGTTTCGCCTACGCTGAAAGGAGGGAAATTATAGTGGAGCATAAAACTCTTCTTATACTCTGTTTTAAGTCCGTCTATAATCTGTTCATCCCCTTTAATACCGAGAGTTAAGGTAGTTAAGCTCTGGGTTTCGCCTCTTGTAAAGAGTGCCGAACCGTGAGTTCTCGGCAGTAATCCAAGCTCAATTGAGATAGGTCTTACAGTTTTGGTATCGCGTCCGTCAAGACGAATGCCTTTTTCAAGAATCTGTCTGCGCATTAACTCTTTTTCAATATCGTGCAGAATTTCTTTAATGGCACTTTCCTTTTCGGGATATTTTTCTGCAAGAGCGGCAATTACTTCATCGGTAAGTTCTTTGTTTTTATTGGAACGCTCTTCCTTAGCGAGAACGGAGCCTACAATTGCAGCGAATTTATCGTAAGCAAGGCTCTTAACGTCGTTAACGAGGTTTTCGTCAACTTCTTTAACCTTGACTTCCATTTTAGGCTTGCCACATAATTCGCGCAGTTCCTTCTGCATATTGATAATTTTAACAATTTCGGTATGCGCGAATTTCAACGCGTTAAGGAATTCTTCTTCTGAAATTTCCTTGGCTTCCCCTTCAACCATAATAATGGAAGATTCGGTTCCGGCTACAACCAATTCAAGATCGCTGGCTTCAATTTCGAGGTGAGTAGGATTGATAATATACTGTCCGTTAATTCTTCCCACCCTAACTTCGCCGATAGGCTCAAGAAAAGGAATATCGGAAACCATCAGAGCGGCTGAAGCGCCTACTGCTGCAATTACATCGGCATCGTTTTCGTTGTCATACGAATAAACAGTAGCGACAATCTGAGTGTCGTTTCTGTATTCGTCAGGGAAAAGAGGCCTTATTGGGCGGTCAATTAAGCGCGAGCTGAGAACTTCTTTGTCTGTCGGCTTTCCTTCTCTCTTGAAGAATCCCCCCGGAATTTTTCCGGCTGCGAAATATTTTTCGCGGTATTCAACCTGAAGAGGGAAAAAATCGATTTCTTCTCTTAATGCTCCTGCAACTGCCGTTACCAATACCATAGTATCGCCGTAGCGGACCATTACTGCTCCGTTTGCCTGTTTGGCAAGCTTACCGGTCTCTATTGATAGTTTTTTATTCCCGATTTCAATTTCTTTATTATAAACCATTTAATATCCTTTTACTTTCTAATGTTTAACTCTTTAATTATCGCTCTATATCTAGCAATGTCTTTTGCGGCTAAATAATCGAGAATTCTTCTTCTTTTACCAACAAGCATCATAAGGCCGCGGCGCGAAGCATGGTCTTTTTTGTGTGCTTCGAAATGGCCTGTTAACTGGTTGATTCTTTCCGTTAAAATGGCTACCTGAACTTCTGCTTTTCCGCAGTCGTTCTCATTTGCGCCGAATTTTTTAACGAGTTCCTGTTTCTTTTCTTTTGTCAATGACATTTTGTTACTCCTGTTGTTTGATTTACGATATAACTCCAGAGAATACCGGAGTTAATTATTTAGTTTAAAATTTGTTTTGCAATCTCTATATCTTTTTTAATCTGGCCTACAAGTTCATCAACGGAACCGAATTTTTTCTCGTCCCGTATTCTGCTTACAAACTCAAGTTCAACTGCTTTTCCGTAAGCGTCCCCCGAATAACCGAATATGTGCAGCTCAATTATTATCCTGCTGCTGTTTTCAAATGTAGGGCGCATTCCGATATTAAGAACCCCTTTAAGGAGGTTCCCTTCTATGCTGCATTTAACAGCGTAGACTCCTGTAGAGGGAATGAGTTTCTGCTTCGATAAGGGCTCTATATTTGCGGTAGGAAATCCTAATTCCCTTCCTCTCTGAACCCCCTCAACCACAATTCCCTTTACGGAATAATTCCTTCCGAGCATCCGGTTTGCGCTTTCAAGGTTACCTGCTTCGAGCGCATTTCTTATCTTGGATGAACTCACCTGAATTCCATCTACGCTTACCGCAGGAATTACCGTAAGACGGTAGCCAAGGGATTTGGAGAGGTTAAGAAGCGATTCCTCGTTGCCCCCCCTGTTCTTGCCGAAATGGTGGTCGTGCCCTATAACAAGGTGTTCTGCATTAATCCTATCTATAAGATATGACTTAACGAATTCATCATAGCTTATCTGGGCAAATTCCCGGTTGAACTCAATAACCAGAAGATTTTTTACATTCAATTTTTCAAAGAGCGCCGCCTTTTCTTCCAAAGCGGTCAAAATTTTTATATCGCCGTTCCCCTGAACAACAATGCGGGGATGGGGTTCGAATGTTACCACAAAACTTTCGGCATTCTTCTCTTCAGCCTCGGAAACCACATAATTTATGATATCCGAATGCCCGAGGTGGATTCCGTCGAAAGTACCGATTGTAACAACCGACTTTCTTTCTAATTTAACTTCCGAAATGTCTCTGTATATCTTCATTCTGCAATAAATTTTCGATTATCAAATACCGAAATCCTGTTTGTTTAACTGCCGAGACCTTTAATGCTTTTAAAATATTCTTTAAGGTCATCAATAGTCAATGCATCTTCAACACAAAAAGAACCTATTTTAGTCCTGCGGAGCTCTTTTAAATAAGCGCCGCATCCCAATTTCTGCCCGAAATCATCCGCTATAGTCCTTATGTATGTCCCTTTCGAGCAGGCAATCCTGAAATGTATTTCGGGAAGTTCAAGAGAAGTAATAGTGAATTCGGTAATGTTAATCTCTCTTTCCTCTCTTTCAATTTCTACTCCTTTACGGGCATAATGATAAAGAGCTTTCCCTTTATGCTTAACAGCGGAATACATGGGAGGGCATTGAGCAGTAATTCCGATAAAGGTCTTTCTTACTTCCTCAACCATTTCTCCGGTAATGCCTTCAATACCTTTTTCCTCGCAGAATTCCGTTTCCAGATCCATTGAGAGGGTGCGCTTTCCGAGTTCAATAATCCCTTCGTAAGTCTTTTCGGCTTCCTGGAATTCGGTTATGCGCTTTGTAAGCTTTCCGGTGCAGAGTATCAGAAGTCCCGTTGCAAACGGATCTAATGTTCCCGCGTGCCCGACCTTCATCTTTGTAAGCTTCATTACTTTACGGACCACATCGAATGATGTGAATCCCCTTTTTTTATCAATTAAAAGAACATTGCCTTCTTCGTAATCGAAACCTGAATCATTCAGGTTTGTCTTCGTTATTATCTTCATGAATCTTTTTAAAAAGCACTTCCATCTTTTCCACATAATCAAGTGTATCGTCAATAAAGAAATGGAGTTCGGGCACAGACCTGAAATGGATTTTACCCGCGAGTTCGCTTCTTAAATATCCTTTCAGCTCGTTAAGCTTGCCGAGAACTTCATCCCTCTTCTCCTTTTCATAAATGGAGACGTAGATTTTCGAATGCCTTAAATCGGGACTTACCTTAACATTTGTTATGGTAATCAGCCCGATATTAGGGTCCTTGAGTTTATGAAGAAAGATAAGGCTCATTTCTTCCTTTATAAAATTCTCTATTTTAGCAATTCTAACAGACATTAATTTTCTAATTTCTTTTTGGTTTCAATGAATTTATACGCTTCAATGGAATCTCTTACCTTGATATCATTGAAATTGGAGATGCTGAGACCGCATTCGTAACCTTTTTCAACTTCGCGGACGTCATCTTTGAATCTCTTAAGTGTGAGGATATCTCCTTCGTAAATTACTATGCCGTCTCTTATAAGGCGTATCTTATTCGAACGGGCAATTCTTCCTTCCTGAACATAGCAGCCTGCAATTGTGCCTACTTTCGGAACCTTGAATGTATCCCTTACTTCGAGAGTAGCGGTAATTTCTTCGGAAATTACAGGAGACAACATTCCTTCGAGAGCGGATTTAACTTCGTTTATTGCGTCGTAAATTACATTGTATAATCTTATTTCAACATCTTCGCTTTCTGCAAGCTTTCTGGCGTTTATATTCGGCCTTACGTGGAAACCGATAATAATAGCTCCGGAAGCCGCGGCAAGAAGAACGTCTCCTTCGCTGATGGCGCCAACTGCTTTGTGAATAACGCGTACAGATACTTCGGGATTGGATACTTTCATCAAAGAATCGGAGAGGGCTTCAATAGAGCCGTCCACGTCTCCTTTAACAATTATCGGAAGCTCTTTAATGCCTCCCTTGCTTATCTGACTTGCAATTTCGTCAAGAGTAATAAGGTGAACCTGACGGTGATCCTGTTCCCTCTTTAACTGCGAACGCTTAAGAGCAATTTCCCTTGCATCCCTTTCCGATTCAACAATAACAAATGTATCACCGGCCTGAGGCGCATTCTCAAATCCGAGTACAAGCACTGGTGTTGAAGGTCCGGCTTCGCTTACTTTCTTTCCTCTTTCATCGAACATCGCCCTTACTCTTCCGTGTACGTTCCCCGCTACAAAAGGATCACCAATTTTAAGTGTACCTTTCTGTACCAGAACCGTAGCAGTAATGCCTTTTCCCTTATCAAGCTGCGATTCAATTACAACGCCTTTGGCCTGACGGTTAGGGTTGGCTTTCAATTCAAGAAGGTCTGCCTCGAGAAGAATTTTTTCAAGCAGGAGGTCCATATTTACACCGGTCTTTGCCGATACCTGAACACTCTGATACTTGCCTCCCCAATCCTCAACAAGGATATTGCGGTCTGCAAGCTGCTGTCTTATTCTTTCCAGATTTATACCCGGTTTATCAATTTTATTTATAGCTACAACAATAGGCACATTGGCTGCCTGGGCGTGGTTAATAGCTTCAACTGTCTGAGGCATTACTGCATCATCAGCTGCAACAACAAGTACCACAATATCTGTAACCTTTGCACCTCTTGCGCGCATAGCGGTAAATGCTTCGTGCCCCGGTGTATCGAGAAAGGCAATCTGCTTTCCGCTTTCGAGCACTACTTTATAAGCACCTATGTGCTGTGTAATGCCCCCCGATTCTCCCGCTACTACGTTTGTATTGCGGATATAATCGAGAATGGAGGTCTTGCCGTGATCTACGTGCCCCATAATTGTAACAACCGGAGGCCTTGGAAGAAGATCTTCCACTTCATCGGTGTCGCTTTCTTCAGCATCAATATTGTATTCTTCCTGGAATTCGATATTGTAGCCGAATTCATCCGCTACAAGCGTAATTGTTTCAACATCAAGGCGCTGGTTAATTGAAACCATTAAACCGAGACTGATGCATTTCTGAATTACCTCGCTTACGGAAACATTCATAAGGTTGGCAAGCTCGTTAACCGCAATATACTCGGTTACCTTGATTGTTGATTTTTCCTTTTCCTTTTCCTCAAGAATTCTTTCTGCTATTTCAAGTTTTTCTTTTCTCTTTTTCTTTCTTGCCGAAGCGCGTTCGCCGAGTGACGATTCATCCATGCTTAGCATAGTTCTCTTAATTGCGGCTTCAACTTCTCTCTTATCAACTTCAAGCTTCTTAACTTTTTTCTTTTTCTTTCCTACAACGGTCTCTTCACCTTCATCTTTGGTTTTCTTCTTGGTCTTGAGAACTTTCTTTTTCTTCTTCTTTTTCTTTGCTTCCTCTTCGGCAGATAATGCGGGTTTCGGTGCGCCGTTGGCTGCTGCGGCAGGAGCGGCGGCTTTCTGGTCCGTCTTCTGTTCCTGTCTGCGCGGATCTCTCTGGCGTCCTGCATTAAGGTCAATCTTGCCTACAATTGTAAGCCCTTTTTTCCTTTCGGCAATTTCCCGTTCCGCCTTTGTTTTAAATACCCCTCTGTCATCCTTTACTTCGGGTTTTTCGGCAGGAGCTTCTTCAACAGGCAGTTCCTCCGCTTCCGCTTCAGGCACTTCTTCTACTGCCTCAACAGCGGGAGCTTCTTCCGTTTCCACCTCTTCAAATGCCTGTTCAGGAGCGGCTTCAACAGGCTCCTCGTGAACGGCATCCATTATTTTAGCTTCTTCAATCGGTTTTTCTTCAACTTCTTTAACCATCTCTTTATCAGCAGGAGCTTCCTGTTTATCGCCGTGCTTCTCCTTGAATTCCGATATTTTCTTGTAATGCTTTTCGGCTTTCTCAATATCCTTCTTAAAATGAATATTGATATCGGCCAGCATCTCATCGGTAAGAAGGGACATATGAGTCTTGGCGTCGTACCCCTTCTTCTGCAGAAACTCCATTAGTGTATCTGTAGAGAGATTGTATTCTGATGCAAATTTGTAAAGCCTTAATTTTTTTGTTTTGGTCTCTTCGGACATAATCTTGAATACCTGTTGGTTTAATTATTCTTCTTCTTCAAATTGATTTTTAATTATCTCAAAGATCTCTTCGGCTTTTTCTTCCGAAACACCCTCGATTTCTTTCAGTTTTTCAACACCTGCCGAAAGGACTTCAACAGCAGTATCGAAACGGTTATGAATAAGGAGTTCAACAATATCTGCTCCCAATTCTTCGCGCAATTCGATTAATTCGATATCGTCTTCATATTCTTCAAACGGTTTTTCTTCTCTTATTACATCTATGTGGTAGCCTGTAAGTTTCATTGCCAGTCTGATGTTAACGCCGTTGCGCCCTACAATCATAGAAACCTGGTCGCTGTCGGCAGTTACAACGCATTTGCCCTGTTCTTCATCAATATCAATCTGTTTCAGTTTAGCAGGAGCGAGAGCGCGCTGAATGAATACAACCGGATCGTCGCTGTAATTGATTACGTCGATGTTTTCATTATTTAATTCTCTTACTATTGCGTGAATACGAACCCCTTTCATACCAACGCAGGCGCCTACGGCGTCTATTCTGGAATCCTGCGATTCGACCGCAATCTTTGCTCTTTCCCCCGGTTCGCGTGCAATCGATTTAATTTCAATTACACCGTCATAGATTTCGGGGATTTCAATTTCGAAAAGTTTTCTTAAGAATTCATTATCGGAGCGGGATACAATAATAACCGGGCCGTTCGGAGTGCGCTTTACTTCTTTTACAATTGCCCTTATTGTTTCCCCTTTTCTGTATTTTTCTCTCGGAATCTGTTCGTTTCTCGGAAGGAGGAGTTCATTCTTGTTGTGGTTGATAAGGATATCATTGCGGCGCACCTGATAAATATCCCCTACAACAATTTCACCGAGAATTTCGGAGTATTCATTGTGGATAATGTCTTTTTCAATTTCCCTGATTTTCTGGTTGAGGCTCTGACGCGCAAGATTAATGAGGCGTCTGCCGAAATCGGCGAGCTCGAGTTTCTGAACGTAATCGTCACCGACTTCGAGTTCATCGTCGTTCCCTTTTCTGTTCACCTCTTCGAGGCTTATCTGGGTCATCGGATCCTCTACAGTATCAACTATGGTTCTTTCAAGGAATATTTCTATGTCCCCTTTGTCCATGTTAACGACAACGTCATATTTGGATTCCAGGCCGAATTTCTTTTTAACCAGGAGTCCGAAAATTTCTTCTATTATTCCCGCAAGAACATCTTTGTCAAGATTTTTCTCGCGAACCATTTGTGAAAAGGATTCAACAATTTCGGTGTTCATTTTGATGCGCCTCCGTCAAAAACTAATTAATACTTTTGCTGATTTTATTTCCTCAAACCGGATCCGGATTTCATTTTTGCCGTCGCCGAATATCAGAGTATCGTCTTCAATGCCGGTCAGTTTTGCCTTTAAACTTTTAACAGAATCTCCCGATTGATACTTCAATTCGAAATTCCTGTTTATATGCTTTTTGTACTGAAGAAGGTATTTTAGCGGCCTGTCTACTCCGGGGGATGAAACGTCGAGCCTGAAATTGGAGTCGATTATGTTCTCCTCCTCAATGCGGGCCTTGATTAGATTTGAAACCTGATTGCAGGTCTCGCTTGTTACCCCTTCTTCCCCGTCTATAAAGACTTCAATAATCCGGGTTCTGTTATCCCCCCGTAAAACTGATTCAATTAAAAGAAGATTCCGGCCGGTTACAATTTCTTCGATGCTATTTAGTAAAAATTCTTTGTCCATTTGATACCTATATAAAAAAAATCGCCCTTTGTAGGGCGAAAAAGAGATAGTAATTTATGAATTTTTATTAAAATTAGCAAATAATTATAGGATTTTGAATCCTATTATTTAAGTTCAAAGGATGCCGAAACGACCGCCTTAATTTCCTTCTCAATTGAAGATACATCATTTATACCATAATCGGAAATCTGGTTAGAATTAGGAGGTGTAATCTGAATTATCCCCATTCTGGCATCTTTCAGGAGCCCGAGGTCCCTTTCATTCGCCTTTGCAATGAATTCAGCCCTCATTTTAGCGTTTTTTGCCGCATCTGCCTGTACCAAGACCTTAATTTCGTCAATTTTTGTGTAAATATACTCGGGAGAATAGGGTTCAACCTCGAGCCCCTTTTCAACCAGCGAACTTAACGCGAATGAGAGCTCCTTTATTTTATTGATCTCATTGGAGGTAACCTTGAACCGCTGCGAATAGACATAATGCCTAACCCTCCCGGTTTCCATACCGTCGGCGGTCAGTTCCATAACAGGCCTTCCGTTGATGCCGAATACTTCAATCTGCTCTTTCTTAAATCCTTTCTGCTCAATGAACTTGATTACAATAGGCATCTGCTGCAGCAGAGTCTGGTATGCTGCTCTCTTATCGGTATTGGCTACCTGAAGAGTCCCCTCCTGAATTCCGAAATCGGAAGTGATGCTCCTCTTGGCCGATCCGGTTACCGTAAGCATATTGTCGTTCTTTGCCGATTTCCAGACAAAGCTGAAAATAATAACCGATAATACTATGCCCCCGGTAAGAATTATGAACGGAAGCAGTAGATTGTTTTTTTCTTTCATTGCCCCTCCTAAGAGAATTTCGTTAATATTTCATCGCAAATTGTGTAGCCTTTGGATGTAAGTTTCAAAAAATTTCCTTCGCCTGCAAGATGCCCGCTGTTTATGAGCGCCTCTATAAGAGATTTATTCTCTTCAAGCCACGCGCCGCCGAACATCTGCTGCATCTCGCTTATGTTTATTCCGCGGCTCCTTAGCGCAAGCATAATATACTCTTCCTGCATCTGCTCCGCCGTAAGTGTTTCAGAGGCTGCAACGGCTTCCCCCTTTTCATTAACCGCTTTATTGTAAAATGAGAGTGCCGAGTAATTCCACCATCTCTTTTTATCGAGGAAGGAATGGGATGATGTGCCGAAGCTTATATACTCCTTGTAATGCCAGTATGCCTTATTGTGAACACATTCATACCCTTCCTTGGCAAAGTTGGATACTTCATACTGGTTGAAACCGTGACGTGTTAGAAAATCTATTGTATGCTCATAGAACATTGCGTCCGTATCGGCATCTTCAATTTTAACTTTTCCTTCCAGAACCATTTTGTTAAGTATGGTTCCCCTCTCAAGAATGAGACTGTAGGCTGAAATATGCTTAACGGGCAGCGCAATTGCCCTCTGCAGGTTAAGGCTCCATTTTCTTAATGTCTGCCCCGGCAGGTTAAAAATTAAATCGAGACTTATGTTATGGCATCCCGCATCGTAAGCGTAGAACACTGTCTTCTCTGCAAGGGACGAATCGTGTATGCGGGTAAGGAATTTAAGATCAGTATTATCGAACGACTGAATGCCGATGCTTATACGGTTAATGCCCGCTTCTACAAACTGCTCTACCTTCTTCCTGTTTACAGTCCCCGGATTTGTTTCAAGCGTTATTTCGGCATCCTGCCTTACATTAAAGGAACTCTTCACTTTATCCAGAATTTCCTTGATGTAGGCCGGCTCCATAAGTGACGGGGTACCCCCGCCGAAGAATATTGAGATTACCTCCCTGCCCCTTCCGTACAGGCCCGCATAATGCTCTATCTCTTTCTTAAGACAGGCAAGGTATTCATCTTTTTTATCGAGCGGGGTAATGGAATAAAAATCGCAGTAA
>JAEXUB010000052.1 GCA_023453125.1 Bacteroidota bacterium
ATTAAGATTGCCCCTTATTACGACCGCTCCGAAATTGTTGACCACAGCATCAATAATCTGGTTACAGCCCTCATTGAAGGTTCAATTTTTGTACTGATAGTCCTTTATCTTCTCCTCCGCAGTTTCAGGGGCTCGGTGGTTGTGCTTATATCCTTGGTTATCTCATTCCTTTTTACTTTCATTATTATGAAACTGGTTGGTTTAAGCGCAAACCTGATGTCTTTCGGGGGACTCGCAATTTCGATAGGCATGAAAATAGACGCCACCATAATCCAGGTGGAAAATGTGCAAAGGCATCTTAGCGAATCCGGGACAAAGGATAGAAAACTGGCCACGGTTCTCAAATCGGTACTTGAGGTAAGAAAACCGAGCATATTCGGAGAACTGATTATTGCTCTCACATTTATTCCTATTCTCGGTCTGGAAGGAATTGAAGGGAAAATGTTCGCTCCCCTGGCCTATACCGTTGCAATTACATTACTTACTTCATTAGTCCTTTCAATTTTTGTAATACCTACATTCTGCGCCATGTTCCTAAAGCCCGGAGATGAAAAGGAAAGCGCCGTTATGCATTTCCTTAAGGGTAAATATGAACCTCTCCTTAATTTCAGCCTCAGGAATAAGAAAGTGCTGTTGGTTACAGCCGGAGCTCTTCTGATTGCCACATTTATCTTAATTCCAAGACTTGGTACTGAATTTATTCCGGTAATGGATGAAGGGGCATTTGATATGGATATTGCCCTTATTCCCAGCGTCTCACTCGATAAGGCAATGGAAATAAACCGGCTCGTAGGAGAGAAACTAAGACAGTTTCCCGAACTGCAGACATTCGTATCTCGCACGGGGCAAACCGGACTTGCGCTTGATACCCGAGGGGTCGATAAGACCGGCTATGTCGGTATACTGCGCCCGAGAAGCGAATGGCCTGTTAAAAAGACCCGGGATGAGCTCTTCAATGAAATGCGCGAAGCAATCGAATCAATTCCGGGGATCAACTTCGGATTCAGCCAGCCAATTCAATGCCGAATTGACGAAATTGTTGCCGGTACCAGAGCCCAGCTTATTCTTAAACTTTTCGGCGAGGATATAAATACACTTAAGAAGAAGGCCGATGAAATTTCACACATCCTGGCCGATGTTAAAGGTGCTACCGACCTTAATGCGGAAAAAATAACAGGGCAGCCCTATCTTACAATTGAAATTGACAGGCAGAAGATTGCCCGCTACGGACTGAATATCTCTGACGTACAGGATCTGATTGAAATTGCGGTCGGCGGAAAAACCGCATCAAAGTTCTATGAAGAGAACCGTAATTTTGATATTACCGTTCGCCTCCCGGAAAGCTATAGGAATTCCCCCGAATCTGTAAGCAATATTCTGGTTCCCCTCCCCGGCGGGGCACGAGTTCCTCTGGACCAGCTTGCAAATATCAGTATGACCGAAGGGCCGGTTCAGATTAGCCGCGAGGATGGCTCTAGAAGAATTGGTATTGAAGTGAATGTCGCGGGACGCGATATTGGAAGCTTTGTTTCTGATGCAAAGGAAAAAATTAATGAGAATGTTAAACTCCCCGCAGGTTATTATATCACCTGGGGAGGCCAGTTTGAGAATCAGCAGAGGGCAATGGCAAAGCTAATGATTATTGCCCCGGCCGCAATAGGATTAATTCTTCTCCTTCTCTATGTTACATTCAAGTCTATCAGAATGTCTCTGCTTGTAATTTCAAATCTCCCCTTTGCATTAATAGGGGGAGTATTCTCATTATGGATTTCCGGGCAGTATCTGTCAGTCCCCGCTTCGGTAGGATTTATTGTATTATTCGGAGTGGCGGTATTGAACGGACTGGTCCTTGTTTCTCATATAACCCAGCTTAAGGAGGAAGAAGGAATTCCCCTTTCTGAAGCAGTAAAAAAAGGAAGCGTTGACCGTCTCCGCCCGGTTCTTATGACTGCGCTGATTGGAGTATTCAGTCTAATACCGATGATATACTCTTCGGGTGCCGGTTCTGAGATTCAGAGGCCTCTCGCAATTGTTGTAATCGGGGGGCTTATTACATCCACTATTCTAACTCTTCTTTTAATACCTGCTCTTTACGGCTGGTTTTCAAGTGTATGGCAGAAGAATAATTGAATTATGAGAGACGGGGCAATACCCCGTCTCCTCTTTTTGCCGCTATTCCGAAAATATGAATTTGTAAACGGCATTCGATTCATCCCCTTCCGAAAGTGCGTAAATTCCCCTTTCCGAAGATGAAATAATTCTTTTCTTTATCCTGATATCTTTCTTAATCAGTTCCCCTTCAATATCATATGCGTCGCATTGACTGTCATCGTAACAGATAAATAAAACATCCCTGTAAATAAATGCATTTTCGGCGTATCTTTGTCTTGCTCCCAATTTACCATTCTTATCGGTGAGAGTCATCATCCTGGCATTCCTCCCCCCGAATTCGGTAATAAGCTTGCCATCGGAATTGAATTTTCTTATAGTCATCAGCTCACTGCTAATTGCATAAATAAAATCATTTCTGTCAATACATATAAGGATATCTGCCTCAGGCATAAAAGAACGGTCCTCCCTTTTATTGCTCTCCCCGAATTCCGAAATCTTCTTTCCCTGCGGGGTAAACTTATAAATGAAATCGGAACTCTTTTTTTCGGGGGACCAGGTGGGAATAAAAATCTCCTTACGGCTGTTCATATATGCAAAAGGGCCTACGGGGGATAATGGAATACTCCCCTTAAATTCATTATCCGGGGTGAATATATTTGCCCGCTGTTTTGGAGGATCGAAGATATAAATGTTATCCTCCCCATCCTTTAATAGAGAAGAGGGAGAAAAATAATCCTCCGGGTCATACCCGGCTTCCCCGATATTGCCCTTGAATTCCCCCTTTTCATTATAAAGAAGTATTTTATAAATACCTTTGCCTGCAATCAGGAATACAATTTCATCGTTATCAATTGGAATTGCCTTCCTTATGCTCTGTATCTCGGCCCCTTTAGGTTTTTCAAGATTAATAGTATTTGCGAGTATAAATATTTTCTCGAACGAATCGGAATTCCTTATTCTCTCTCTGAATGAATCTCCGGTTTGTGCACTGCTGATAATAGCGGTAAGAAATAAAACGGATGAAACTAATCGGCGCATTGATGGTCCCCCTATTTATTTGTGAAATAAATGAAGTACCTTACAGCCTATGCGCGCCTCTCAATTTTGTTTTTGGAATAATCTAAAATATTATAAATAAAAAAGGGAAGCAAGATGCTTCCCCTTTGTGGATGAATTTTTGCACTATTACTATTTAAGAACTTCCTGTCCGGCAAAACTGCGGTAAAGAGTAAGCTGATCGAGAATATGGTTATAGGCTGTGCTCTTATCAACTATAATTTCAGTAAGCACTTTTCCTAATCCGGGCCCGAGCATAAAACCCTGTCCGCACATACCAACAGTTAAAAGCAAATTATCAAATTCATTTGTATATCCTACAATCGGGAATCCGTCGGGGGTCATTGGATATAAACCGCGCCAGGTTCTGCGCACCCTTAGGTTTCTCAGTCTCGGATAAATTGTAAGCATTCTGCTTATTATGTGAGGAAGGAATGACGATGTATTATCAGAATCGTGCCCTTCAATCTTTGGCATCGGTGTAATGCAGAATACAACCTGTCCTTCCTTGTTCTGGTAGAAATAGTAATTCAATGAACCGTAATCGGGACCGATATCAACAATCATCGGATCGAAAAATTTCTGAACCGGTTCTGTAATTCCCGCTTCGTGCGAAGCGGGGAATACCGGGAGTTCAAGCCCCACGAGCCTTCCCAATGCAGTTGCGTCGGCACCTGAGGCATTTACTACAAGCCCCGCGGAATACTCATCTTTATCGGTTGTGAATTTGGTTATTACTCTTCCCTCCTTCTCCATCGAAACAACTTCTTCATTAAAGAAGAATTCAACGCCGGCCCTCATTGCCATTACATAATAAGATTCGGCTACTTTTAAATTGCTCGCGTTTCCGTCGCCGGGGGAAAATGTGCCCCCCCTTAATCCTTCAGTGGAAATACCGGGGGCAAGTTCGGCTATCTTTTCCGGTCCTACCCAGTCAATATTAAGATTATAGCTTTTCTGTTTAACAAGAAGTTCCTTAAGGGCTTTTTCCTTTGCTTCATCAAAAACGGGATACATATAGCCCCCCTGAACCCAGTCAATATCAAATCCGTATTCGTGTTCAAAGTTTCTGAATATCTCCAATGACATCTGGCAGAGGGTAATTTTTGCCGGATCGGAGTGTGTTGCCCTTATGCCTCCTATTGCCGCCCTGTTCTGCCCTCTTCCAACTGAACTAAGTTTTTCAATTACTCCAACTTTCAATCCTCTTTTGGCAAGATAATAGCTCAATGGAAGCCCTACGCTTCCTGCACCTATGATTGCTACGTCAAATTTTTTCATATCATTCACCATCCGATTCATTTATTAATGCATACATTGGCACTTCAACGCTCAAAGGACGTTTCGAATTCGGAGTTACATCCTTCCAATCGACCCCTGCCATTTTAAATACTCTCGGGAGAAGCGTGGAGCAGTTCTTTCCGCCGCAGGCCCCCATTCCCACACGCAGAGGCTTTAACTGAGCGGCGTCCCTTACATTATGCTCTTTAATGTAATCGATTATTTCCTGTACCGTTATCAGTTCGCACTGGCATACAACACCATTCTCGGGTATATAGCTGAAAGAAGGATTCTCCAAAGGCTTAACAGTTTCTTCGCTCTGAACCCTAATGCCGGCAACCTTGCACGCATTCTTTAATGAGGTCTTTACATAAACAATGCTTGTCTTGAACTTCTTATTAAAGCGTACTTTTGTAACAAGCCCATCTTCAAGGTAATCCCCTTCCATTTCCATCAATGCCACTTTATCCCCTTCCTTAAAGTCGGGTATAAACTCGTGCGGAAGAATTACTTCTGCCGTATTCTCATCAAGTTTCTTTGCAAGGGTTATTGCCAGACCGGGACATATAGCAAGACAGCTCTGGCAGCCGTTGCAGTCTCCGTCAAATACCGGAAGATCCATTATTGTTCCGTGCTCATCGGTAAGATTTATTCCGTGCTGCGGGCATACGGATGTACATGGATTGCACGGTATCTCTTCAACACAATGAATTACCGGTTTGTACTGCTCCGTAAGCTCAATGTTCTTAAACTCTACAACTTTACCCGGGTGGCTCTTTAATACTTCCGCCTTCTCGGTAAATGAATGGTCAATTACAATATCCTTTCCAAGAAGCTTTGCCATCTCAAGTCCGGCAATTCTACCGCCGAACATTGCCGATGAAGCTTCGGCTATTTCATTTGCATCCCCCGCCTTAACAACTTTAAATCCGAATTTAACTGCCATATCGTAGAATTCATCAACCGGACTCAATCCAACCGCAATAAGGAGGGTATCTACTTCGAATGTTTTTGCCGTTTCAAGAATAGGATTCCATTTATCGTCAACCTGCGCGATAGTAACTTTTTCTACCTTTCCGTTTCCTTCTGCGGAGAGTACTGTATGGTTAAGGTAGATCGGCACTCCCATTCTCTTTATCTTATCGGCGTGTACTTTATATCCCGCCGTCTTTGAGGCTATATCGCAGATGCCGACTGCCTTTATGCCAGCCTGCAGGGCGTGGTATGCTCCTATAAGCCCTACGTTTCCGCTGCCTACTATGAATACACGGTCTGATGATTTTACAAGGTCCCTGTTTACAAGCGTCTGAAAGGCACCTGCGCCGTAGACTCCCGGCAGATGGTTACCCGGAAAGATTATTGACCTTTCCCTTGCGCCGGCTGATACTATCAATCCTTCAAACTCTACTATCACATAATTCTTATTATCAACAAACAATCCCGCTTTCTTATCCTTATAAAGCCCCACAACCGAGGTGCTTGAATAAATTTTTACATTTTCAAATGAGCGGACTTCCTTTTCCAGTTTATGCCCTATGTCTACCCCTCTTGTACCGGCGTAGCAATCCTCAATTGAACCGAAGAATTTATGTGTCTGGAGAAGAAGTTTACCTCCAAGCAAATTCTTATCGTCTACAAGAATTACATTGAATCCCTGTTTAGCCAGTTCAATTGTAGCGGTTAATCCCGAAGGGCCTCCGCCTACTACAAGTACGTCGCATTTTTCTTCCAGCTTTGTGAATTTCTTTACCGGAGTGTCATTCTCGGGGAGTTTCGGTACGTAGCGGAGAGTTTCAATCTTCATTCCTCCTTTAAGGGGGGTAATGCAGGATTTTAACGGCAGTCCGTCTATTATCACCGTACAGTGTGAACATTGTCCGTTTGCGCAGTAAATTCCCTGCGGGGCATCGTCTCTCTTGTGAATTGCGAATTCTTTTACATTGTTCGAAATCAACGCGGAAGATACAGCCTCTCCCTCCAGTCCCTCTAATTTTTTATCATTGAAAAAAAATTCTACTTTTTTCTCATTTTCCGGAACCGGCAGGACAGGATGCTTGAGTATCCTTTCCATAAATAGCCTCTTTGTAAGCTTTTTTTGCAGTTTATTTTATTATGTTTTTGTTGACCGGTAATAATCAGACATCCAACACTTATTGTAGGTCAAAAATTATTCCACTCAAATATAGGGACTTGCTATTAATCCTCAAATTATGATTTCAACCTAAATTAATTCTCAATTTTATTTTATTTTTTAAAGGATTTTCAGAAATATTAAGAATATGGGCATTTAGGAGCCCCCCCCCTCTTCAATTATCAATAATTAAAAATAATCTGTTTTTCAGTTCTTTTCTCTGGAGAAAAGAACCAAAAGAACTTGCGCTGGCAAAATAATCGCTAAAATTTATTCCGTTCCGCTGCGGCAAAATAAACTCCCCGGCTTCGCCGTGTCAGACATATTTTGTCGCTTTACGCTCCGCTCCATAAATTTTTAAACGCGATTATTTTAGAGGCGCCCCTAGGGAAATTATAGTACTTACATTTATTCAAAAAGTATAAAACAAAACCCCATTCTGACGTATTTGAGCGGCAGAATCTCTTTTTTGACTAAGAATCAACTTAAATAGGATTTTCGTCATTAGTAAAGCCCCAATTCTCCCGGCAAAGCCGTGTGAGCCCACCTGAGGCGGGCGGGCCTAACTGATTTATTTAAAACAAAAAACCCAAACATCTAGTCTGGGTTTTTAGAGTCCTATGTACCGGAGGCCGGACTCGAACCGGCACGAGGTTTAAGCCTCACTGGATTTTGAGTCCAGCGCGTCTACCAATTCCGCCACTTCGGCATCAATATCTGTATCAAATTGGACTGTTAATTTATAAAAGCGATAAGATATAAGCAAATTATCGTGAGAATATTTTACTCTGATATCCATTATGTTATTAATATTTTTTTAATGTTGACAATTGTTATTAATTATCTTTGATACACCTTATAGGTCTACCACCGTCCTTAAGGGTATAAAATACATTAACGAAATTTGTTCCACCGAAAATAGTCATTTCGTAGGCGGAATGCTCAAACTACTGGGTTGAACTCCAGAATTGCCCTGTGCCTCCCAAACCGCCATAATAATAAATATTATACCAACCGGAAAGTTCAGCGGAAAAACCTGTAAGATTATTTCCAATACCTCCATAGTCGCCAACGCCGAGTTTTTTTAAGGCATTTCCTTCACTATTTACGTGTTTTATAAGAGTTTCAAATTCAGCCTTGGTTGGAATATGCCACCCGGGGGGACAAATTCCCCGCGTACCCTCAGTTGAATCATAGTTCATTGCTTCATTCCACTGATAATAAGCACCGAGATAGGCATAATTTAATGAATCATCTTCATAATAATATTTTTCTATAATACCATTATTTGATTGGGTTTGTTTTGAGGAAATCCACTTGCCAACATCTAGATTTTCCCGGATCCATGTTTGATTTCCAATTCTTACCTTATGATATAATCTTCCTTGCCAAATAACCGTGTTTTCCGTTTCTATATCTTCCACATATTCCTTTGGGGCAGTTATTTCCTCCTTATTAGAACATCCGGTTGATAAAATGAGAAAAAACACTAATCCCAAAATAGAAAAGATTTTGTTTTTGTTATTTTTCACCACCATCATGAATATTCTCCCAACTATTTATTCTTTTTTTTCTTTTCTTTTTTTTTCGTTGTAAACAACTCTGCAGTATATTTTTCATAAAGTTCAAATAGAAATTCCATCCTCTTTGCGTCGCTTGTAAAAGGAGCTGACCGGTATGCCTGATCTACTGCCTTATCCAACTCGTTATGAGCCTTTATCAATGCCGGAGGCATTGTAAGAGGATTATATAGATTGGCAAGCGCTCTGTCTTTAATCTCATTCCAGCTTAGAGTCATATTCCAACGTTATTATTTATACCAAAATAGTAATTTTCTAACGTAAATTGCAAAACACTATTAGCAAATCTTATCCAGTTTAATCTATTACCTGTCCTTAACGCACCTAATGCTGAAGGCATACTCCTTTTTATTGCGGTAATTATTCCCCCAATCGCTGAAACCGTCAAAGAAGTAAACACTCCACTCCAGAACCGACTGCGGGTCATATTCGGTGGAGGTCCAGTAGTGGGCGGCAGTACCGTACCCGCCGAATTGAATTGCAAGGCCCCCTGCGGGAAGCATTGAGAAACCGGAACTGTTGGTTCCCATTCCTTCTCCGGTACCGGTACCTAAAGCCTTTAAGGAATTTGTATTGTAATTTACTTCTTCCAGAAGAGTATCAATATCGGAAGCTGTTGCAATATGCCATCCCGGGGGACAAATTCCCCTGTTGCCCGGCTCTTTTCTATAAGCCATTGCCTCATTCCATTGGTATAATCCCCCGAGATAAGAGTAATTTATGGAGTCATTGTTGTAATAATACTTTT
>JAEXUB010000077.1 GCA_023453125.1 Bacteroidota bacterium
AATTTCGGAATGCGGCAGTGTGTTATTGGATAATGGCGCGGACCGGGTATTTGCTCTTTCGGCAGCAGTTGCAGAATAGATTTATTTTATCGGTCTTGCAGGAACCCCATCAAAAGTAATTTTAACCGGCTTTAATAATCCATTCCCGTCAAAGTACATTCTGTCTATGCAGGTCTGCCTGTGATGTCCGTTTGTATCCCCAATCGGGCGGCGGTGGTAGACAATGTACCATTCGTCTGTGCCGGGAACGTTTATAACTGAATGATGCCCCGCGCCTGTAGCGACTTCAGGATCCTGCTTAAGTATTTTATCAATTCTTTTGAACGGACCGAACGGTGAATCGGATACGGCGTATGCAACGCTGTAGTTAGGTCCCATCCACCCTCCTTCGGACCACATAAAATAATATTTTCCCTTCCGGTAAAACATAAACGGGCCTTCTACATATCCTTCAGGCGTTATTTCCCTGAATGTAGAACCGTCGGGAAAAGGAACAATCGACATCAGGTCATCGCTAAGTTTAACAACATTGCAGTGGCGCCATCCTCCGTAATACATATAATAGCTTCCGTCAATATCCCTGAAGACAAACTGGTCAATCGGCTGCGCCTTATTGTAGAATTTATTTATGAGCGGTTTTCCCAGCGCATCTTTGAACGGCCCTTCCGGCTTATCGGAGACTGCAACACCAATTCCCCCCGGCTGCTCATCATTCTGAATATCATTTGCCGAAAAAAAGAGATAATACTTTCCCCCTTTCTCAATAACGGCCGGTGCCCACATTGAGTAAGCCGCCCATTTAACATCTGTTACTTCAAGTACACGGGGATGTTTGGTCCAGTTTACAAGGTCTTCCGACGAGAATGCATCAAAGTAGGTCTGTATAAGGTACTGCTCATTTATGGTGTTTTTTCTTGCTGCAATCTGTTCCGGAGTAAGGTTTGCAGTTCTATATGGAGTGCCGAAATCGTCCGAGAATGTGGGATAAATCCAGTATTTATTTCCAAATACCGCGCCTTCAGGATCGGCATACCACCCCGGGAATACCGGATTGCCCGCGCTCTTTTTTTCCTGTGCAGGGAGCAGAGACGCAGTTAGCAAAACTAATAACAATGAAATAATTCTTTTCATACACTCCTCAGGAAAAGAAAGTAAAACAAATTACAAACAGCTACATTTTCTGCGGGGCATCAAGTCCCAACAGAGTTAATCCATTTCGCAGAACAACCTGAACCGCAATACAGAGTGCAATCCTTGCTTCTGCAAGTTTCTTCTCCGTTCCGATAATTCTGCATTCGGTATAGAACCTGTGGAATAATGCGGCAAGCTCTTCCAGAAAATTCGCAATTCTATGGGCTTCGTAATTCTCGGCGGCATAGAGAGTTTCATCGGCAAACTGATGCAGTTTCTTAAGCAGATTTTGTTCTTCCGGCGCATTAAGAAGGTCCAGATTATCCATTGAAGATTCGAGCTTCTGCTCTTTAACCATTCTAAGTATTGACGCGATTCTTGCGTGAGCATACTGGAGATAGAATACCGGATTTTCATCCGACTGCTTCTTTGCAATATCAAGGTCAAAATTGAGATGACTTGTAATGCTCCTCATAATGAAGAAATAGCGTACTACATCGGGGCCAACTTCGTCAATAAGCTCATCCAAGGTAATATAGTTTGCCTTCCGGGTAGACATTTTTACTACTTCGCCGTGAGACATAATGGTAACGAACTGATGAATGAGTACCTTCACTTTTTCCACATCGTGCCCTAACGCATTCAATGCAGCTTTAACATCGGGATATGTAGCGTTATGGTCCGAACCGAAAAGGTCAACCATCAGGTCGTAGTTTCTTTCAAATTTGTTAATATGGTATGCAATATCGGGGAGGCGGTATGTAGGTTCGCCTGATGATTTAACTATTACCTTATCGGCTTCATTTCCGAGCTCGCTCAGCTTAAGCCACACTGCCCCCTCTTTTTCGTAAGTTAAATTCTTTTCCTTGAAAGTATTCAGGAGGGATTCAATTCTTCCGTCAGTATAAAGGGTGTGCTCATTAAAATAATTATCAAATTTTATCTGAATTCTCTTAAGCGTCTTTTCTATATCTTTAAATATTTCTTTTTCGGCTCTTTGTTTAAATATGCCTTCACAGTCCTCACCCGAGAGCTTATCCCCGTTTTCATCAATTAGGGCCTGTGCAATTTCTTTTATATAATCCCCCTGATAATATTCATCGGGGAACTGCACTTCATTGCCAAGAAGCTGCAGGTAGCGCTGTTTAACCGAATCGCCAAGGACGCGCATCTGTCGGCCCGCATTGTTGAAATAGTATTCCCTTTCAACTGTATAGCCTATCCACTCAAGCATATTGGCAACGGTATCTCCTATCACAGCATTGCGTCCGTGACCTACAGTAAGAGGTCCTGTTGGATTAGCCGAAACGAATTCTACCTGTGCCCTCTTTCCTAAATATTTCTGCGACCTGCCGAATGCGTCTTTTTTGTATATTATCTCTTTAATAATAGAAGAATTAAAATTCTTGCTGAAGAAGAAGTTTATAAAGCCGGGGCCGGCAATTTCAATTTTATCTATCTTGTTATTATCATATTCAAGATTTGCAATAATTTCTGAAGCAACCTCACGCGGATTTCTCTTAAGGGCCTTGGCAAGAATGAGCGCGGCGTTTGTGGAATAGTCCCCCTGTCCCTCATTATTCGGTACGTTAAAGGCAATCGGGATTGTCTTAATATAATCGAGCCTGTTAGAAAGCCCTTCAAAAATTTCGCTTAGGTATTTCTTCAACTTTTCTTCACCGCCTTATCTTTAATTTCGATAACCGGAGCATCGCCCCAAAGTTTTTCGAGGCCGTAATAGGTTCTTGCCTCATTACGGAAGATATGCACCATAACGTCAAAATAATCGAGGATAACCCAATTGAGGGACTCATATCCTTCCTTATGGAGGCATTTAATTCCCTCTTTAGAGAGCTGGTCATCAACTTCGTCTGCAATTGCTTTAACCTGCCTGTCAACATCGGCAGAGCAGACAATAAAATAATCTGAAACGCTTGAGATCTTCTTTATCTCAAGAATTTTTATATCCTTTCCTTTTTTCGCAAGAATATGCTCAGTAATCATCTTGGCGAACTTAAGAGAATCCATATTTCCTCACTTAAATGCTTCAAAATTAAAATAATCTTTGCCAATTACAACAGTAACATCAAGAAGGTAATTGCTGTTAATCTGCTGTACAATTTTTGATGTGACTCCGAGTGCTTTGGCAACGGCCTCGGCATTTGCCATATTTCCGGTCCTGTCAATAATCATAGTCTCAAGGACATCAAACGATTCATAATTTCCCTTGCTTACCACATCGAATTTGTTCTTTCTGAGATAATCGACCCCTTTGTCGGTAAGTCCCGATACTCCTGAGCCGTTCAACACTTCAACCTGAATAATTTCCGACCGGGTATTCCCTTTCCCAGTCTGTTCAATTTCCACCTCTTTCTTGCTCAGTTTGGCATAAATTGAATATCCCATATAAATTATAAGGAAGGAGAGGATTACAATAATTGTATTAAGGAAAATATTATGGTAAGATTTCTTACGCTCTTTGGGCTGACTATTTTGTGTCTTTTTTTCTTTAAAAAGGTTCAATTTTCGCAGTAATTAGTTATAAAAAAATAACCGGGCATAAACCCGGTTATAAATTTAAAGAAAAATTCTCTATTCCTCTATTCATCCCAAAAATAATCGTCTGCAAACCCGAAACGGCCGAAACCGCCAAAACTGCCGAATCCCCCCCGGTATCCGAATGGTGAATAACCATATGGATTATATCCCATCCCCATCGGAAGCATTCTGTACTCTACATGAATTTGGGCATTATCGGAGAGTTTATAACTCAATGCGGCACGCGTTATATAAATTCCATTGAAGTTTTTCGTAAAATCAGTGCCAAATGAGTTGGAGGGACTGTTTACCAGACTGGCTTCCATCTGAAAATTCAAGTCGTCGTTAAATTTATACATAAGGCTGTTTGTATAAACTCCTGTGGTCATATAGCCTGCTCCTCCGAAACTGGAATAGGAGAGGCCGAAGCTGTGGCGCATTGTGAGATTGGCTGGATTAATAAGTCCGAGAAACGACTTATTTTCCTGAGCGGGGAGCTCAATATTAGATTCCCCTGCTTTTTTTATCACTCCGCTTTTAATATCGAGCGGTTTATCCAGATCGGCTTTTAACTGCCCGAATAATAAAGGGGAGGAAAAAATCAAAAAGAATAAAATAGCTTTTTTCATAACCGGCTCACATTCTTTCCTGTTTAACAGCCAAAAGGAAATTATTGTTTCGATATAATATTGTTTTTTTCGTCCACAATAACAACTTTCGGTACGAATTTTTCCGCTTCTTCAGGGGACATTTGGGCATAGGTAATAATTATTACCCTATCCCCCGGCATTCCGAGGCGTGCGCAGGCGCCGTTAAGCCCAATTATTCCGCTCCCCGGCTCCCCCTTAATGGCATAAGTCTCAAAACGGTTTCCATTGGTAATATTAACCACCTGAACTTTTTCATTGACCAGAATACCTGCGGCATCAAGGAGGTTCTGGTCTACCGTAAGGCTTCCTTCATAATTCAGGTCGGCCTGTGTAATGGCCGCCTGATGAATTTTTGCCTTGAACATATTTAAGAGCATAAAAGATCTTTCTAATTAGTCTTTCAATTTAACAATCATTTCAATTTCAACTGGAGCATTCATAGGAAGCTGGCTTACGCCTACTGCACTTCTGGCATGCTTTCCGGCATCGCCGAATACTTTTACCATTAATTCAGAAGCGCCGTTGGCAACTGCCGGCTGTGCAGTAAAATCATCTGTGCTGTTTACAAATACAACAAGCTTAACAACCTGCTCAACATTATCGAGGCTGCCGCAGACAGATTTAATTACACCAAGGCAATTAATTGCACTCTGCTGAGCGCATTTCTGCCCCTCTTCAAGAGAAATATTCTTTCCTACTTTACCTTCCATAATCAGCTTTCCTGCGATGAAAGGAAGCTGTCCCGATGTATATACATAACTGCCGGTCTTAATTCCCGGGATATAAGCTGCCAGAGGTTTTGGAGGTTCCGGAATCTCAATACCCATTTCTTTTAATTTTTCTTCAATCATTTCAATTCTCCAAAAAAGTTGTCTGTAAATATATCTTTTTAGCCAATAAATATGAAAACCCTCAGTTGAAATCCCCATTTTTTGGCTAAAACCTCATTTATACGTAATTTTGCCCTAAAAGAAAGGAATAACAATGGAAGAGAGGAATTTTCAGGAGCTGGTAAATATTGTAAGGCGCCTCAGAGTTGAATGCCCCTGGGACCGGGAGCAGAATCACGATACAATTAAGCAGAATACAATAGAAGAAGCCTATGAAGTTATAGAAGCAATTGACGACAAAGATTATGTAGAACTTAAGAAAGAACTTGGGGACCTGCTCCTTCACGTTATTTTCCATTCACTGATTGCCGAAAAGGAAGGGAATTTCCTTTTGAACGATGTAATTGACAGCATTAAGGAAAAGCTGGTACGCCGGCATCCCCACATTTTCGGAGATGTTGAAGTAAACGGAACAAATGACGTTCTTAAGAACTGGGAGGCGATAAAGCTTGAAGAAGGAAGAGAAAACCTTCTTGCAGGAATACCCAAACATTTGCCGAGCCTTGCCCGCGCATACCGTATTCAGGAAAAAGCTTCTAAAGTCGGTTTCGACTGGGAACATAAAAGAGATGTATGGAAAAAAGTAATTGAAGAAATTGAGGAACTGCAGAGCATTGAAGAGAGCGGAGATACTGCAAAAATTGAAGAGGAAATGGGGGATATTCTTTTTGCTCTTACAAATTATGCCCGCTTCCTGAATGTAAATCCCGAGAATGCTTTACGCTTTACTAACGAGAAATTTATAAAGCGGTTCACTTACATCGAAGAAAAGCTTAAAGAGCAGGGAAAGAAAATTACCGAAAGCAATCTTCAGGAAATGGATAAGTTCTGGGAAGAGAGCAAGAGAGTATTAAAAAGTTAGGCGGAATAATCCGGCAGTTGTTAACGGCTGCCGGATTTATAATCTAAACGTTTTTTGCGCTGTTGAATTTTTCGTATGCTTCAATAATATCTTTAACCAGTTTATGCCGCACAACATCCTTCTTATCAAAATAAACAAAACCCACCCCGTCAACATTCTTTAGAATATCCTTAACCTGAATCAGGCCGCTGTGAACATTATGGGGAAGGTCAATCTGGGTATCGTCTCCGGTAATAATCGATTTTGAGTTGGGCCCCAGGCGCGTTAAGAACATTTTCATCTGAAGTGTGGTAGAGTTCTGCGCCTCGTCAAGAATTACGTATGCGTTATTCAATGTTCTTCCTCTCATATACGCAAGAGGAACTATCTCAATTACGTCTTTTTCAATATAGCTTTTCAGCTGGTCTACGGGGAGCATATCCTGCAGCGCATCGTACAGAGGACGGAGATAAGGATCAATTTTTTCTTTAAAATCTCCCGGAAGAAATCCGAGGCTCTCCCCCGCTTCAACAGCGGGACGGGCAAGTACAATTCTTTTTACAATTCCCTTCTTAAGCGCTGCAACGGCAAATGCTACTGCAAGGTATGTCTTGCCGGTACCGGCAGGGCCAATGGCAAAGCAGATATCATTTTTCTTAACAACTTCGGCGTACTTAACCTGATTTGGAGTCTTTGCTTTTATTACATCCTTTTTTGTGTAAAGGATTATATTTTCAAACTCGTTATCGCTTATAATCTCCTTTCCTTCCAATGTAAGGTCGATTATAGTCTCAACGTCTGCAGGAGTAAGCTTGCCCGATGTATTTATAACGAAGATCATTTCCTTGACTATTTTTTCAATAGCTTCAACTTCGGCGTCAACTCCTTTAATAATTACCGAATCCCCCCTTACAATGATATTGGCGCTGAAGCGGTCCTCAATCACTTTAAGGTTCGAGTCGTTTGCCCCCAGAAAGGAGAGGAAATCAATTTTATCCAGTTTTAATAGTTTTTCAGTTTCCGTAATGCCTCCAATAAAAAATGCCCTTTTCAAAAATATGAAAAGGGCACCTTATAAAAAACAATTTATCTTTTCAAGAAATTATTGAGCCTGTTCCTGTTTTGGAGGAGCCGGTTTGTAATTTCTTCTTACTTTATCGTAATGTGTTTTTTCTTCATCTGTAAGATTAGGAATCTTGAAGATCTGTTTTGGATAAATCAGGTCAGGATTCTTAATCTGGTCTCTGTTTGCACTGTAAATTTTCGGCCATGCAAATGGATTTGCATAGTGTTCTTTTTTCTTAGCGATGTTCCAGAGGCAATCCCCCTTAACAACAGTGTATTGAATTTCGGGAGCTTTGGTTTCCCAGGCATCCAGTTTTCTCTGAAGCTGATTGTGAACTTTATCGTAGAATTCGGGGTGGAAGCTTACCTTCTGCCCTTTAAGCTGGTTCAATTCGGCCTGGCGGTCTTCTTTAGGCATTTCTTTTCTGTCAATTTTGCCTTCGAGAGCGTTAACCATATTTCTGAAATTATCGAGGTCGGCTTTGGAATTAATTCCGAGAAGAGCGTAAACTTCTTTCATACAGTCGTCGCTCGATTTAATTTTAACATACTGAGCCTTCAAATTGGCGATTTCTGTTTTAAGAGCGCTCAGTTCGCTTGTAAGCTGAGCTTTTCTTTCGGTAAGCAGGTTCATTTCATTCTGCCACTGTTCTTCGGTCATTTTTTCCTGAGCATAAGCAGTAAATGTAAGCCCGAGAGAAAGCAGGAAGAACACAAATAAAAATTTTCTGAAATTCATTGATTATCTCCTTTTAAATTAAACTTTTTATTTACCCGATTTTTCCATATTGCTTTTAATTTCGGCTTTAAGTTTATTGCATTCATCGAGCTTAGCATTCTTTTCGGCAATTTCTCTTTCAAGTTTGGTTTTTTCAACTTTAAGATCGGCAATTTCTTTTTCGAGTGCTTTAACTTCAGTTCTTAATGCCTGCAGCTGAGCCATCTGCTCTTCGCTAACGCCGCTGCATCCTGTAACGGCAAATGAACCGATAAGAAGAGCCGATGCTGCCGACATGGCAAAAAGTTTTTTGAACTTCTTCATTATTCCTCCATCTGTATGAATTATTTAACGGTTAAATATATAAAAATCGGGCTAAAAAAATAAATCAAATAATCCTTTTATCAACCAGACTGGTAAATTTGTTCCCCGCAATAATTATATGGTCGAATACCGGAATATCGAGCAGTTTTCCGGCTTCGGAAAGCCTTCGGGTTATTGAAATGTCCTCATTGCTCGGCTCGGGGTTCCCTGAAGGGTGGTTATGAAGCAGAATTACCCCTGCGGCAAGATTGTCTATGGCCACTTTGAATATTTCCCTTGAATGAATTACACTGGAATTAAGGGTACCGGTGGTGATTGCTTTAAATTTAATTATTCTATTCGAGGAACTGAGGCAGACCACATAAAACTGCTCCTGCTGCTCATCCCTGAGCATCGGGATAAATATTTCGGCAATATCGGAGGGAGAGGTTATTTTTTTCTCCGAAATCCATTTCCGGTCGAATTCTATTCTTTTCCCCAATTCAAATGCGGCGGCCAGAGTAGCCCCTTTGTCTTTTCCGATACCTGCGGTTTTTGTTAGGGCTTCAACTGTTTTTCCGGCTAAAGCGCTCAGCCCCCCGTGCTCTTCGAGAAGTTCCATTGCAAGATGTGTAACAGGTTTTCCTTTTACTCCGGTGCGGAGAAGAATGGCAAGTAATTCCGATTCGCTTAGATTCTGAGCCCCCCGTAATATAAGTTTCTCCCTCGGCCTGTCGTCAAGCGGAAGCTCTTTTACCGTGAAACTCTTTTTTACCAACTCTATTGACTTATATTCTGTTTATCCAGTCTTTCCGAACATAATTGTCTGTTTTCAAGAGCAGTACCGTTGCCCGGATTTATCTCCAGAGCCTTAGCAAACATTTCATTAGCCTTTAGATAATCCCTCTTTTTAAAATATATAAGGCCGAGGAGGGTAAAAATATCATCTGACAGCTCTGCTTCATCAGCAATCTTAGTAAGATGGTTTTCGGCTTTATCATATTCTCCAAGGTCAAACGAAATCCGTCCGGCCAGTTCGTTCATCTGCTTCGATTCTTTATTTATGCGGAGCCCTTTAGATACCGACTCGAAAGCGTGAAAATTCATTCCCTTTATGAGATATATCTTTGTAAGAAGAAGCTGTAGCTCTTCGTTATTAGAGAAAATCTTATCAGCCCCTTTGGCTGCTTCGAGGGCCTTATCGGGATTATTAAGTTCAAGTTCAGTCTTTGCAAGGTAAATGTATGCGTCGTAGATATATTCCGAGGTGTGGTTCTCGCTCAGGAAATCAGAAAGATTCACAACTGCGGTTTCAAATTCATTCATAAAGAAACGGGCCAGTCCGGCAAAGAATTTAACTTCGGGTACTTCATCGGGAGTAATCTGAGCCAGCTGATGAACGGCCTCCTCATATAGACCGTGCTTAATAAGAAAGAGAGAATAATATTTCCTTAATTCAAAATCGGCGCTGTTCTCATCAAGAAATCCGAGAAGAATTTTTGATGCATAGGGAATATTTCCCATCCCCTCATAAATTTTATGAAGCTGCATTGAGGCATCTCTTACATATTCAGGCGAATTGAGGAGTGATGAATAGATCTGAATTGCATGAAGGGTTTTTCCCTCCTTTTCTAGATCCATTGCCTTGTTGAATTTAAAGTCGAGTTCTCTTTCGTCCATTCTATTCCCATTCTATTGTTGATGGGGGTTTCGAACTTACGTCGTAAACTACCCTGTTAACTCCTTTCACCGAGCGGGTAATTCTATTTGAAGCCGCTTCCAGAATATCGTAATTAAAACGGTACCAGTCGGCCGTCATTCCGTCGGTTGATGTAACCGCCCTTAGAGCAACAACATTTTCATACGTACGGGCATCCCCCATTACTCCTACCGTCTGAACCGGGAGAAGCACTGCGAAGGCCTGCCAAATTTCATCGTAAACTTTATATTCTTTAAGGCATTTAATAAAAATATCATCAGCTTCCCTCAGGATATCGAGTCTCGGCTTTGTTATTTCTCCTAGAACGCGTACAGCAAGTCCGGGGCCGGGGAAGGGATGCCTTCCGATAAATTCTTCCGGAAGCCCAAGTTCAACACCTATTGCCCTCACTTCATCTTTGAACAATTCCCTGAATGGCTCAATTAGCTTCATATTCATTTTTTCCGGGAGACCGCCGACATTATGGTGAGTTTTAATTGTTACCGATGCACCTTTAACCGAAACCGATTCTATTACATCGGGATAGAGGGTGCCCTGTATAAGGTAGTCTATATTTCCAATCTTTTTGGCTTCCTCTTCAAATATCTCTATGAATGTATTGCCGATAATTTTTCTTTTCTTTTCAGGCTCAACTACGCCATGAAGCCTGCTAAGGAAGGTCTCCGCTGCATCTATATGAATGAGATGCATGTTAAAATTATCTTCGAACATTTTAATAATATCACGGCTTTCATTCTTGCGCATCATTCCGGTATCAACGTGAATGCATACCAGATTATCCCCAATTGCTTTCTGCATAAGGACTGCGGCAACCGATGAATCCACACCGCCGCTTAATGCGCATATAGCCTTTTTACCCCCGACTTTCTTTTTAATCTCTTCAATTGAATCCTTAATGAAGCTTTTCGGAGTCCATTCCCCTTTGCATTTACAAACGCCGAAGAGGAAATTATGAAGGATTTTTTTTCCTTCAGCCGTGTGGGCGACTTCGGGATGGAATTGAATTCCGAAAATATTCCTCGATGGATCGGATATGGCGCAAATTGGAGAGCTTCCGCTTTCGGCCGTAATTTTAAATCCTTCAGGGAGCTTAGTAATATAATCCCCGTGGCTCATCCAAACGAGAGTTTCCCTGTTTACTCCATCAAAGAGGATATCATCGGCAATAATTTTAAGGGAGGTCTTTCCATATTCCCTATGCTCGGCCGCTTCAATCTTTCCGTTAAACTGTTTCGAGACCACCTGGAGCCCGTAGCAGATTCCCAATACCGGAATTCCCAGGTCAAAAATTTCAGGATTAATCTGGGGAGAATCCTCCTCGTAAATACTCATCGGGCCGCCGGAAAATATAATTCCCGCAGGTTTAATTTCTTTGATTTTTTCTATGGGATAAGTATGGGGATGGATTTCGGAATAAACTTTTAATTCTCTTATGCGGCGGGCAATAAGCTGAGTGTACTGCGAGCCGAAATCAATAATTAATACGTTCTCTTTATGGAGCATTTATATTCCCGGGTATTTTGTGAATTGCTTTGGGTTACAGAGTGCTTTTTCATGCTGCTAAGATAGTAATTTTCCCCTATTTAAGCCATATTGAATAGAAGGCCTTCACGCTGAAAATTCAAAAAAAAGCCGGGCCTTTCGGGTCCGGCTTCTAAAACCTGAAAATTAAATATTAATGGCCAAGCTGAGCTTCGTAAGCTGCGGCATCCATAAGAGAATTAACTTCGGCAGGGTTGCTCAGTTCAATTTTAATAATCCAGCCTTCTCCGTAAGGATCGCTGTTAAGGAGCTGAGGTTCATCCCCTAATTTCGGGTTAATTTCAAGAACTTTGCCTGTTACAGGAGCGTACATGTCGCTTACTGTTTTAACTGCTTCAATTGTACCGAAGCTGCTGCCGGCTGTAATTTCCTGAAGGTCGGAAGCTATATCAATAAAAACAACGTCTCCCAATTCACCCTGTGCGAAATCGGTAATGCCGATAAAACCGGTATTGCCTTCAACTTTAATCCACTCGTGGTCTTTTGTGTACTTTAATTCTTTAGGAATATTCATTTTATCCTCTCTATTTTTAAGTAAGTTTATCTATAAATGATGTATCATAATCATTGCTTACAAAAACCTGATTTTCAAGGACTTTTTCGTGGAAAGAGGCTGTAGTTTTAACCCCTTCAATCGACAATTCCTCAAAAGCCCTTTTTGCCCTATTAATGGCATGGGGCCTATCGGTACCCCAAACAATAAGTTTGCCCAATAAAGAATCATAATTAGGAGGTATAATGTAATCATTATAAATATGGGAATCTACTCTAATTCCGAATCCCCCCGGAAAATGAAGGTAGGAAATTTTCCCTGGTGAAGGCCTGAAATTATTTTCAGGATCTTCGGCATTTAACCTGAATTCAAAACAGTGCCCTCTGGGAGCAGGTACCGAGGGGCTTAATTTCTCCCCTGCGGCAACAAGAATCTGCCTCTGGATAAGGTCAATATTGTTAACCATCTCTGTAATCGGGTGTTCAACCTGAATCCTGGTGTTCATTTCAATAAAGTAAAAATTCCTGTGCTTATCCACCAGGAATTCAATTGTCCCTGCCCCCTCGTAATTAACAGCCTTAGCCCCTTTAACTGCGGCTTCGGCCATCTTAGCCCTTAATTCCGGAGTAACAATCGGCGAGGGGGTTTCCTCTATAAGTTTCTGATGTCTGCGCTGTATCGAACAGTCGCGCTCACCATACTGATGTATGTTTCCGTAACGGTCCCCCATTAACTGAATTTCAACGTGGCGGGGGTTCTCAATAAATTTTTCAATATAGAGCTCGGGATTTCCGAATGCGGCCTGAGCTTCGCCGCTTGCGGCCATAAAAGCCCTTTCGAGGTCTTTCTCCTCATTTACAATTCTCATTCCCTTTCCGCCGCCGCCGGCAGATGCTTTGAGCATTACAGGGTAACCTACTTCGGCAGCAACTCTCTTTGCTTCCTGAATATCCTGAACAGCGCCGTCGCTTCCAGGTACAACCGGAACACCAACCGCTTTCATTGTGCTTTTGGCAAGAGCCTTATCCCCCATCCTTTTTATCATATCGGCCGAGGGACCAATAAATTTTATATTGGTAGCAGTACAGATTTCGGAGAACTGAGGATTTTCCGATAGAAATCCGTAGCCGGGATGAATTGCGTCTGCACCGGTAATCTGGGCGGCCGACAGGATGTTG
>JAEXUB010000103.1 GCA_023453125.1 Bacteroidota bacterium
GTTCTTAAAGAGGAACTTATTACCGAAGGATTTAAGGTAGATATTACCTATAACGGCAAAGCCGCAATTGAAAACCTGAGCAAAAACAATTACGACGTGCTTCTGCTTGACCTCGAAATGAAACAGATGAGCGGCGAAGAAGTGCTGGCATTTGTTAAAGAGAATTTTCCTACCGTTCAGGTTATAATACTTACCGGAAAAACTGAAATGCGCTCCGCAATTAACTGCATTAAAAACGGAGCCTATGATTTTATTTCTAAACCGTATGACTTCCCTCAGCTTCTGGTAACAGTTGAAAGGGCAATTGAACACAAAGAACTTATTGTAAATAATAAAGTACTCGCTACCAAGGTAGACCAGACTTCGCCTAAATCCATTATCGGCGAAAGCGAAGCGATAAAGGAAGTATTAAAATTATCCGAACGCGCCGCACGGTCCGAATCCAATATTCTCCTACAGGGGGAAACGGGAACGGGCAAGGAATTATTTGCCGAATATATACATAAGAATTCATCCCGCAGCAAGAAACCTTTTGTTGCAATCAACTGCGCCTCGCTTCCGGACCAGCTTATTGAAAGCGAACTCTTCGGTTACGAAAAGGGGGCTTTCACAGATGCAAAAGCGTCAAAGCAGGGATTGGTAGAGATAGCCAACGGCGGCACACTCTTTCTGGATGAAATAGGGGAATTAAGTTTTACACTGCAGCCAAAGCTGCTTCGTTTTCTTGAGAACGGCGAATTCAGGCGCATTGGAGGAATAACCAATATTAAATCGGATGTGCGCATAATAGGGGCAACCAACCGGAATTTAATGGAGGAATCGGAAAAGAAGAATTTCAGAAAAGACCTTCTCTTCCGCCTGAATGTAATAACCCTTACAATATCCCCGCTCCGCGAAAGGGGGATTGATATACTTCAGCTTGCGAATTATTTTCTGCAGAAAAAATCCCCCGTGCGCGCGGTTAAGTCCCTCTCGCCGCAGTCGGAGAAAGCGCTCCTTAATTATAAATTCCCGGGGAACGTTAGAGAGCTTGACCATATAATAGAAAGAGCCCTCATATTCAGCGAAGAGGAAATGATTCAGGTACGCGACCTTAATATTCCGAAGGAAGATATGGCTGTGCTTGCCGAAAAGATTGATTCCGGCTCAATACAGCTTTTGGACGAAATGGAAAAAGTGCACATCAAGAAGATCCTGGACCTTAACGGATGGAACCGTGAGGAATCGGCCCGCGCTCTCGGAATAAGCCAGAAGACTTTATATACCAAAATTAAAAAATACAATCTGACACAATAAAAATGGAAGGCGGCAATTCCATCATCTCTCTGCTTGCGGCAGATGAATATTTTGAGAAGACCTTTTCAAAATTAAACCTGCCCGCGGCCCTATACACCAAAGATTTTACACTTCTTATTCATACTGCATCATATCCGGCTGCCGTCGCAGAAATTAACAGCTCAAAAATAGAGACAGATTCAGGGCATCCCTTTGCATTAAAACTGCCCGGCGGAAATTCATTGAATTTTATTCCCATAATTTACAGTGGAACGCCGGAGGGATTTATTGCGGCGGAAAAAGGGGGCCAAGGAGAGAACGCCGCCGACCTTAAAAACATTAAGCACGACCTAAACAACATTATTACACTCATACTCAACTTAATCTCGAAGAAGCAGTCGGAAGAAAACATAAGAGCCGGAATAGACCTTGCGGGGAGCCTGTTATCCGGGGCATTCGGCAAGGGGGGCGTCCATCCTGCGGCCGACTTATCCGGCCGGATTAAAAATATTATCTCGGTATATAATGAAGGACCGTTAATTATTCAGGATAACGTAAGCAAGTCCCTCTCTCCCATTGCAATGAGAGAAGACAGCCTTATAAGAGTTATCACAAACATTATAACCAATTCTATTGAAGCTCTTGGCGGTAAGGGGAAAATTTCGGTAGAGGCTTATAATGATTCTGCGGAAAAAGGGAACCGGGTATGCATAAAGATTAAAGATAACGGTCCCGGCATTCCGCACTCTGCGCTCAATGAAATTTTTAATCCAGGCTATTCAACCAAACAGAGAGGCTCGGGTATAGGACTAAGCATTGTAAAGAGTATAATTGAAGCAGACGGGGGCACGATTGAAGCAAAGAGTACTTTAGGGGAAGGAACGGAATTTATTATTATCATCCCCTCCTCCGCGGCAAAAAGAAGAATTGCCCTTGTTGAAGATGAACCGTTCCTGAATGAAGTATTAACTTCTCAGCTTGCATCCGATTATGAAGTATTGAACTGTCTTGACGCAGAATCTTTTCTGAAAGAATTTAAATCATATAAACCGGAACTTGTAATTATTGACAAGAAACTCCCCGGAATGCAGGGAACGGAATGCATAACGGAAATTAGAAGGATTGATAAAGAGGTTAAAATAATTTTTGCTTCGGGTTCCGATATTGAGGGCAAATCCGGTCCGGCAAATATTGACCGGTTTATAAGAAAGCCTTATAATTTTGACGAATTATCCTCTGGCATTGAAGAACTGCTCGGCTGATTCCCCTCCGAATTTGAGATATCTATCATTTTAAGATTATTGACGTAATCCGTAATAACGGGTTTCTTAATGGCACTCAGCTTTTCGAGAATTCCGATAATATCCTCAGTAGCCTTTTCAATATAATCAACCCTGCTCTGTACATTTTCTTTTGACATTTCCTCCTTGCGGAGCTCGCGTTTAATTGCCGAGAGGCAGATATTAAT
>JAEXUB010000063.1 GCA_023453125.1 Bacteroidota bacterium
TCCTGATAAGACAATTTACCCTCTGGATTAAGATTATTTAAAATAATAAAATTTTTTCTTAAAAGTCTAAAATGAATTATTACAATTTAGGAATAGTCGATTCCCCAGCCTCAAAGGATTTTTTTATCTTACTATTTAAAAGGATTACGCCCTCTGCGCGCAAATGAAAGAAGATAATGCTGATAGATTTTACTATCCTTCCGCCGGAAGAGTAAATATAAATCTGCTCCCTTTCCCTTCAGTGCTTTCAATAATAAATCTTCCCTTATTCATCTCAATAAAATCCTTACAGAGAAGCAGTCCCAGTCCTGTCCCCTTTTCCCCTTTGGTGCCGGGAGTAGAAGAATGCCCCCCTATCTGAATAAGTTTCTCCCTGTCGGCAGGAGAAATGCCGATACCGTTATCTTCAACGGCAACAGAAATATTATCCCCCTCCATTACAACCGAAATATTAACGGTTCCCCCATCGTTTGTATATTTAATTGCGTTAGAGACAAGATTACGCAATACGAGTTTAACCATTTCTTTATCGCAGAACGCCTTTGCATCCTGAGATATTTCTGCGGACATATTAATATTTTTTGAGCGGGCGGATGCCGAATGAAGTTCTATTGTCTCACCAATTACTTCTTTAAGGTTTACTGCAACCGGAGAGTAATTAATTTTCCCCGTCTGAGAGAGGGACCAGAAAAGAAGGTTTTCAAGAAGCCTGTAAGTCTGCCTGCCGGATGAGTTAATCATTTCGGCTACAGTTTTAATCTCTTCCCTGTTCAACTTATCAATTTCTGCAATTAGAATTTCGGTAGAGCCCAGAATTGACTGGAAAGGATTCTTCAGGTCGTGCGCTATAATGCCGAACAGAAGGTCTTTGAGAGCGTTAAGTTCGCTTAGTTTTTCGTTGGCTGCTTTCTTAGCAGCATAACGCCAATAGATAAAGAATATGGCGGCAAGCAGAAGCAAAGCAATAATAACAAGATAAGTGCGCTGTGTTTTTTGCAGTTTAACCGATACATTCAATTCATCATTAATTCTTTTAGCAGCCATATAATTATTTATTACTTCGAGTTCATTGCCCCGTGTAATATTCTCGAACATTAATAGCGAATCCTTAACGGCATTTAGCCTGGCCATATACTCATATGCCTTTTTAAAATCCCCTTTAATGCTGTAAACTTCGGCGCAGGCCTGCAGATAATCAAGTTCAAGTTCGCTGTTATGTTCCTTTTTAAGAAGGTTCCCCGCTTCCCCAATATTATTCTCCGATTCCCTGAAATTTTTCAGTCCGGCAAAAATGCAGGCAATATTATTATAGCCGCTTATCTCATTGGAAATTCTTCCTATTTTTTTGCTTAAAGCCAATGCCTTTTTCTGGTATTCAAGAGCAGTAGATAAATCCCCGAGTCTGCGGTAGACCTTGCTCACAAATTCATAGGAAACTGCGATTATATAATCATCTTTAAGTTCTACGGCAATATCGGAGGCTTCAATCATATTACTTAGTGCCTCCCTGAAGAGTCCTTTCCCCATTTGCGCTCTTCCAATTGAGATTAATGCAGTGGCGGTTCCGCTCTTATCTCCTATCTCCCTTCTTATATTAAGCGCATTAGAGAAATAAAATATGGCTTTATCATAATTCTGCTGCCTTAGGTAGATTGCTCCAAGTTCTACATTACCGTAAGACATCCCCCGTTTATTATTTAGAGACTGGAAAATTGAAAGCGCTTTTGCAATATGCTCAATTGCCAGCGAGGTAAAATTCTTAAGCAGATACGTTCCGCCGATGTTGTTATAAGAGAACCCAACCTCAACTGAATCTTTTCCGGCCCCCCCTTTCTTCTGCGCGGCCAGTGCATAGTACATAGATTTTTCAAGGTCGGTTCTTCCACGGTATACAACGCTAAGCCTGTTATAGAGCCGTGCTTCCAGGTTATCATCATTCAGCTTTGCGGCCAGTTTATCTGCCTCGCTGCCAAGTTCAATTGCAAGATCCGGCTCAGTGTACCTGAACTGCCAGATTAAATCAATAATATTTACACACTTTTCCTTATCGCTTTGATTCTGTAAAGAAATGAGAATAGAATCTTTCTTCTGGGGAAAAACCGCCGCGGCGATTAAGAAAAGAAATATTATTTTTGCTGATTGTCTGATGAAATCCTCTTTCTGAAGCCCGAGATTTTGAGTTACTGTAAAAATCCTGTTCTAAAGAGAATAATCGTACATTTTTTCCTTAATTTTAGCCGTTTTTGTTAAGTTTCCCATAATTATTATTTTTTAATGAAATAATTGGAAAGATTATGAAAAAGAGGTTCACAGCAGTCATTTTAACCGCGGCCGCGGTTTTATTCATTTCGCCATCAGTAAAGGGGCAGGATGTGAAAGAATTATTTGAGAATGAAAAGGCTTTCTGTAAGACATTAACTGAAATAGGCTACTCTGAGGCTTTTCTGAAATATATTGATGAAGATGGAATTATGTTTCTCCCTAAGGCCGCATCGGGGAAAGAATATTTTACACGCAACAAGAGCGATTTTAAAGGACTTATCTGGGAAGCCGATTTTGCCGAAATCTCCCAGGGAGGGGATTTTGCATATTCTACCGGTCCCTGGCATTCCACAAGAGTAAATGAGAAAGGGGAACAATCAACAGCATACGGGCATTTTATTACCGTCTGGCATAAGGTAAACGGGGAATGGAAATTCCTTATTGACTGCGGAATAAATTATGATAAAGATTCAATTAAGACATCAGATTATTCTGCGGCACCAGTTCCCCCACCCGTTATAAAGAGAAACCGCTTTATGTACGAAGAGGTAATGAAAGCTGATGACGAGTTTAATAATATTGCAGCCGGCGAAAGCTTGCGTTCGGCATACGAAAAATTTGCCTCCGATAATGTAAGGACCTACAGAGCGGGAATGTTTCCCGTATGGGGAAAAAAATTCCTTCTGGCAAATGCCGGCAGCAGCAAAACTTCATTTATTCACCTCTCGGGAAAAGCTTCCGTAAGAGGAGACTTTGCATTCTCATCGGGAGAGGCAAGCGGCGGAGAGGAAGAAACCACACACAATTACCTTAGAGTCTGGAAACGGGAAGGGGAAAACTGGAAGATTGTTATTGATTACATTACTCCAATAAAAAAGTAGAAAAAAACGAGCAAATAAATAGCATGTAGTTTCTTTTCTTAAACAGATTGGTCGACAACATATACTCAATCTTGTTGGAAAGAATCTGTTGCGTTTTTAGTAGACCACTGACAATTATTTGTAATTGATTTTTCCCCTCTTTGCACTTTCATAACAGCAAAGAGATTAATGCCTGATTTTTCTATTTCAATACAAGCTGGAATTAAGCTGTTTATGACACTATTCTATTTTGTTTATTTGGCTAATACTAGTGTAAAAATGGATTCGACAGCATTGAAATATTTTTCGTTTTTAAAGTCTTGTCCCGGGACCGCAATATTGCCCAATAGAATTTCCCAATTTTTATTAAATAATATTGAAAATGGCTGCTTTACATTAAATCGATTTTCTTTTATAAGATTTTCCGGAACTTTAAGTACCGGGAATTTTGCACCTAGTCTTTCTAATATGGTTGAATCTAGCCCGGCAAAATAGATTTTTATATTTTCATTAAATTTGTTTCTATTATATAGTTTATTTAAGTGATGCACAAAATCAGCCATACATCCACCACAGCCATAATCAGTGAATACAACAAGAAGATTTAAATCTTTATCAATAAAACCAATTTCCTTTAATGGAAGCTTTGGTAATTCAGATTTAAAGTTAACCACTTCCAAATTCAATCCTTCAACTTTCATTTCCAGATTATATTTCTCTTGTTTCAATTTTGAATTTGAGTACAAAAGATAAATATCAAAAAGGCAAAGTATAATAATTAGCAATATAAGCCTGGTTTGCATACCAATATTCCCCTAATTAATTCAATTCATAAATGTAAATTATTGAATCATAACCGCCATATAGGTATAGATAATCCCCAACAATTAAAAACCGATATTGTGCGCCTCCTGCATTACCCGGTAATTCCAACCTTTTTTGAGGTATTAGCTCTTCATTCATTTTAATTAATTCCGGTTCCTTGTTTTTACCTCGCAGCAATAATTGATAAAAAGAATTTCCGGAAACTTGTATTTTATTCCTGTTAAGAGGCAGACATTTAAACCACTGCTGTCCATTTCTCTCTTCGTACTTTGGCTCTTCATAAACACTTTTGTCAACCAGAGTATTACTAACTCTCTGTAATTTTCCTGCCAGGTCGTATATAAGTACTTTTTTTGATACGAAAAAACAAAATATTATTTTGTCCTTATAAACTGTTACGAAACTGCGGTCATCCTGAAATGCAGAGTATTGCATAACTTCCTTATCAATAGTGTATTCAACCGTATCGTTTTTACTAAAATCAACACGTACTCCAATCAAATATTTTTTATCATCCTTTATCCACCTGGCAGTAGCTTCATCAAAACGCATATAAGATTCAAATTTGGTGAAGAAATTATCGCGAATAAATGATGAATCCGGGGAAAATTCAATCCCCTTTAAACTTCGCCTGTTGCTTTTTATTTTTGTTTGTTTTGCTGCAATCCCAGTTTCCAGGTCTAATATTTTTATTTCTAAAGTATTATCCAATAGATATGCTTTATTGCCAAAGAGGGTGAATGCCTCTATTCTTTGTGGAAACAAATAATCCCAATCCTTTAGGTTGTATATCCTCCTTACATTAAGAAATAAATCAGTATTGTAAACTATCTTCTCCCTGCCGTCAACAATCAGTAAGCCGTCATTATACTTTTGAATATCGGTGATATATGATATAGAGGTGCCCTCAGAACCGTTTTGCAAACCCTCATTTTTTGCTAGTAAACTAAGTTTTTCGGATTTAGAGGGAATTTCATATTCTGTTCTTTTGCATGCGCATATACATATTACCATTAAAAGTAAGGGAAATAATATGCCCTTTTTCATTTAACTCTCCAGCAGAATTTTTGTTTTAACAGCTGAAATTAATCTATTCAAACCGAAATGAATCAGTATTATTTGTTTCCAACATTTTAATAGGCCTAATTATGACACCAGCTTCCTATTTGATTCCATGCAACATCATAATTCGGATCGCAAGCAACAAAGGTATCATATCTTCTAAACCATCCCCAGTCACACTCGTTATCTGTAGCGCACCTACAGCAGAAGCTTTCGTCACTCCCAATAGGGCCCACACAATAAACCCAGTAACTAGTTTGACAACCAGGCTCTTGTGCAAATACCTGGTCAGATAAGACTACATAAAAATTGATTACAAGAAGCAGTGCAGCAAAAAAAGAGAAGCTTATTAATTTAGGATACTTTTTTTTAAAAGGCATATACCCTCCATTTTGATTATTTATTATTTATTGACTTTCGGTTTGCTACTGTTTTACTCCTATTCAAGCAGTAAATTCTTGCAATCCGATTATCTATATTTTATAACAAACTTCATTCAAAATTATTTGCGAGTATCACAGGCATAAATAATAAGAATAGTTTTGCCTGCCTCTTACCTTAATACCTTATTTTGCTTCGTCTATAATATTAAACTTGGGGTTTTTGTTATCACCAAATAAACTTCTTCAGCTTTCCCATCAAACTAATTCCCCAATATCAAAGTCCCGCGCTTCTTATTATTTACATAAAATATCCAAAAAAAAAAAAATGTCAACAATAATTTTTAATTAAATGAACAAAAACATAATATAAATAACCCGGTCCATTTTCGGTCAGACCGCCGGCAGGGGCATTTTTTTGCATTTCTTATTACCTGCCGGATAATTAT
>JAEXUB010000158.1 GCA_023453125.1 Bacteroidota bacterium
TGGTAACAAAATATTTTGCCGGGTAGATTGCAATAGAATCCACTTCCCTAATTACATTGCCGGTAAGCGCATCAATTACAGAGAGTTTTTCAATCTCATCCCCCCAGAGTTCAATTCTTACGGCTTCTTCATATTGGTATGCGGGAATAACCTCAATTACATCCCCCCGTGCACGGAATGTGCCGCGTGTAAATTCGGCATCGTTACGGGTATAATAAATATCTATAAGGCTTCTAAGCAGTTTTTTGCGTTCAAATTCCACTCCCTTGTGCAGGAACAGAATCTGCTTTGCATATTCATCCGGCGCGCCTATGCCGTATATGCAGCTTACCGAGGCTATTATTATTACATCGTTTCTTCCTTCAATAAGAGCTGTAGTCGCTTTCAGTCTGAGACGGTCAATTTCCTCATTAACAGAAAAGTCTTTCTCAATAAAAAGATCCCGTTTAACCACATAGGCTTCAGGCTGGTAATAATCGTAGTAGCTTATAAAAAACTCAACTGCGTTGTTAGGGAAGAAAGATTTGAATTCCGAATAGAGCTGTGCGGCAAGAGTTTTATTGTGTGATATTATAAGAGTAGGTTTGTTGTATGCCTTAATTACATTAGACATCGTAAAGGTTTTTCCGCTGCCGGTAACGCCAAGGAGTACCTGATGATTTAATCCCTTTTCAAGCCCTTCGGTAAGCTGCCTTATTGCTTCAGGCTGGTCGCCGGAAGGACTGTAATTTGAAACCAGATCGAAACTTTTCATAAATGCTTTAAATCTAACCTATTAATGTAATTATATGCGCCATCACAAATCTATGATTTTTAAAAGAAATTAATACTTTTAGAAAGAAATTATCATAAAAATTTATTAGGATTGAGAGCGAAATATCTGTTTTTCAAACACCGGAGTCCAAAATGAAGAAAATCATCTTATGTCTGCTTGTTTTAAGCGGAGTTGTTTTGGGGCAGAAACCCGATTCAACACTTAATAAATGGATCCCCTCTATGGTGGCCGGCCTAAATATAAGCCAAATAGCATTTAAGGACTGGACAAAAGGAGGTGATAACTCGGTTACCTGGACAATCACCGGGGATTTTAATGCGGTGCGGAAATCGGAGGACTGGAATCTTTCAAGCAGACTGAAAGCGACATATGGAAGGACAAAAATAGGTGAAAACGATTTCAGGACGAATGATAACGACCTTTACTGGGATGTTGTTGCCGTTCTCAAAGTAGGCTGGGCTGTAGATCCATTCTTCAGTAATACTGTAAGAACACAGCTTACTGCGGGTTACGATTATAAAGTATTTCCGGCTCAGCAGATAACTGACTTCTTTGACCCCGGCTATATTACGCAGTCGATAGGTTTTACTTATGATAAAGTGAAATTTATTAAGACCCGTCTCGGATTGGCATCACAGGAAGTGTTTACTGACGTATATAGAAAATACAGCGATAAGGCGGGAACTCCCGAAATTGAGGCATTTAAACTTGAAACGGGCATTGAAAATGTTACTGAAACTGAATTGAAGCTTGATCATAATATACTTCTCAAATCAATGCTCCGCCTCTTCAGCAGATTTGAAAGCCTTGATATATGGGATATAAGATGGGACAGCGTTATAACAGCCAAAATAAACAGCTGGTTAAATGTGAATTTTTCGTACCTTTTAATCTATGAAAAAGCCCAGTCTCTTAAAACGCAGATGAAAGAAGCATTACAGATTGGTATTGTATACACAATAATCTAACGGAAAAAATGAGCGAATTAAATATACAGGAAACAGAGCAGAAAATAATTGAAGAATTTGAAGCATGCCTTGAATGGGATGAGAGGTATGCTCAGATAATTAAGATGGGGAAAGAACTTGCCCCGCTTCCCGAAGAGTTTAGGACAGAAAAATATAAACTGAACGGATGCCAGAGCCAGGTATGGATTAATGCAAGACTTGATGATGGTAAGATTTACTTTAGCGCCGACAGCGACGCCGTAATAGTTAAAGGATTAATTGCCCTGCTTATAAAAGTATATTCGGGAAGAACTCCTTCTGAGATACTTTCTAATCCTCCCGAATTCCTGAAGAAACTAGGCATAGACAATCATCTTTCGCCTACAAGGAAGAACGGATTATCTGCAATGATGAAGCAGATTCAGATGTATGCATATGCATTTAAAGCAATAGCTGATAAGCAGGGAGTGTAAAGTATATAACAGGGTAAAAAAAATCCCCCGTAAATGCGGGGGATTTTTAGTTTTAAAGCTCTATCGGATTATTTAAGGAATAATTTCTGGAGTTCTTTTTTGCTTCTATTCTTCCAGGCTCCCTTATGGTATGCATAACCTGCAATTAAAGGCATTGCAAGGGTAGCTTCGCTGTAAACCATCTGTTCGAAAGTTGTTTCAACTTTACCCCATGAACTTGCTTCTTTAAGAGTTGAGCTCGAAAGGGCTCCGTCCCTTACATCGGCAACTGTAATCTGAATTGCATACTTGTGCATTGGAGCGTCTTCCTGAAGAATATCAGCCGCAACTACAATATCCTGTGTAAAGTTTTTAGGAACGCCGCCGCCTATCATAAAGATACCGGTTTCATTATTGTGCAGTTTAATCTGTGTCAATTCATAGAAATCTTTTCCGGAATCGATTGAAACGTGTTTTTCCGGGTGTGCGTGCTGGTGCATTACAATGCCGAACCCTGCCGAACAGTCTGAAAATGCCGGAACGAAAATGGGAACATTATTTTTATAAGCTGCATAAACAACGCTGTCGTCAACTTTCGGACCGCCGTTTTCATCAAGATATTTTCCGAAATGCCACAATAATTCGCGTGATGAGTAGGGGCGCGGTTCAAGAGAATCGAAAATCTTTGCTGTTGTATCGTCGCATACTCTTAATTCATCTTCGTCAATGAATGTATCATAAATTCTGTCAATGTGGAGATCGCGCATTACATTATCGTCAACATAAGGGGAACCGATATAATGTTTGAATCCGAGGGCTTCAAAGAAGTCCTGATCTACCATAATTGCGCCGGTTGATACAATAGCGTCTACCATGTTGTTCGAAACGAGATCGTAAACAACTTTTTTAAGTCCTGCGCTGAATAAGCTGCCGGCAAGAGTAAGAATAACTGCGCATTCTTTATCGTTGAGCATCTTATCGTAAATCTGAGCTGCGCGGTTAAGGTCTCTTGCTGTAAAAGCCATTTTTTCCATCGAATCAACCAGGCTGATAACATTATGCTCTTTGATATCGATGTGTTTGATTACATCCTTTAGAAAGTCTTTTTTAGCAGGCATTTATATTCTCCTTATAATTTAATTTTCTTATCCGCAAATATAATTACTTGGGGGGAATTATGAACTAATAAATGAAATATTAACCGCGAAATGGGATATTTTTTAAAAAAACCACTTGGCGGCAGCCAGAATTCCCTGTTTCCAGGGGACCCGGTGTGATATTCCGGTCTGGTCTTTAAATGAGTCAAGATTGTCCAGATACCATTTGTAGTTTCTAACCAGAGCATCCTTGTTGGAGTATCTGGGGGAAAAACCAAGAATCTTTTCCGCTTTTTCTATGGATACGAATGAGTCCCTGGATGCGGTTTCGTAGACCCACTTATATAAAGGGGAGAGATGCAGAAATTCAAGAATCTTCAGTGCGGCAATTACAGGTCCCTCCGGCAGTCCGATTATTTTCTTTCCGTAACCGGCGTAATCCAATACGGACTGGTAATCCTCTTTCATTGTAGTAAAGTTCTTTGCGCCGATATTAAAGGTATCATTAACAATTTTTTCGTTAAGGGTCGCGCAGAGCCAGATAGCATCGCACAAATCCTCAACATCAAGAAGCTGATACCGGTTGCTTCCGTCCCCGATCATCGGGAAGTTCTTTTTGTCCTTTGCCCAGTCATAAAACAGGGCAAAGACTCCAAGCCGTTCGGGCCCTATAAAAGATTTAGGGCGGAGTATTGGTACACACATTCCTTTTTCTCTAAAGAGGAGGCATTCATTCTCTGCCTCAATTTTAGCCTGACCGTAAGGTCCTACTCCTTCAAGCCTGTCTGTTTCGTAAATGGGGTGATGGTCCGGTATGCCGTAAACTGCTGTAGAGGAAATATGGATAAATCTTTTTACTCCCGCCTTCTCCGAAGCGGTAAGGAGCTTTCTGGTACCGATAATATCCGTTGAACGTATTTCATCGGGAGAATAGAGTGGAAGCGCAGCCGCGGTATGGATTACTATATCTATATTAGATACCGCTCTTTCAACCATACTTTCATTCCGGATATCGCCTGTTAAAATCTCTATTTTATCTTTACAGTCGTTGTAATTAAAATCCGCAATATCAAGGGAAATAACGCTGTGTCCTTTTTCAAGAAGAAAGCGAATCATATTAATGCCGAGGAACCCTGCCCCTCCGGTAACCAGAAATCTCATTTTCTTTTCCTATTAAATTGTAAAAATAAGCAATTCCTCAATTTAATTCCTTTTGAAGCGGGGCTTTTTCAGTTTAACTCAATGTGTACTCAGCGAAACTCAGTAACCGGATAAGTTTGATATGCGCCCCCTCCCTTAGAGTACAAATCTCAGCAGGAAATATCGAAGTTGAGCGACAGGATTTTTATTGCGCGGTTTTATATCTTTCATTATTCAAGCGGACGGAAAATGAAGCGAACGGTTATTTATATTTTTATTCTTTTAGCCTGCTTTGGCATTTCAGCCAGGGCACAGGTAAATAAGCCGGCAGAAATAAAATATAAAGTCAGCTATGAAGGGGAAGCAGTATGGCTGAACCTTTATCTCAACAACTTAAATTTCAGGCTTGAAAGAAAAACCGCCGTTGATAATCAGATATATCTCTTTGCCGGGGGAATTTCAGCCGTCTTATACCCGGCGCAGAACATTTATGCGGAGTATGACGACATTAAGGATGAACTGCTGAATGAAAAACCTCCCATTGCCGGCTACCCGGATAAGCCGGGCCTTTCGAAAACCGGAATTAAAAAGGATATTCTTGGCATTGAATGCGAGAAATGGATTCTAAAGAACAGCTTTACTTCTGTTGAAATTTATGTTAACAGTAATCTTAAATTTAACCCGAAAATTCTTGACCTGTTGCCGAAGTATTCTGTAGACTGGCAGGAAATAGTGAAGAAGGAAAAAGCAATGCCTCTGCTTGTAATTATAAAGGATGATGCAGGGGAGTCAATTTATAGATTTGAAGCATATGACATAAATCTTGAAGAGCAGGATAAAGCGCTTTTCATTATTCCTTACAATTTTGAAAAAAGGGGAAAAAGAAAATGAAAGAGAAAAAGAGATTTATTAATGCGGCTGTAGTCCAGGATCCGCCGGTTTTCTTAAACCTTAAGGCTACAATTGAAAAGGTTGAAAAGATAATGAAGCAGGCTGCAAAAGAAGAGACTGATATTATTGTATTTCCAGAGACCTGGCTTCCCTGTTATCCGGTATGGATCGATTCTTCGCCGAACGCGGCAATATGGGGGCATCAGCCTTCCAAATCATTATTTAAAGTACTCTACAAAAACTCCATCGAGGTTCCCGGGGATGAGCTGGTTAAACTCCTTTCACTTGCAAAGAAATATAAAATGTATGCTGTAATAGGAATAAATGAAGTTGAGAAGGGGACTATATATAATTCACTTTTGTATCTTGATAAAGACGGCAGGAATTATACTCTGCATAGAAAACTGGTGCCTACATATACCGAGAGAATGGTCTGGGGGCGCGGCGACGGCACAGGACTGAAAGTTCACAATACGGAATTCGGAGTTTTAGGCGGACTGATATGCTGGGAGCATTGGATGCCGTTAACAAGGTCGTATATGCATTCATTCAACGAGGTTATTCATGCGGCTGTCTGGCCTTCGGTTCACGATGTGCATCTCCTTGCAAGCAGACATTATGCGTTCGAAGGAAGGACATTTGTTGCCGCAGCCGGAACCTGCCTGACCAAAGGGGATATTCTGGAAGGATGGAAATCTCTCAGGCTTAAAAGTGAGCCGGGTATTGAGCTGCTTAATGCTCTTCCGGGGAAAGATAATGAAGTAATTATGTGCGGAGGAAGTACCATAATTGCACCGGATGCTACACTTCTGATAAAACAGAATTTCGAAAGCCCCGGCATTTTTTATGCAAGAATTGATACCGAGAGAATTATTGAAGAAAAGATAAACCTCGATACGGACGGGCACTATTCACGTCCCGATATATTCAGGCTGGATGTAAAATTTTGATCAAAAAAAACGGGGCAAAGCCCCGTTTTTATAATTGAAGATTCTGCTCTTCCTCTCCGCTCTCCTGCTGGGGATAAATTTCGAGATACGGTGAGTATTTTAGGCCGATGAATTTCCCTTCCACAAAATAGAAAATAAACGAATCATAGAAAGCCCCCTCTTCATCTTTATATAGGGCATAGGTAAGTTCTTCCAGAGCCTCGTCGGTGCTTGTAAGCGCTGGCTGTCCAAAGAGAAGCAGGAAATCCTCCTTGGGCATATCTTTGGTAATTGTGAACTGTTTTGCTTTGAATTCTCCGTTAAGGTCGAGCCCGGTTAAGAAATAAATTTTATCGCGTGACCTTTTCTGAAAGTGAAATGCTACGGTTTTATATGTAAATACAAAAGTGCTGTCGAAGAATCTTTCATCGGTCGGGTTCTGCAGTGAATCAATTTCAATCTGAGCCGGTTCGCCGAATTTGGTTTTGACATCGGCAAAATCAACAATGAATCTTTTTTTAAGCACATCAAAGACTTCATTGAGGTTTTCTTTGAAAACCGGATTAACATAATTTTCTGACGTTTCCTTTTTATTCCCGCAGGCAGCAGTCAAAATTATAAGGCAGGGGAAAATGAAAAACCGGAGCAACTTTTTCATAAAGACCTCAAAAAAAATAATGGACAAAGATTAAAAAAACAGGAGCGATGAGCAAATGCCCCATAGAAGCGAAAGGGGATTGCGCGCCCCGGCTCTCTTCAATTAATGTGACAAATTGGGGAGGGGTATGGTTTAAAAAACCTCGAAAATGACGATTTTTTAGGGTTTTATTTTTAGCAGATTAGTTTTAAATACCATTTTCTTGACATTTAAAAGAAGTGGGGATATATTTGAAGCCTTTATTATAAGAAAAAGTGTGTTTTTGGAGGCATAAAGTGAAGCAAGAAAGAATTACAAGGTTTATCAAAACCGAAGATGCAGATAAGAAGTGGTATATTGTAGATGCCAAGGACCAGGTATTAGGAAGATTGGCCGCAGAAATTGCCAGAGTTATTAGAGGTAAGAATAAACCTACATTTACACCGAATATGGATACCGGTGACTTTGTAATAGTTATTAACGCTGAAAAGGTTAAATTGACCGGTAAGAGAGAAACACAGAAAACATATTTCTCTCACTCAATGTATCCGGGCGGTGCTAAATTCAGATCATTCCAGGAAGTTATGGCTAAGAATCCTGAATTTGCTATTGAAACCGCTGTTAAAGGGATGCTTCCTAAAACAAAATTAGGAAAACACATAATTAAGAAATTAAAAGTTTATGCCGGTGAAACACATCCGCATACTGCCCAGAAACCTGAAGTATTAAGTTTTTAAGAGGTAATTGAATGATAGATAAATTATTCGTCGGAAGAAGAAAAAACGCTGTTGCGCGTATTTATTTAAGAAACGGATCGGGTAAAGTAAAAATCAACGAACGCGAGTTTGAGGCTTATTTCCCTCAGAAAATTCATAGAGATGATATCCTCGCACCTTTCAAAGTAACCGATACACTCGGCAAATTTGATTTATTCGTTAATGTACTCGGCGGCGGCATTTCAGGTCAGGCAGAAGCTATCCGTCTCGGTATTTCGAGAGCTTTAGAAGCTCTTAATCCTGAATTAAGACCAAGCCTTAAGGCTGAAGGGTTCTTAAGAAGAGATCCGAGAATGGTTGAACGTAAAAAATACGGCCAGGCTAAAGCTAGAAAAAGATTCCAGTTCTCTAAGAGATAAAAATTATTTAATTAACATTATTCATATTCCCGGATTTGCCCCCTGTGTCCCTATCTAAAAAGGGGATGAAAGGCAAATATGAAGGGAATAGAAGCTAAACAGGAGTAAAAATGAGCAAAGTAGAATTGACTGCTCTTATTGAAGCAGGCGCGCACTTCGGTCACTTGACCCGCAGATGGAACCCCAAAATGAAACCTTATATCTTCATGGAGAAGAATGGGATTCATATAATCGATTTAAAGAAAACCCAGTCAGCTATTGAATATGCCGCTAAGGCACTTACTGATATAGTAGCCCAGAATAAGAGAATTTTATTCGTCGGCACGAAAAAACAGGCTAAATACGCAATAGTTAACGAAGCCAGAAGATGCGACGCCAACTGGGTAAGTGAAAGATGGCTCGGCGGAATGCTTACAAACTTCGCTACAATCCGCAAAAGCATTAAACACCTCCAGAACATCGAAAAGATGGAAACTGACGGTACTTTCGAAAAAATAACAAAGAAAGAAAGATTATTCTTAACAAGAGAAAAAGATAAACTCAGAAAAGTATTGGACGGCGTTGAAACACTGGCAAAAATGCCGGGCGCTCTCTTTATTGTTGATATTAAGAAAGAAGCAATCGCAATCCGCGAAGCAATGAGACTTAACATTCCTATCTTCGCAATCGTAGATACAAACTGCGATCCGGATAACGTTGATTATGTAATTCCTGCAAACGACGACGCTTCAAGAGCAATTGAAATTATTCTCAAAGTTATGTCAGACGCAGTAATTGAAGGACAGGCAAAAGCAAAAGAATTGAAAGCACACGAAGCAGCTGAAAAGGAAAAAGAAAAGAAAGTAAACGAAGAGACTGAAGAAGGGGAAAAGAAAGACGAGAAAAAAGACGCCCGTCCTAAAGTCAGCCGCGTTAAAATTGACGAAAGAAGAGGGGACAGACCGGAAAGAAAGCCGAGAGAAGCCAAACCTGATTCTGAAGAGAAGAAAGCAGAATAATTTGAAATTGAAAAAAAGTAAGGATATATAAAAAATGGAAATATCAGCAGTAAAAGTAAAAGAACTGCGCGAAAAGACAGGCGCCGGAATGATGGATTGCAAAAAGGCTTTAACCGAAGCTGAAGGGGATTTTGAAAAAGCTATTGAAATACTCCGCAAGAAAGGGGCAGCCGTTGCAGCTAAAAGAGCCGAAAGAAGCGCTAACGAAGGTACAATTATTACACGTATTCTCAACGACGGCAAATCGGCATTGATTCTCGAAGTAAACTGCGAAACCGATTTCGTTGCAAACAGCGATGACTTTGTTAATTTCGCCAATATGGTTGCAGAAGCTATCATAGCTACAAAAGCCGCTACAGTTGAAGAAGTTCTCGCACTTACTTTCGATGGCAAAAACATTGCAGAGGAATTAAACGCAGTTATCGGAAAAATCGGCGAAAAAATTGAAGTTAAACGCTTCAAAATTGAAAATGCCGAAAACGGTATTGTTGTAGATTACCTGCACCATGGCGCAAAACTCGGCGTTCTTGTTCGCGTTGATAACGTAGACGCTTCAAAAGCAGGCGAGCTCATTCCTGTTGTAAAAGATATTGCTATGCAGGTTGCCGCTATGAAACCTGGCTTTACATACAGAGAAGAAGTTTCTAAAGAAGTACTCGATAAAGAAATTGAAATCTATAAAGAAATTGCACGCAAAGAAGGAAAACCTGAACAGGTTCTTGAGAAAATTGCTACAGGCAAACTCGGAAAATATTACGAAGAGAACTGCCTTGTTGAACAGTTTTTTGTAAAGGACAATACAAAACGCGTCGGAGACCTGATTGCCGAATTCAACAAGAAAAACGGCACACAGTCTAAGATTGCCCTCTTCCACAGGTTCCACTTAAGCGATGAAAACAAATAAATAATTGAAAACTTCGAAAGGTCTTATTTTTTAATAAGGCCTTTTTTTTTATATTATAAAACTATGAAGACAAAATTAAAGTATAAACGGATATTACTTAAGCTCAGCGGCGAATCCCTAATGGGAGAGCAGGGGCACGGAATTGACCCGCACGTATTGAACTTTTTTGCCGAAGAAGTAAAAAAGGTTCAAAAACTGGGGGTCCAGGTTGGAGTTGTTATCGGCGGCGGCAATATCTACCGCGGTTTAAGCGCCGATAAACAGGGGCTCGACAGGGTAACCGGAGATCAGATGGGTATGCTTGCCACAATGATCAATTCCCTGGCGCTTCAGAATACTTTTGAAAGCCACGGTATGTTTACCCGTCTTATGAGCGCCATACATATGGACGAAATTGCCGAGCCTTATATCAGGCGCAGGGCAATACGCCACCTTGAAAAAGGTAGAATCGTAATTCTCGGGGCTGGCACAGGACATCCTTATTTCAGCACCGATACAGCCGCATCCCTGAGAGCTGTGGAAATTGAAGCCGATGCAATCTTTAAAGGCACCCGAGTTGACGGCATTTACGATTCCGATCCCGAAAAAAATCCGCGGGCAAGTATGTTCGAAGAAATTTCTTATATTGACGTACTGCAGAAAAATCTGCGCGTTATGGATCTTACAGCCATAAGTCTTTGTAAAGAGAACAATCTGCCTATAATCGTTTTCAATATGGATAAAAAAGATAATCTGCTTAAAATTGTTACAGGCAGGAATGTCGGTACATCGGTTGGTAATTTTGATTCGCAGTCGAAAAAAAAGATTAAAAAATAATTGAGGTATTTATGCACGCAATAGTATCTGATGCTGATCATCGTATGGATAAAACCGTCGAGGCTTTCAGAAATGAAATAGCAAAAATCAGGACCGGAAAAGCTACTACGGCAATACTAGATGGTATTAAGGTTGAATATTACGGCACTCCTTCTCCTCTTAGCCAGGTTGCCAATGTTTCCGTTCTCGATGTTCATACTCTTTCAATTACACCTTGGGATAAATCGATGGTTCAGGTTATTGATAAGGCTATACTGGCTTCCGATTTAGGCTTAAATCCCATTTCAGACGGAACAAACCTGAAAATCCCTATTCCTCCTCTAACCGAGGAAAGAAGAAAGGAATATGTGAAAATAGTGAAAAAATTCGGTGAAGATTCTAAAGTGGCTCTCAGGAACGTTAGAAGAGATGCCAACGAACACCTCAAAAAAGAGGAAAAAGACAAGAAAATGACAGAAGACGATAGAAAACGCTTCGAAGATGAAGTTCAGAAAATTACGGATAAACACATTTCGAAAATTGAAGAAATCATTAAGCATAAAGAAAAAGAGATAATGGAAGTTTAAAATAAATGAGTTCTTTAATTCTTAAGCCGTCTTATTGAAGGACGGCTTTTTTGTTTTAAAAAATATTTCTATTTTGATTAACAATAATGAGTCATTAATAAATTTAATTCATAAACCTTATTAACCTTATGAGGAAAAATCATGAGCATCAGCAAAGAAGAAGCGCTTAAGTATCACAGCGAAGGGCGCAAAGGTAAGATTGAGGTTGTTTCTACAAAGCCTTGCTTTACAGCAAGAGAGCTTTCAATGGCATATACCCCCGGTGTGGCTGAACCATGCCGAGAAATAGAGAAAAATCCCGATGATGTTTATAAGTATACCGCCAAAGGGAACCTGGTTGCGGTTGTTTCAAACGGTACTGCGGTTCTTGGATTGGGAGATATAGGCGCCGCGGCCGGCAAGCCGGTTATGGAAGGGAAAGGAGTTCTTTTTAAAAGATTCGCCGATGTTGATGTGTTCGACATTGAATTGAATACACACGACCAGGATGAAGTAATTAAAGCAGTTCAGCTTTTGGAACCGACTTTCGGAGGCATTAACCTTGAAGATATTAAAGCCCCTGAATGCTTTGAAATTGAAGAAGAGCTGAAACGTACAATGAATATTCCGGTATTTCACGATGACCAGCACGGAACGGCAATTATCTCATGTGCTGCACTTATGAACGCAGTTGAAATTACCGGAAAAGATATATCTAAAATCAGACTCGTAATTTCGGGCGCCGGCGCTTCCGCAATTGCCTGCTGCAAAATGTATATTGCCGCCGGTGTTAAAGTTGAAAACATTTCTATGTTCGATACAAAGGGGCATATCAACAAAAAAAGAACTGACCTTAACAAGTATAAGGAACAGTTTGCACAGGATGTTTATTACAAGGATTTAGCAGACGGTATGAAGGGAGCAGACGCATTCCTGGGACTTTCGAAGGGGAATGTTGTTTCCAAGGAAATGATTAAGAGTATGGCTCCGTGGCCCATTGTATTTGCAATGGCTAATCCCGATCCTGAAATTACATACCCGGATGCGGTTTCAGCCAGAAAAGATATCATTATGGCAACCGGAAGAAGCGATTATCCCAATCAGGTAAATAACGTGCTCGGATTCCCGTTTATTTTCAGGGGAGCTCTCGACGTAAGGGCAAAAACCATTAACGAAGAGATGAAAATGGCAGCCGCTAAGGCGCTTGCCGCTCTTGCAAAAGAAAAAGTACCCGAAGTTGTATTGAATGCATACGGCGGAAAGGAATTCTCTTTCGGTCCCGATTATATAATTCCAAAGCCGTTCGACCCCCGCGTTCTATGGAATGTAGCCCCGGCTGTTGCACGCGCTGCAATGGAAACAGGAGTTGCCCGCAATCCTATAACCGACTGGGTTTCCTACGAAGAGGAACTGAAGGAACGTCTGGGATTCTCGCAGGAAGTTGTCCGCGTTATGATTCATAAAGCACAGAAAGATCCAAAGAAAATTGTGTATCCGGAAGGTGAAGAGGAAAAAATAATCCGTGCCGCCAATGAAGTATATCTTGACGAAATTGGGAAGCCCGTACTTCTCGGAAATACCGAAATAATCAAAAATAAAATAATTGAACTCGGATACGACACAAATCATTTTGAAATAATTGATCCTCTTGTTTCGGATAAATTCGAAAAATACGCTACCGATTTCTGCCAGGCGCGTTTCAGAAAAGGAATTACAATGAGAGACGCCCGCGAAATTATGAGAGAGAATAATTATTTCGGCTCAATGATGGTTAAATTAGGGGATGCCGATGCATTAATAGGCGGACTGAATTACCATTATCCTCAGGTTATAAGGCCGGCCCTCCAGTGCGTAGGAGTAAAAAAAGAATTCAATATCTGCGCAGGATTATACATTGTAATCATCAAGAAAAAATCTTATTTCTTCGCAGATACTACGGTTAATATAGACCCCACCGCCGATCAGCTTGCAGAAATAGCATTAATGACGGCCCAGACTGTAAAACAGTTTGATATTACTCCAAAGATAGCGATGCTCTCATTCAGCAATTTCGGCAGCGCTAAGTATCCCCAGTCCGAAAAAGTTGCCAGGGCAGTAGAAATTCTGCATAAGAGAAAACCGGATCTTATGGTTGACGGCGAAATGCAGGCAGATACTGCAGTAGTTCCCGAAAGGCTCGAAAAGGAATTCCCCTTCTCGGTTCTTAAGGGGGGCGCAAATGTGCTCATATTCCCCGACCTGAATTCGGGCAACATTGCCTACAAGCTGTTTGAAAGACTTACAAATGCCACGGTTATCGGTCCTATTTTAATGGGTATGAATAAGCCTATTCACGTCCTCCAGAGGGGCGCTACCGTAAACGACATCGTCAATATGTCCGCTATTGCGGCTGTTGAAGCCAGTAATTCAAAATAATTAAAGGCGGGGAAACCCGCCTTTTTTTCTAACCTTTTTATCCCTACTTTTTTATATTTGTAATATCGGGTATTCTATAAATTTTAATAAGGGCACTTTGCTTCGAAATATCCTTTACATAGCAGGAAGCGTTACAATCTTTTTTTTCGGGATGGTGTTGTACGGCGTAATTCTTAATTTAAGGCAAAATACGCTGGAAGAGGAAATGCAGGCAAAAAGAATCTCCTCCTTTTCAAAACCTGCAATTATTGTAAGCAAAAAGAAATATAACCTGGAACTTTATGAGGATACGGTTTTAGTAAAGACATATAAGGCGGCTTTTGGAAAAAGCGGCAGAATAATTAAAGAGTCCTTTACCGATAACGGGACTCCAAACGGAGATTATATGATTCAGCAGATAGATACCGTGTCCAAATACCACAGGTTAATTCTGCTGAATTACCCTAATCAGTCTGACCTTATTGAAGCATATAAAAAACAATGGATTACCGAGGAAGAATACTATCTGATACTCGGAAACATTAAAAAGGGGAAGCATCCTTTTGAAGGGGTTCAGAAATATGCCCGTATCGGAATTCACGGAATAGGAACTTATGATTTTATTTTCAGAAATCTTCCCTTTACATTTAACTGGACCAATGGTTCAATTGCCCTTAGCAACGGCGATATTGACGAGTTGCTCCGGGTTGTAAAAATAGGCACCCCGGTCTTAATAAAAGATTAATCCTATGAAATTAAAAAGTTTTGTTTTACTTCTCATTTTTTCTTTTCTTACCGGCGCGGCATTATATGCCCAGCCGGCACAGTATGAACTTAAGAAAGTTGTATTCAGCGGCAACTCTGCACTTACGTCGCAGGAACTGGCAGGAGTGTGTATTTCCAAAGAATCTCCCGGCTGGTTTTCGCAGTTCCTTAATTCATTTACATCGTTCGGCTCCGAAGCCGTATACTTTGATTCTCTTACTGTACCTCTCGATACGAAATTCATTAAGGACCTTTATCTATCCCGCGGATATT
>JAEXUB010000074.1 GCA_023453125.1 Bacteroidota bacterium
CAGGATACAGGGCAGATTATTTCTTCTCTGGCCAGAAAGACAGACCAGATTGGCGAAATTGCACAGATAATTGACGATATAGCAAATCAGACAAATCTCCTGGCCTTAAACGCGGCTATTGAGGCTGCGAGAGCCGGAGAGCAGGGAAGAGGCTTTGCCGTAGTTGCCGATGAAGTAAGAAAACTTGCCGAACGCACTGCCAAGGCTACCAAGGAAATTGCAGAGACTATCAAGCTGATTCAAAAGGAAGCCAAAGAGGCAGACAGTTCAATGGTTGAAGCCGGACGCTCAGTTGCCGAAGGTATTCAGATGAATACCGAAGTCGGAGACGTACTTCAGGAGATTCTGGCTGCTTCCACAAAGGTTACCGATATGATTACGCAGGTTGCCGCGGCAAGCGAAGAACAGTCTTCGGCTGCCGAACAGATAAGCAAGAATATTGAGATGATAAACAGCGTTACCCAGGAAAGCGCACAGGGAGTTCAGCAGGTTGCGAGGGCTTCTGAAGATTTGAGCCGTCTTACTGTCAATCTTCAGGAATTAGTCGGCCGTTTTAAGCTGGTTGATTCGCATCATAAACAGCATTCGCTATCCTCATCACGACATTCGTCACAGGGCATGCTTCACAGTTAGTGACCCATTGGAATTATGCCTCCTTCCCGAAAGGGAAGGGGGTATAATCTGCCCTTCCTTTAATTTTGATTTTGAGATATTTCAGTAAAAAAATTCTTATTTTACACGATAATTGATTAAGTACCTTATTATTTATCTATTATTGAGAAAACGGATAAATCTTCTTTAACAGAGGGAACATTATTGAAAATAGTCTTAGCAATCGTATCGCTGGTTATTGCCGCTGAATTGCTGATAATGACATTCAGGATTTTCTCCAGCAGAGAATTCAGACAGGGAATGTACATTATTTTGGGATTGATTACATTTTTCAGTTCATTCTGGTCTCTTGCAAACGGAATACAATACATAACAGATGATAAACAGATTGCATTAGCTGCATACAGGATGGGCTCGATAGGGTGGACTTTGGGAGTAGGCTTGTGGTTCCTCTTTTTTTATGAGTTGTACCTTCACGCCGCTGAAAGGAAAAGACATATTTACATTCATTTAATTCTGCTTGCTACCGGTATTGTATTCTGGGGAGCGGCCCTGGACGGGAAACTTTATATTACCGACATGCATTACACCAAGTGGTGGGGATGGGAGGAAATAGTAGATAAAAATTCTCCCTGGGTTATTGCTTTCGATACCGTTATTGGAGCACTCATAGTTTTTAACCTGATTCAAATAATTATAATCATAAAAAAGACACGGCTAAAAAAGAATGCGCGCCAGTTCAAGCTGATCGGATTCATTTTCGGACTGGCAACAATACCCACAGCTCTTATAAACCTTGCATTTCCGGTAATGGATATTAAATCTCTTCCCCCATTGGGGAATATGCTACTTGGCGGAGTCTCCCTTATTATCGGCGCAATTATTATACGGCATAAGGTCCTCGATTTTACTCCGGCGCTTGCCGCATCCCAGATACTATTTGATGTTTCCGATTATGTATTTCTGACCGACTTGAACGGAATAATAAGAAAGGCAAGCAATGCTGCTTTAAATATTCTCAAGTACGATTCAAAAGAAATAATTCTGAAGAAGATATCGGAAATTGCTCCCGGACTGAATGTTAAGGACTTTCAAAACGCATCCGATTCAAATACATCCTGCCGCACCGAAATGAAATCTTCAGACGGCGGTTTTATTCCGGTAAGGTGCAAAGGCACCCTGATAAAGGATAGATTTGATGATCCGGTTGGAGTTGTTTTTGTTATGACCGATCTAAGGGATATGATTGCCATAGCAGATCTTGAAAAAGCTGTTAATGAGAGGACTCTGGAACTTGAAGAAAAAAACAAGAAACTCTCTCTCGAAATTGCCGAAAAGGAAAAAATTGAACTCGCTCTCTCTATTGTTGAAGGAAAACAGAGAGCGCTAATAACTCATATTTCAGATGTAATTGCCATTGTTTCGAAAGATGGAATAATTATGTATAACAGTCCCAACCTGGCAAAACTATTCGGCTGGGACCCTGAGAAAACTGTAGGCATTTCCGCATATAATGTTGTACACCCTGATGACGTTGACAGAATTAAAGCTATAATTGACAAACTGCTTCTCGTCCCCGATTCTGCCGGGACTATGGAATACCGGTATAGATGCCCCGACGGGAATTATAAATATGTGAGACTTACAGCCGTAAACAAAGTTGATGATCCGCAGATTCAGGGAATTCTATTGAACTATTTTGATATTACTGAAAGCACCCTGGCCGAAAAGGAGAGGCAGGAGCGGATAATTAGAATTCAAAGACAGCAGGAAGCAATTCATAAATTGTCAAATTCGGAAGCAATAAGGCAGGGGGATAGGGAAAATGCGCTTAAGCTTATTACCGAAATAACTGCCAAAACACTTGATGCCTGCAGGGTAAGCATCTGGTTTTTTGAAAATGAGATGAATTTGTTAAAGAATGCTGATCTCTATGATGCAAAAGCTGGAGAACATTCAATTGCAGGAGATATACCCGTCTTAAGCTACCATAAGGTATTCTCCGTGTTAGATAAAGAGCTTGTTATAAGTTCTAATGATATTGAGAGCGATGAAAGATTTGAAGAATTCCGTAATAATGTACTCGGGCCATCCGGCATCAAGTCATTAATTGATGTCGGAATCAGATTGTCGGGGAATCTTGTGGGTATTTTTAACTGTGCCCAGACAGGGGTAAAAAGAAACTGGACCGATGATGAAAAAGCATTTATGGCCCATATGGCAGATTACATTATTCAGGTCGAATTCTTCAGCGAACGAAAGAAAATGGTGGATAAACTGAGGCTTTTTGCCAATACCATTATGAGCATATCGGAAAACGTAGGCATTACTGATATGGATGATAATATTATATTTGTTAACGAATCGTTCTGCAGGACTTACGGCTATACCGAAGAGGAACTTATAGGAAAGCATGTATCATTTCTGAGGTCAGTTAAGAATGACGAGCATTCTGTAAGTAAAATTCTTCCTGAAACCAGAGGCGGAGGATGGGAGGGAGAACTTTGGAATAAACGTAAAGACGGCTCCGATTTCTTAATACATCTTTCCACTTCGATTATTAAAGATGAAAATGATATTCCGGTTGCATTAGTTGGAATTGCCACCGATATAACTCTGAAGAAAGAAGAAGAAGAAAGATTATCGGCTCTTCTGAGTTTTCAGAGTGAACTTCTAGAAACCGCTGCCGTATGGATAAATACTCTTGACCTTAAAGGGAATATTACTTTCTGGAACAAGGCTGCAGAAAAAATTTCCGGTTACACCCGTAATGAAGTCCTGGGCAATGATTCAATCTGGAATAATTTATATCCGGACAATGAATACAGAGAAAAGATTTACCGGGATGTAAATTCTATAATTTATGAAAACCGCAGAGTTGAAAATTTTGAAACTACAATTAGAAGAAAAGACGGCGAGGAAAGAATAATTTCGTGGTTCTCCAACAACCTTTCGGACGCAAACGGTAATGCTGCGGGCAGTATAGCAATTGGAGTTGATGTAACGGAGAAGAATCTTGCCGAAAAGACCCTCCGCGAGAATGAGGAGAAATACAGGATATTGCTCGATGAATCTACTGATCCGATTTTCTCTTTTAACCGGGAAGGGAGATACTTATATGTAAACCGGGCATTCACTTCGGGAGTGCAGAAAAACGTTGAGGATGTTATAGGAAAGAAAATATGGGATGTTTTCTCTAAAGAGGAAGCCGATAAACGGTTTGCCGCCGTTAAATATGTTTTCGAGACGGGAGAGGAAAAGTTCCTGGAAGTACGGGTGCCGCGCACTGACGGTGACCGCTACTATATTACGTCCGTAACACCTATTAAAGATATTGAAGGTAATATAATTTCGGTAATATGTTCCTCAAAGGATATAACCGGGCGAAAGATGGCCGAGCAGGAGCAGGGTAAACTGCTTGAAGAGATTAAACTGTCGCAGATTAAGATAGAAGAAGAGGCTGTTAAGCTTGCCCAGCTGAATGAACAGCTTATTGAATCGGAAACCAAGTTAAAAGAGCTGAATGCCAGCAAGGATAAGTTCTTCTCAATAATTGCACACGATCTCAAGAGCCCGTTCTTAAGTCTTTTAGGTTATTCCGAAATACTTTCGGGGGAATATGATGAGCTATCAGACGACGAAAGGAAAGAATCTATTCAGGGTATTTATCAGCTTAGCAGCAATTCATATAAACTGCTCGAGAACCTCCTGCAATGGGCAAGAATTCAAATAGGCAAAATTGAATTCAACCCTGAACCTTTCAATCTCTATTATGAAATTACTCCGGTAATTATACTTCTTTCGCAGACGGCAAAAAACAAAAACATATCAATTGAAAATAGTATTGACAGAAGCCTGTTTATCTTTGCCGATAAGAAAATGAATACAATGGTATTCAGGAATCTGGTAACTAATCCGGTTAAGTTTTCCCATAAAGGGGGAAAAATTGCCATTACTTCTTCAGAAGAGGAGAATTATTCATCGGTAACAGTTTCTGATTCCGGT
>JAEXUB010000229.1 GCA_023453125.1 Bacteroidota bacterium
GGCTACGTCTGCAGTCTGGGCGCTCTGCTCCTGTGCTCCTGCGGCCAATTCTTCAGTAGTTGAAGAGATTTCGGAACTGGCGCCGGCAGCCAGCTTTGCAACCTCGGTTACATTGCTAATGAGTTCACGCAGATTGCCGGCCGCTACGTTGAAACCGTGAAAAAGTTTTCCGATATCGTCCCCGCTGTTGTCAATATTCAGGCTAACGGTCATATCCCCCTGTGCAAATTTATCCATTTCAACAAGCATCAGCCGGGCGCTGTTAGCCAGATATTCCTTCTGTTTATTTGCGGCCTCTTCAGCCTGCTGTGCTTTTAATGAAGCCTCTTCTGCCTCCCCGGTCTTCTTCTTTATTTGATCCATTGAAGTACGGATATTTTCAACCATCTTGCCGAATGATGAGGCAAGGCTGCCTATCTCATCTGTCGAATTGATATCAAGTACAACGTTAATATCTCCCTGCGCTACTTTCTGGGCAGCGCTGTCTATAGACCTGATTTTCTTCGAAATGAATCGGGCAATAAAGACTCCCATTGCAACCGATAATGCCGCAGCCACAAGCATTATGAGCAATAGGGTATTTGTCATATCCGATAATATTTCATCAATATCGTCAACATAAATACCCGTTCCTAAAATCCAGTTAAACCCCTTGTGAAGTTTTACATAGGTAGTCTTCGGAACCGGTTTATCAACTCCTGGCTTAGGCCACATATAATTAACAAATCCCTCTCCGCTCTTTGCGGTAACCGCACTCATTTCACGGAATAAGTAAATTCCATTTGGATCCTTGTTATCTCTTAATGAGGTCCCTTCGAGCTTTGGCTGAATTGGATGAAGAATACAGAGTTGGTCAGGGTCAATCATAAAGAAATATTGTTCCTTATCGTATCTGATTACTCGTAATGAGGCAATTACCTTGGATTGAGCCTCTGCCAGCGGCATTTCCCCCGACGTAACTTTTGAATAATACTGTTCCATTATTCCAAAGGCTACATCTGTCGTATTCCTTAGGCTTGTTTCTTTTTCGTGTTCAATCTGCTTTCTAAGGTTTGGAATGTATTGAATGTATAAGAATAGTATAAAAATTACAATTACAAACCCGACAAGCGATATTATTTTATTAAAAATATTCCAGTTTTTGAAATTTAATCTGTCCATATTTTACCCTTTTCGATGATTTTATTGAATATTATCGCAATAGTTTCAATATAGTTTAACTTAAATCTAAAGTTTAAATGCTTATAATATAATAAGTTATAGATTTTTTTCCCCCGAGGGTAAAAATATTGGGGAAATAATGTTTTCCGGTTATCGGACAGGTCTTAATTTTTAAATTCGAGCCGGAAAGTAGAGCCTTTTCCCTTTTCGCTCTGGACTGAGATATCTATACTATTCAACTCGCAATATTTCTTTACAAGGGCGAGCCCCAATCCATTGCCTTCAAATTTTCTTGTATAGCCCTGCTCTTCCTGAATAAAGGGCTTAAAGAGATTCTGCTGGTATTCATCCGAAATCCCGATACCGGTATCGGCCACTTCTACAGCCAGGCGGTTCTGTACTCTTTTAATAATAACTTTGATGGCCCCTTTTTCAGTATATTTCAGGGCATTATCGAATATATTAGCAAATATCTGGGTAGCAGAATATTCATCTACAAATACCTGGGCATCTAAAGTTTCATTTATTATTGTGAAATCAAGATTTTTCTTATCCGCCACATGCTGGTATTCCTGAAAGACCGGGTCAATTATATTCTGATACAAATCGATCTTTTTCGGCTTAAATTCATAAGATGCAGTCTGCAGCTCGGACATATTAAGAATCAAATCAATTGTTCTTATAATTCTTCTTCCTGCTCCTTCCATAACATTAAAGCTTTCAGTAAGCTCCTGAGTAATATTACTTTCCACTTCTGCGCGGATTAGTCCCATAAAACTTAACAGAACGTTTATAGGAGAACGGATTTCGTGTGACATTTGGGCAAGGAATTCCGATTTAAGCTTATCGGACATAATCGCCTTTTCCTTTGCGAAGATAAGCTCCTCCTCCATACTCTTTCTCTTTGTAATATCATCCCTGACAATCAGATAATGGGTAATGTTCTTCTCATTATCTTTAATCGGATTAATTGACACGTCTTCCCAGTAGGATTCATCCGACTTCCGGCTATTAAGAATTTCCCCTTTCCATTCATTTTCCTGCAAAAGCGTTTTATGAAGGAGTCTAAAGGATTCAGATCTCGGGTTCTCCACGTCAAAGAAGATCGACTTAGTTCCAATTACTTCAGAGGCTGAATAACCTGTAATTTTAGAGTATTTAGGGTTTACATACTCAATTATTCCTTTAGTATCCGTAATTTCAATTGCAGAAGGGCTTTGAACAACAACGAGGGAGAGTTTTCTAATTTCCTCCTCGGCTTTCTTTCTTTCTCTTCTTATTTCAACTTCTCTCAATTCCCTTTCAATTGCAGGAACAAGACGGTCAAGTTTATCTTTCATCAGATAATCGTGAGCCCCCTGTTTCATCGCATTAACCGCAACTTCTTCTCCAATAGTACCGGAAACAATAAGGAAAGGGATATCAAGTTTAGATTCGTTGTAAATTTTAAGTGCAGAAATGCCGTCAAATTTAGGAAGAGCAAAGTCGGAAATAATCACATCCCAATTTTTTTTAAGTATTTCCTCTCTAAGCTTTTCTCCTGTGTCAACTCTTGTAATTTCAGGATCGAATCCGTCAATTTTGAGCTTTCGGGTTAAAAGGAATGCATCGTCTTCAGAATCTTCTATAAGCAGTACTTTAAGCGGTTTCCCCATTTTTAATCCGATTTAAATTACTAAATGTGATTAGGTGTTTCGTTTAACACCAGCCAGTAAACTCCAAGCTCCCTGATTGCATCGGAAAACTGTTCAAAATCAACCGGTTTTCTTATATAACTGTTTGCATATAGTTCGTAACTCTTCAAAATATCTTTTTCTTCCGAGGAAGAGGTCAAAATAATCACAGGTATCAATTGTGTCCTGTTGTCTGATTTGATAATCTTTAGAACTTCAAGCCCGTCAATTTTCGGAAGTTTCAAATCAAGAAGGATTAATTCCGGGTTCACACTTTTATCCCTTTTGGCATACTCACCCCTTGCAAATAGATAATCGAGTGCAGCTTCCCCGTCCCTAACTACAACAACTTCATTCAGAATATTGTTTTTTTTAAAGGCTTTCAGGGTTAAAGCCTCATCATCCGGGTTATCTTCTACAAGTAATATTGTTCTTTTTTTCATATGTCACTGCCGTCAGAAATCAGAATTTTGCAGGAATTAGAATTAATATACTACCAAAAAGGGATAAAAACAGAAAAAAATGATAAAAAAAAGAGTTTTTCAATAAATATACTCGAAAAATAAATTCGAATGTTTAGCTGAAAAACTCTTTAAACCTCGTAATTGAGGAATCAGTATATCTTAAAATTAAGAGTGTGAACTCCAATTAATGATAAAACCGGAAATTATGCTTATTCAAAGAAGAAATAAATCATTGAAAAAAGGAATAAAAGCATACAAATGCCGATTAAACTGATTAATACATAAAACGAAAAGCTGCTTTTTGTATCGGCTGCAACAGCTGTTTCATTTTGTCCGCTCTTTTTAATTGTTTCTGTAGTCATTTTTCTATCTATCTATTAGTTTATATTTTCAATTATCTATGAATTTTTCCTTATACAGCTCAATGCTGTTATGGATAACCTTAAAAGCCTCCTCTTTTCCGAGGAACTGCTCTACAAATACATTTTTATGTTCAAGCCTCTTATAATCTTCAAAGAATCGTTTAAGCTGAACCGTTGTGTGAGGCGGAAGATTAAAAATATCGTCTATGTAATTAACCGACATATCATTGGCTGCAACCGCAACAATCTTATCATCCTTTTCACTGTCGTCAATCATCGTCATTAAACCGATAACCTTCGCTTCAATGAGGCACAAAGGGTCAACTTCAACCGAGGAGATTACCAGAATATCCAAAGGGTCCGAATCATCACAATAAGTCTGGGGTATAAATCCATAGTTAGCCGGATAATGAACAGAAGAAAAGAGAACCCGGTCCAGCTTAAGCAGGCCGCTCTCCTTGTCGAGCTCATATTTAGCCTGTGAGCCTTTCGGAATTTCAATAATCGAGTTCACATATTCCGGAATTTTCTTTCCGCAGCTTACGCTGTGCCACGGATTAAAATATTTTATTTCCTTCATTATACCTTTCCACCCAAAAATGTTTCAATCCGGAGAATATTTTCAATTCCCCGGATTTGAATTTCTTCTATTAGTCGGCACTCAGCCTTCGCAAGCCCTTCTTGACGTTTTCATCATTAGGATTAATTCTTGCTGCTCTCTTATAATAAGCTACAGCGTTATCATAATCCTTAAGGTTTTCGTAGCAGGCTCCAATCATAACAAGCGAAGAAAGATCTTCCCCTTTATAAGCCATAGCTGTTTTAATATAAGGAATTGCGCCGCCCCAGTTTTTATTTGTATAAGCTCTGTAGCCGAGGAACATATTGATGGATACCGCAATTTCCTTATTCTGTCTTTCTTTACCGTCAATCATTCTTAATATCTTATTATATACTTCAACCTTTCTTCCGAGTGAATCGAGTTTGTCATCGTCATAAACTTCGGCCAGGTTAATCCATCCGCTAACGGATGTATCGTAAACAGCCAGATAATCGGAGAATGCTTTCCGTGCGCCTTCCCAGTCTTTTTTAAGTTTATACGACCATGCTTTATAGAAAAGTGATTTTTCGTGTTTCGGATCTAAAGCGAGTTTCTTATCAAAGAGTTCAATTGCCTTATCATATTCCTTTGCGCCGTATGCATTGTTTGCAAGTGTGAAAAATAGGTCCTTATTGCTCGGATCTTTATCTGCGGCTAATTTGTAATACTTAATGTTTAAGTCCCCTTTACCGAGAACGTTAGCAACATCCCCTGCAGTCTTAGCTTCATTTGAAGTAAGCACTGAATCGGGTACAAGCACAACATGCTTCATTGCCGCTTCATAATTCCTGGCAGGAATAGCAGACTGCCATGCAATTCTTCTCATTTCAACATCATTAGGATATTTTTCCAATCCTTTTTCGGCAATTTCCAATGCCTTAACCGGATTGTTAGCATCTCTGTATGCTTTAACGCAGTCTTTATAAATCTTAAGGTCATCATAGAATTTAAGCGCTTTTTCGAGATAAAGCGCTGCATCGGCTTTATATTCTTTGGTCATATTGAAGATAGTACCAACCTTCAGATAAGCTTCTTTCTGAGTAGAATCTATCTTTGTAATTTCAAGGTACTTGTTAATGCTTTCTTTAATCTGGTTATTCTTGAAATACATATCGGCAAGGATATATTTTCTGCCGATATTTTTTGCATCAACAAGTTCAGCTTCTTCGTAGTTTGATTTTGCATTATCAGTTACACCGAACTTATCCCACACCTTAGCGAGGAGATCATAAAGTTCAGCATCTTTTTTATGTTCTTTAATAATAAGAAGGATTTTCTGAGCCTCGCCCACCTGTCCTTTTTCAAATGCATCTTTGGCAACAGCAAATGCCTTGTTTGCATTTTTATCCTTGTCAAAGGCTTTCAACGCATTGGCCGCAATATCCTGTGCGAACGATATTCCCGCAAAAAGGAATACGAACAAAACCGATTTTAATATCATATTTTTCATATCACTCACCATTATTTATTTTTGTTTCAATCTTACAGGAACAGTAGCAGGCCCTAAATTCTGTTTCAGAACCAGTCTCTGTCCGTCGTTCCCCGTCAAAAATGTCGCAAATCCGCCGCCGACTCCGGTAACAATTTCATTCGTAAAAATGAAACAGAGTTTAGACATAGGATAGGAACCGTTAACTAAAAAACCTTTGTGAGGCTCAAAATATTCTGGACCACCGGGAGAAGTCTCTTCTGAAGCCACTTTTAAAAATTTAAAGTCGGATGAATCCGCTATTACATTCAACGCTACGAGTCCCATTGAATTCGGAGTCTTTTTTACCTGCTCAAGTACTGCCTTTTCGCTTTCCATCAATTTAACATTAGCGGGATCTTTTCCTCCCAGAATTGCGGATTTTATATATTCATAAGTGCTCGAAATAAAGGGAGGCATAAAAATTTTATAGCTCCTGTCGGCCCCGTTGAGCATATCCTTAACCTCTTTCATCGAGATATTTTCCCTTTTATCCGATTTCTGCACTGCAAGAACAATTGCATCATAACAAAACTTAAACTGCTGGATTTCATCTTTTTTCTTTGCTTTTTCGATGTAAGCCAGTTCCTCCTCATTAAACCCCCTGCCGCAGAGATAAATTTTTATTTTGCCTTCAAACAGCTGAGGAATTCCTTCCCTGGCTGCAAGCTGAGTCATATTAACTTTAGCCTGGACGTAGGTCTTTTCGAATTCAGTTTTTGCCTCTTCAGCAAGTCTGAAAAGAGACTCATCCGAAGCCGCCTGCACTTCCCCTTTGGTAGGAGAATACTGTTTTTCGTAACAGGACAGAAGAAGAAAAGAACTGAAAACGAAGAACAAAGGAAGTATAAAAATTTTTTTATTCATTGAATTTCCCCTCCCTCTTTGAATTTTTATGTTTCATATAAGTATGAAGAATCCTAAAAATTCCGTAAAGGAAAAAGACTACGGCCATTATCATTTTCAAATGGCCGTAGTCTTCAGGTACCCAATTCGTTGTTAAAACTGCCACCCCCATAGCTACGAAGAGAGCACCTGTTGTATAAGCAATATATATAAATATCTTATTCACGTCCGTAAATAATTTATTTACCTAATGAGAAACGGAAAGGAATGTTAACCCAACAGGTAATAGGCTTACCGTTCTGAATAGCCGGTGTAAACAAGGTCTTCATTGCGGCTTCTTTAGCCGGTTCAACAAAGATTTCGTTATCAGCCTTAATAACTGCGGTTCTCATTGGCTTTCCTTCTTTGTTAACCAATACTCTAAGAACTACAAGTCCTGTTAATCCGGCTCTCTGAGCAATTTCGGGATAAACCGGTTTTACAAGCTGTATTGGTTCAGGATTTTTTTCAACAGCCTGGAAGGTAGAAGGATCTGGATTATCATCTTCACTGGCTCTTTTCTCAGGTTCAATCTTGATATCCTGAGTAATCTGCACATTACCGCCGTCGCTGATTGTCTGAGTAGGAGCAATAGCTCTGCTCATTTCAGCCTGCGAGGCTAATGTTTGTTCCGGGGCGGCCTTACTGTCCTCTACCGGAACAGGGACACCCACGTTGGGTTTAACAGCCGCTGCTGCTGTTTGTACTTGTGGTGCGACTTCCTGAACGATTGACGGAGGAGGTCCCATTTCGCTGTACTTCATTGCTACTACTGGTACATCGTCATAGTTCTCTTCTTCAGCATTCAAAGCCTGGACAAGGAAATAAATGCCGATTAACATAAGATGGAAGAGAATAGCAGTTAAAAATCCGTACCCGTAGTTTCTCGGATAAAGTCTCTTTAACTCGAATGCTCCGTATACGTTTTTGTAGTCGACCGCTGTTGTATTATTTGCCATTTTCATCTCCGGTCTTAAATGGCCCTGGCCATTTCTTTTTTATCAATTTCAGTTATCGGAACAATTGAGAATTTATCAAGCTGGTTGACTTTCAATTCATCAATAATATCAATTAAAGCGTGGCTTTTAGCTTCCCTGTCAACAATAACCTTGAAAATCCAGTCGGGTCTTTCTGCCTTTCTGGCAGCAATAAACTCGGTCAATTTGTCAAAGTTCATTTTCTGGGGAACATCAAAACCTTTGTTCCAATAGATTGTCATATCGTTGCTTACTCTGATAGTAATCATTTTCGATTCAGCAATATCAACAGTCTGTTTATTTGTCTCAGGCAACATGATTTCAAGCGCCTGAGGCAGCCTGAATACGGTAGTAAGCATAAAGAATGTTAATAATAAGAACGCAACGTCAACTAAAGGAGTCATGTCGATTCTGATCTTCATTCTTCTTTTTGGCTTTCTACCTTTCTTTTGATGGCGTTTATTTCCACCGCCGCCGCCACCTACATCAGCTCCTGCCATTTCATTCTCCTTTAATTTTTAACTTGTTCAAAATTAGTAACTACGCTGAATCGGGTAATCTGAGTTTTCTGCAAAACTTCAAGAATATCCGACACTACACCGAATTTGTTGTTAGCATCTGTCTTAACAACAGTTCTTAATCTCGGGTTCTGGGCTCTTGCTTTCATTAACTGATCAGCAAGTTCTGCTTTCTTAATCGGGCCGCACTGTTTCTGTCTGAAATCGGCGCCGAAGAAGTTCTCCATCATCTGAGGAGCGGTGAAACCAAGATATAAACTGTCGTTTTTATCGACAAATATTGTCATAACGTCAGTTTCGGGTAATTTAGCCGGAGACTGTGACATGGGGAGATTGATCTGAACATCTTCTGGTGGTTTGAACTGTGTTGTTAACATAAAAAATGTTAAAAGCAAGAACGCAACGTCTACCAGAGGTGTCATATCGATACCAATACTTACCCTGCTTTTTTTAATTTTAGACATTACATTACCTCTTATTTGCTTTTGAGTAACTGTATTACGTTGTAAGAAGCTTCATCCACCTGGAATGTAAAGTTATCAACTTTGTTTGTAAAGAAGTTATAAGCAACAATACCAATAATAGCAACGATAAGACCGCCTGCTGTATTGAAGAGCGCTTCGGAGATACCGGTTGCCAACGCAAGAGCGTCTACCTGTCCGGCATGTGAAAGAGCCGCGAATGAACGGATCATACCGATAACTGTACCGAGAAGACCAACCATTGTAGCGATTGAAGCGATGGTTGAAAGAGCAATAAGGTTCTTTTCCAATAATGGAGTTTCGAGCAATAAAGCTTCTTCAACTGAACGCTGAACTTCGCCGAGAGCTTTTTCTTTATCTACGCCGTCAGCCTGAACTTCTTTATAACGGGTAAGAGCAGCTCTGATGATGTTAGCAACAGATCCTCTCTGAGCGTCGCAAGCTTTCAAAGCTTCGTCTATCTTGTTGTTTCTTAAGAGAGCGAGAACGTCTGTAAAGAATTTCTGAACTGATCTCTTTCCTGCTGCTTTCTTTAATGATAATGTTCTTTCTACTACGATTGCTAAGTCCATAATTGAAAGAGCAATAAGTAATGCGATAAGGGGACCACCTGTATAAACCATGCCCGGGATGTTAACCGGTTTGTCATAAATAACGGCTCCTGTAGCAGGATCTTTTGCGAAGTTTGCTTCTGCTCCAAAAACACCAGCGTAAATGCCATATGATACTGCCATAGCAATTACGAAAAGAATAACGATAAATGCGGACTGTTTCATTTTTTTTATATCTCCTATTGTTTATGTGTTAATGATGGTCTTATTAATGCAATTATTATGCCTGAATTAATATTTTTTTAAAAAGCCTCAAATAGGAAAGAATTCGCATTTTTCCCTCATCCCTATTTTCAAAAAGAGATTTTGTATGAGCAAAATTTAATTTTGTGATTTCAAAATGAAATGGCCATCTGCTAAGTGTTTGCAATACAACGCTTTAAGCAAATTTCAAAATGAAATATCCCCTAATTAATTGCAATTTAAAGGTCATACAGCTTTCTTTTGCGCCAGAGGGTGGTTTCGGATATTCCCAGTATCTTTGCCGCCTCTTTTGGAGTAGGTGCGAGTCTTAATACCTCTATAATATGCTGTTTTTCAAGCTCTTCCAGTTTGGGGATTATATTAATGAATTGTTTTGGTTTTTCATTCACTATTTCAATGGGGAGGAATTCCGGTTTAACCTGCCCCTCCTTAGAAAAGACAATTAGTCTTTTAATGATATTTTCAAATTCCCTTACATTACCGGGCCAATCGTAATCCATCAGTAATTTCATTGTCTCAGGGGCTATCTCATAATTTCTGCCCGGCGAATACTTTGCAAAAAAGTATTCTGCAAGAGTAGGGATGTCTTCTTTCCGCTGACTTAATGGAGGGAGCTTAAAACGGACACCGCTAATCCTATAATAAAAATCATCCCTCAATTCCCCTTTTGACAATTCTTCATTTATTTCCCTGTTGGTAGCGCTGATAATGCGTACATTAATCTTTCTGGTAATGCTTTCCCCCACCCGTTCAAATTCCATTGATTGAAGAAAACGGAGGAGTTTAACCTGCATCGGTTTGGGAATTTCGGCAACTTCATCCAGAAATACGGTCCCCTGGTCTGCGAGTTCCAATCTTCCAATTCTATCTTTAATAGCCCCTGTAAAAGAACCCTTAGTATGCCCGAACAATTCGCTTTCAAAGAGATTTTCCGGAATGGCAGCGCAGTTTATGGCCATGAATGTGGCATCCCTTCTTTCACTGTTTTCGTGAATAAAACGGGCAAGAAGCTCTTTGCCTGTTCCGCTTTCCCCCTCTATTAATACAGGTATGTCGCTGTCGGCAATATCTTTTGCAGTTTTGATAATATCGCGCATCTGATAATTTTTGGTGGCAATTGTATTTGGGAGTTCCTCCTCCATAACCTGGGCACGAAGCCCCTTTACTTCTTTAATAAGATGATGATGCTCATATACCCTTTCGGCAATATGAGTAAATTCCTGGTAGGAGAAGGGCTTGGTCAGATAATCATATGCCCCCTTCTTAATAGCTTCAACTGCAGACTCTATTGTTCCGTGAGCCGTCATAAGTACTATTGTTGTCTCTTCCGAAAGCCTTTTTAGTTCCGATAATACCTGAAGTCCGTCCATAGGCTGCATCTTAAGGTCTACAAATGCAATATCGAAATACTTTTCCTGAGCCCTTTTAAGAGCCGCAACCGGGTCTCCGAACACCTCAGCCTGAAAACCGAGTGAATTAAGTGCCAGCTCCACCATTTTTAAAATATTCTGCTCATCATCAACAACAAGCACATTTCCTTTAAACATTTTTACTCCACAGGTATTCTGATTGTAAATTCGCTTCCTTTTCCGGGTTGGCTTTTAACTCTAATCTCTCCCCGGTGAAGATCAATAATTTCTTTCACTATTGAGAGTCCAAGCCCTACACTCCCCTGAATATTTGAATCGACCTGATAAAATTTATCGAAAATTCTGTCTATTTGCTTCTGTCCTATTCCAATTCCGGTATCCGATATTATGATAACAATATCGCTATCGTTTTTCTCAACATTAATATTAATTACCCCTCCCCGGTGGGTAAACTTCAATGAATTCGAAACAAGATTTTCGAGAGCCCGCAAAAGATAATCGAAATTCCCCTTAAAGACGGGGACATTCTCGGAAACCTGGGTTGCAAGCCGTATTCCGTTCTCTTCTGCACGCCACAAAAAGTCCTTCATTAAATGCTCAAGTATCGTTCTTATATCCACCTTTTCAATAAGAAGCATCGTACTGCCGGCTTCAATCTTAGTCAGCTCAAGAATTTCAAATACCATTTTGTTAAGGCGTTTATAATCATCTTTAATGGACATTAAAAGTTCTTTCTGTTTTGGAGCCAGATCCCCTACAACCCCCTCTTCCATTAAACCGACAGCCATTCCAAGCGATGTAAGAGGAGTCTTAAGCTCATGCGATACTTTGGCTATAAATTCGGATTTCATACTGTCGAGTTCCTGAAACTTGGTAATGTCGTTAAAAACTATTACAAGTCCGGCAAAATCCGATTCCGGTATGTGTATAAAGGAATAAATTGGTATAAAAAATTTATTCTTTCCCCCTTCGTCGCTTAGAATAATAAAGGGTTCTCCCTTTCCTTTCCGTCTCTGCCCCGTCTGCATTTCATATTTATCAAAGAAATAATTCTTGGGGAACAGAAATTTAAGGTTCAGCCCGTCGGTTTCGTTAATGCAGAATACTTCCTTAAACTGTTTGTTGGCAATAATGATGGAAAGGAATTCGTCTGTAACAACAACAGGCTCGTTTATATTTTCAAGAATAATCTCCGATTTCCTCTTTTCGAAGAGAATTTTGTTTACATTCATCTTTTCATAAATGAGCAGCTTCTCGCTCATAGTATTGAATTCGATTGCCAGATTTGAAATTTCGTCCTCGGCTACATCAACATTTATCTTTTCTTCAAAATTACCTTCTGAGATAAGCCGGGCTGTTCTGGTAAGGTCCCTGATAGGCCTGATTATGTAATCTGTAAACTTGCTAATAAATATAAAGCTTATTATGCTGCCTGTAACAAGAATGAAAATAATCCATAATGCGGCCGATCTGGTAATTTCCTTGTTCTGGTTAATAGTCTCTTTAATGGCAACCTGATTGCTCATATGCAGCGTATCAGCGTATTTTTTAACCTCTTTAACTGCATTCATTATTATCAGCGTAAGCTGATTATTATCCGGTTTTTTGCTGTTGTATATCAGGAGAGAGTCATCAATGGTTCTCAGCATCCCCTTTTTGCCCGGATAAAGGACGTCGGTGCTTTCATCCACGTTGCGGACAAAGTATTTAAACTTCTGATTCAGGGAATCGAACAACCTTCTCGATTCATAAGCAAGGAGCCTGTTAGAGCGGGCCTGGTCGTACAATTTAAAGAAGCTGAATTTAAGAGTATCGAATACAAAACTCTGCGATTCATCCTTTTTATTAAATAAATTAACGAGGCAGTATTGCTGTTTATCTAGCACTCTGTTCATTTCGCTTATATAAATCATTCCGTTATAATTCGTTTCGAGGGAGGATTTAACCGACTCGTTGAATTTATAGAAATTATAGACGCTGTAGAATGTAACCGTAAGCATAATCATTACGATAATTGCAAAACCGGCTAAAATTCTACCCCTTAAAGTTGGACTGAATATCCTGTAAAGAAAGAAGCTCATTTATCTAATATTCTCTTTTCTCTGCTTAAAAATGGAAAGATTTCGGCTTATTATCAAAAATTTGTTTGATCAAACTCATGATTCATTTTTTTATTGCTTTATATTATTTTTTTTACTATATTCTTACAGAATCGGTTCCTTACAGTTTTGTGCTTTTTCTCCTTGCTAGTCCGTTGTATTTCAAGGGTAGAATATAAAGCGGAGGCAATATGTTGGACGCAAATTTGCACAAAATATCTATCGCCGCTCCAGAAACCGCAAATTCCGGAAAAGATATTTCGCCGGACAATGATTTCAATGTGCTTATAATTGACAAAGACAAATCGGCCCTCGATAACATTAAAAGCCTGCTTAATAAAGAAAACTGTAATCTGGTTTATGCTTCTTCCTACAAAGAGGCGGTTGAAACGGCTAAAAAAATAAAAATCAGCCTGGTTGTATCGGAATTCCTCCTTGGAGATCATTCCTGCCTTGAAATAATTATGATGCTGAAGAAACTGAAGCCAAATCTTCCTATTGCTATAATGAGCGGCAGCGAAGACCTTATAAGCGAAAAGGATGCTCTCAATTTCAGTGCCTATTATTTTATTAAAAAACCGCTGCAGCCGGAATTACTAAATAAAATAATAGAAAAGTCATCTTATAATTATGCATTATAAAGGAGGCCTATGCCAATAGCAATTAACAATCAGCGCCCGTTGCAATATACTCCGCCGGCTTCACATATTATTACCGATGAGGCAGAAGCAATGAAACTCCTGGAACAGAGATGCGGTTATCTTAAACCGTGGAGTATGGAGAATAATACGGATACGCCTGAAAAGCCGAAAAACACTGAACCGAAGAAGGATTACAGGAAAATTGATTTCTATCTCTGAAAATTATTCCGTGCCTATTTCCCTTAATCTTTGAGCACTGACTTCCGGTGTGATATCCCTTTGCGGGTTAGCAAG
>JAEXUB010000079.1 GCA_023453125.1 Bacteroidota bacterium
GACAGCAAGGAATTTCTGGAGAAGGTAAAATATTACACCAGCAAACTGGTTTAAAAATTAAAATCCGGCTTAAGCCGGATTTTTTTTGCCTATCATAAAAAAAGGCAGTCAGACCGCCTTTTCAATCAATCCTAATTTTACCTTCCTTTATGCATTATTCAATCTTACACGGTTCAAACCATTTAATGCCGCAACTCGGTACGCTTCGGCCATTGTAGGGTAGTTGAATGTTGTGTTTACAAAGTAAAGAAGAGAATTTCCATCCCCTTCCTGCGACATAACCGCCTGTCCGATATGAATAATTTCTGAGGCTCCGTATCCGAAACAGTGAATTCCAAGAATTCTGAGGCTTTCCCGGTGGAATAGAATCTTAAGCATTCCGGTTGTCCTCCCTGTTATCTGAGCACGTGCCAGATGCTTAAAGAATGAGTGGCCGACCTCATAAGGTATTTTCTTTTCTGTCAGTTCTCTTTCGTTAAGCCCTATTGAGCTTATTTCGGGAATGGTATATATACCTGTTGGTATAAATTCTGTCTTCAGGGAAATTTCCTCTCCCAGAACTAGGTGTCTCGCAGCAAATCTTCCCTGATCGTATGCGGCGCTCGCCAGGCTCGGAAACCCAATAATATCTCCAACAGCATAAATATTCGGCACAGCGGACTGATAAAACTTATTAACAGGAATCGACCCTCTGTTATCAGTCTTAATCCCCAATTCCTCAAGCCCCATATTCTGTGAATTTCCCGTTCTTCCCTGCGCCCATAACAGGTAATCGCTTCTTATCTGCTTATTCGATTTCAGATATATAGTAACGCCGCAATCGTCTGCCTCAACCTTTTCATATTCTTCGCTGTGACGTATTACAACCCCGTTTTCCCTAAGATGATATGCTAGAGCGTCAATTATCTCGTCGTCAAGAAAAGAGAGAAGCTGATGGCGTGTATTTATTAGGTTAACTTTTATTCTCAACCCTCTGAAAATGGATGCATATTCGCATCCAATAACACCGGCACCATATATTGAAATAGATTTCGGATGATCTTTAAGGTCTAATAGCCGGTCGCTGTCAAGAATTCTGGGATGAGTAAAATCCACATCAGGCGGATGATAAGGACGTGAACCGGTGGCAATTATAAAATTATCGGCCTGGTATTTCTTTTTAAGGCCTGTCGGTTCTGTAATTTCAACCGTGTTTTTATCTTTAAACGAGGCTCTTCCAATAAGAAGGTCAATATCATTCCTGTCGTAAAAACTCTTTCTGAGGGCAACCTGCTCCTTAATCACCTGCTTTGTCTGGAGTAAAAGGTCCTGATAAGTAGCATTCTCAAAATGGTTATTATCAATTAAGAGCTGGCTGGCATGCCTGAGTGACTTTGAAGGGATAGTCCCTTTGTGTGTACTAGCACCTCCCACTAGAGAATATTCATCACATACAGCCACGCTTTTGCCATGTTTTGAACAGAACATGGCTGCTCCTTCCCCTCCGGGACCGCTGCCGATAACAATTATATCATATTTTTTTTCAATCAACCGAGACCTCATTTGATAATGGACAAATTTAAACCTTAATTAAGGAGGATGCAACACCCCCGGCTTTTCAATGTATAACACGCCGATTCATAAAAAAGTTGTTTATTCGGGCTAATTACTTATTTTTTTCTATTCATAACTCCCGATTTGTTTAATGGAACCCGTCCGGAATTTTCAATTGGAGGGCACTTTAAGCAATTTATAATTATATTTAGGTTCAAAATTTATGGAGATTCGAATGTCGGAAGTTCAGCCGCGCGTGCGATTTGCCCCCAGCCCTACGGGATATCTTCATGTAGGGGGATTAAGAACCGCGCTTTATAATTATTTATTCGCAAAGCGATTTAATGGAAAGTTTTTACTTAGAATAGAAGACACTGACAGAAACCGCTACGTTGAAGGGGCTGTAGAAAAACTGATTGACAGTCTTAAATGGTGCGGTCTTGAATATGATGAAGGACCCGGTAAGGATGGGGGATTCGGTCCCTATATTCAGTCGGAACGCCTTCCGATTTACAGGGAGCACGTAGACCGGCTTTTAGCATCGGGACATGCATATCATTGTTTCTGTACCCCTGAAAGACTGGAAGCACTACGGGAGGAACAACAGAGGCTGAAATTACCGCAGGCTAAATATGATAAACACTGCCTATCCCTTTCAGAAAGCGAAATTAAAGATAAATTGAATTCCGGAACTCCTTATGTTATAAGGCTTAATGTTCCCTCAGATAAGAAAATTTATTTTAAGGATATCGTTAGAGGGGATGTAGAATTTGACAGCAGTGTTGTAGATGACCAGGTGCTGCTTAAGAGCGACGGATACCCTACTTACCATTTAGCCAATGTTGTTGATGATTATTCAATGGGAATTACCCACGTGATCCGGGGAGAGGAATGGCTTTCTTCAGTTCCTAAGCACGTGCTCCTTTATGATTTCTTCGGCTGGCGCCGTCCCGAATTTGCGCACCTCCCTCTCCTCCTCAATCCCGATAAATCAAAGCTCAGCAAGAGACAGGGGGACGTTGCCGTTGAGGATTACAGGGATAAAGGATACCTTAAAGAAGCCCTTGTTAATTTTGTGGCACTACTTGGGTGGACTGCCGGCGATGATCAGGAATTTTATTATCTTGATGAACTCGTGGAGAAATTCTCCCTTGAAAGAGTAAATAAGGCGGGAGCTGTTTTTAATGTTGAAAAATTAAACTGGCTGAACGCTGAGCATCTTAGAAAAAAGAGCAAAGAAGAGCTTACCTCCCTGCTCAAAGAAGAAATTTCCAAATCGGAATTTAACGGGATTGCCTTCAACGATGAGTTAATAGGCAAAATAATAGACGCGATGATTGAAAGGGTTTCTTTTGTTAAGGAATTCCTTACAAAGGCGGAGTACCTCTTTAAGGATTTTACTGCTTTTGAAGAAGAAACTGTTAAAAAGAGATGGAAAGAAGATTCCTCCTCCCTATTGGCAAAATTTGCCGATAAGGTGAAACAGATTGCAAACCCGGTAAAAGAAGATTATGAGCACTCTCTCCATCAGGTTGCCGAAGAAAACAGCGTAGGCAACGGCAAGATTATTCATCCTTTACGTCTGGCAGTCAGCGGCGTGGGCGCCGGTCCCGGTGTATTTGATATATGCTCCATAATCGGTAAGGAAAAAGTATTGAACAGAATTTCATACGCAATTGAAATATTAAAATAAAAGGTTATATATGGACCAGAATAAGAATAACCCCGAATCAAATGAAGAGAAAAAACCTTCGAATTTTATCCGCGAAATAATCGACGAAGACCTTAAAACCGGCAAATGGGGAGGCAGAGTCCATACCCGCTTCCCTCCCGAGCCAAACGGCTATCTTCATATCGGGCACGCTAAATCGATTTGTCTTAATTACGGAATAGCCAGAGACTATAAGGGGAAATTCAACCTCCGGTTCGATGATACAAATCCCAGTAAAGAAGATCAGGAATATGTAGATTCAATTATTGAAGATGTTAAATGGCTGGGAGCCGACTTTGAAAACAGGATCCTCTACGGTTCCGATTACTTTGACCAGATGTATGAATGGGCTGTTAAACTGGTAAAAAAAGGAAAAGCATACGTTTGCGACCTTAATGGGGATGAAATCCGGGCTACAAGGGGAACTCTTACTGAACCGGGCAAAGATAGCCCATACCGCAACAGAAGTGTTGAAGAAAACCTTGACCTTCTCGAAAGAATGAGGAAAGGAGAATTCCCTAACGGCGCTAAGGTGCTAAGGGCTAAGATTGATATGGCTTCCCCCAATATTAATATGCGCGACCCGATTATGTACCGCATTATTCACGAATCGCACCACCGCCAGGGGGATAAATGGTGTATTTATCCAACTTACGACTGGGCCCACGGACTTGAAGATTCTCTTGAGGGGATTACTCATTCTATCTGTACACTTGAATTTGAGAACCACCGTCCACTGTATGACTGGTTTATAGATGAACTTGAAATTTACCACCCGCAGCAGATTGAATTTGCCCGTCTGAACCTAAGCTATACTGTTATGAGCAAGAGAAAACTTCTGCAGCTGGTTACCGAAAAGTATGTAGACGGATGGGATGACCCGAGAATGCCTACAATATCAGGCCTAAGAAGACGCGGTTATACTCCTGAATCAATTATAAATTTTACCGATTTAATAGGAGTTGCCAAGAGAGATTCGGTTACCGATATGGCTCTTCTTGAATTTGCAATCAGAGACGACTTAAACAAGAAAGCCCAGCGTGCAATGGCCGTACTCCGCCCTCTTAAAGTAGTTATAACCAATTATCCCGAGGGAGAAACTGAGGAATTAACCGGCATCAATAATCCCGAAGATGAAACGATGGGAACCAGAAAGATTCCTTTCAGCAGAGAGATTTATATTGAACAGACCGACTTTATGGAAAATCCTCCCAAAGGATTCCACAGGCTTATGCCCGGAGGCGAAGTAAGACTCCGTTACGCCTATATAATTAAATGCGAAGATGTAATCAGAAGCGAAAACGGAGAAATTAGAGAGCTGCGCTGTACATATGACTCTGATACAAGAAGCGGCACAGGCACCAGTACGCGCAAAGTGAAAGGTACAATCCATTGGGTTTCGGCTGAACACGCTATTGAAGCAGAGGTAAGGCTTTACGATAGATTATTCAGCGTGGCTAATCCTGACGGCGATAAGGAGAAATCGTATCTCGATTTCCTTAATCCGGATTCTCTTGAAGTCCTTTCCGATGCACTTGTTGAGCCGTTTTTGAAAGACTCCAAACCACAGTACAGAGTCCAGTTCGAAAGACACGGTTACTTCTGCGTCGATACAAAATACACAACCGCTAATAAGCTTGTCTTTAACAGGACAGTAACATTAAAGGACAGTTGGAGCGGAAAGCAAGGCTGATTTTATTAAAAAAAAGTCCGGTTTCGACCGGACTTTTTTTTGCCCAAAAATCAACCCTACTCTGCGGTTAGTCCCCCGTCAACGGGCAAGGCAGCCCCTGTAATAAAAGAGGCCCCGTTCCCTGCCAGGAATAAAATAGCCTTTGAAATTTCCTCCGGTGAGGCAATTCTTCCAATAGGATGTTTGGATTCCCATAATCTTTTAGCCTCTTCATAATCTCCGTGCTGAATCCAGGCCTGTTCTATCATATCCGTGGCAACACTCCCGGGGCATACGCAATTAATCCTAACCCCTTCCGACGCGTAGTCCAGAGCCGCGGAACGGGTAAAATTTACAATTGCCGCCTTTGAGGCCGCATATGCAGAAGCACCCTTAAAACCTACAAGACCTACATATGAAGAAAGATTTACAACAGAACCTTTTGTCTTTCTCAGTTCCGGGATAGCATATTTCGTCATCAGGAAAGTCCCCTTTACATTTGTATCGAATGTCCTGTTCCATTCGTCAAGCGAAGTGTTTTCCACATTTCTGTTTCTGTAGATAATTCCCGCGCAGTTAACCAGAATATCGAGCCTGCCGTATTTTGCCACTGTCTCTGCAACTGCATTCCTGCAATGGGCTTCTTTCGATACATCTGTCTGTATAAAGATACCGTTTAAATCCGAAGCGCTTTTTATTCCCGTTTCATTGTTCCTTGCAGCAATTGCGATCTTTCCCCCTTCAGCCGCAAAATCAATTGCAGCGGCAAGTCCAATGCCCCTGTTTCCGCCGGTAATAAGAACAACTTTATTTTCAAACTGCATAAGCACCCCATAAAAAAAGGGCCCATCAGGGCCCAATTAAATTATTCTTTGATATATGAACAGCAATAGTCCGATACCGTATTCACTTTAAGTTTGAACTTGGAATTAGCAGGCACATAATACTCAGTACCCCCTGTAAACTTTTTCCATTCGGTTTCCCCGGGGAGAAGCACATCCATATCCCCGGCAAGAATTTCCATCAATTCCTTATCCCCTGTTCCGAATTCGTATTCCCCCGGCATCATTATTCCGAGTGTCTTCTTAGTGCCGTCTTCAAATAATACTGAGCGGCTTGTTACTTTACCGTCAAAATATACATTTGCCTTCTTTACAATTGTTACGTTTTTAAACTCTGACATTATTTACCTCTGAATTTTTGATTATTATTTTTTTATTTATTGAATTTCTTTACAAGCACTTTAAATTTAATAAGGATAATACCCATAGCTAATATTATTAATGCCGTAAGATACATCCAGAAAGAATTAAACCAGATTACATTTACCAAGGCCATAATTATGCCGGCCGCAATAAACATATAGCCAATTACAATTCCGAGTCTCGAAAATATTTCTTCCCTGTTATGTTCTTCGGCATAAAGAGTCGCTCCCCCTAACATCATATAGACCAGTGCGAGAAGGAAAAGGATATAGGGAATTTTCGATCCGGCTTTTTCCAATAATATCAAACCGGCCAGGAATAATGCAATACCCTCAAGGATGAAGAAAGCGGCGTCGAATTTCCTGAACACTTTAGCAATACTGTGATGAAAGTAGGTCCCTGCAATTATTACACCGGCGGCAGCAAAGAAGAAAATTACGGAAAGAGGATGTTGGCTGAAATGCTCCGATTTCTCTATTCCTTTTATTAAAAGGCCAAGCCCGATAATGTAATGATTAAGAGAAATCATTCTTTGTTTTCTAATTTCCGCTTCTGCGCCCTTCACAAATGCTCCCGAAATTGATACGAATCAAAAGAGAAGAAAATCCTTTTTTCCCATACGAAAAATAGGATTTCTTTAATACCATTACAACTATCCGGCAAAGAATATTAACGGCTATTTGCGGTGTCTTGATTCAAGTTTTTGCACAATTTCGGAGAACTCAATTCCTTCTTCTGCAAGAAGCACCATCAGGTGGAAAAGCAGGTCGGCACTCTCACCGATTAGTTCTTCCCTCTTTCCTGCCATCGAGGCAATAACGGTTTCAACCCCTTCCTCCCCTACTTTTTGGGCAATTCTTTCTTTTCCCGAAAGGAATAATTTTGTAGTATATGAACCTTCTGGGAGTTCCGACTTTCTTTTCTTTACCAAATCATACAAATAGTAGAGGAAATTGCTCTCCTGCATCCCGTTTTCAAAACAGCTGTAGCTGCCTGTGTGACAGACAGGCCCTGCCGGTTCCGCATAAATCAGGAGTGAATCATTATCACAATCGCTGCTAATACTTCT
>JAEXUB010000003.1 GCA_023453125.1 Bacteroidota bacterium
CGCTTGGGGGAATGCAGGCTCTCGAATGGGCTTTGATGTATCCTTCATATGTTGAAAGCATAATACCAATTGCAACTTCCGCGCGTCATTCAGCCTGGGCAATAGGTATTAATGAAATTCAAAGAAAGGTAATAATGGAAGATCCGGAATGGAACGGGGGGGAGTATGATAAGCAGCCTAACAGGGGGCTGGAGAGTGCCCGTATGCTGGGAATGGTTACATTCCGTACTCCGGAGAGTTTTCAGCTTAAATTCGGAAGAAAATTCAGGAGGACTGAGCATTCCGCATTCAAGCCATTCTTCGAAGTTGAAAGTTATCTACGATATCAGGGGGAGAAGCTTGTAAACAGATATGACGCGAATACATATATTTATATATCACGCGCGCTCGATCTGCACGATGTCTCCCGCGGTCGGGGTGCGCTTGAAGAAGCACTCGGCGCAATTAAGGCAAAAACATTATGCATCGGGATTGACACCGATTTCCTATATCCGGCTTATGAGCAGAAAGAAATAGCATCTCTAATACCGGGGGCGGAATATAAGGAAATCAAATCAATTCACGGGCACGATGCCTTTTTAATTGAGTTTGAACAGATGGAAAAAATACTTAATGATTTTCTGAACGGTTTATAATGGAGAGAAAATGAAAGGATATAATCTGTTTGTCCTTGGCGCTACCGGACTTGTGGGACAGACAATAATAAAAGTTCTGGAAGAAAGAAAATTTCCGGTAAAAGGGCTGTTTCCCTTTGCGTCCGAACGGTCCCGCGATAAGAAGATAATATTTAACGGAAAGGAAATTGAAGTTAAACCTGTTGAAGAAGCTGATTTCAGCAAGGCAGACTTTACGCTGTTTGCCACCGATTCCGATATAAGCAGAAGGTATGTGCCGGAGGCTGTAAAATGGGGGGGATATGCAATTGATAACAGCAGCGCGTATCGAAGGGATGATAATGTTGATATTATTATTCCCGAAATAAACAGCAGTATTATTTCCAGTGAGAAGAAGCTGTACGCAAATCCAAACTGTTCAACCGCGCAGCTTGCAGTGGTCCTTAATCCTCTTCATTTGGCTTTCGGACTTAAAAGAATTGTTGTCAGTTCTTATCAGGCAGTATCGGGGAGCGGAACAAAGGGAATTGAACAGCTTCTTGAAGAAAGGAACGGGAATGCTCCTTCCGATCCTGTCTATCCGCATCATATACACGAGAACTGTCTGCCGCAGATTGGAGTATTTGATGACTCAGGATACTGCGAAGAGGAAAATAAAATTGTATTCGAGATGAAGAAGATTTTAAATCTCCCCTCGCTTGTAATTGCCGCAACAACAGTGAGGGTTCCGGTACTCTACAGTCACAGTGAGTCGGTGCTTGCTGAATTTGAGAAGCCGGTGAACGCTGTTGAAGCGCGAAAAATCCTTAAAGAAAGTAAAAATATAGTTTTACAGGATGAATGTGATAAAAATATTTATCCTCTCGCTTCGTACTCTGCAGGTAAAGATGAGGTGTTTGCGGGGAGAATAAGAAACATTGAAGGATGGAATAATGCATTGCAGTTGTGGATAGCTGCAGACAATCTGAGAAAAGGAGCCGCAACAAATGCAGTTCAGATTGCAGAGAGCATTATTGAAAAAGGTTTAATTTAACAAGAGGGACAAATGAGAGACTATTTGGAATTTAGTTTTAATCCCGACGATCCGGAACTTGTTTCGATACAGGATGAACTCCCCTACTGGTCTTCCCCATTTGGAATGAAACTCCTGAGCGGAATTAGGATCAAAAAAAATATGAATGTGCTTGATATCGGCAGCGGATTCGGATTTCCTCTTATTGAACTTGCACAAAGGATTGGAGAGAGCGGAAGGGTGTATGGAATTGATCCCTGGAAGCCGGCGGTTGAAAGATGCAGAATGAAAATTGATAAGCTGGGATTGAAGAATGCATCTGTGATTGAAGGATGCGCGGAGAAGCTTCCGTTTGAAAAGGAATTCTTTGACCTGATAGTCTCGAACAACGGATTGAATAATGTAAAGGATGCAGTAGCGGTGCTCAGGGAATGCCGGAGGACTTCAAGGCGGGGTGCTCAATTAATCTTTACTCAAAACCTTGAAAAGACCTTTATAGAGTTTTATTCGAAGTTTGAGGCGGTTCTTGGGGAGGCGGGGCTTAACGACTCTATAATTAAAATGAAAGAACATATTCATAACAAAAGAAAGCCGGTTGAAGAGATAGTTGAGATAACTCAGAACGCAGGCTATACAATTCTTTCATTGAAGCAGTATGAATTCGATTACCGGTTTTCAGATGCCGGGGCTTTTTTCAATTATGCTATGGTAAAATACTGGTTCCTTCCCTCCTGGAAAGAGCTTGTGCCGGCCGGAATGCTTGATGAAATATTCGGTAAGGTTGAAAGGAAAATGAATGATGCGGCTGCGCCTATTGGAGAGTTGAGGCTTTCGGTTCCTTTTATGGTCGTTGACTGCGAAAAATGAATTTAATTCTTTTTCTTATGGGCATAGAGGGATACCAGCTGATGAATGAAGTAAAGGATAAGAACGGCATACCCCATCCCTCTGCTCGTTAGAAAAGAATAGCCGATCAGACCAAAGAGTCCCGCATAGTAAAATATTAAAAAAGGTATTAGAAGCCGGTTCTCTCTAAATTGCAGTTCATATATATAATCAAAGAAGAGTTCTATTATGAGAAATATGACCATTGGAAGGGGAAGAATATAGGTCCACCACTCTCTTCCCGATATAAAATTAATAAGTGAAATGGTTGATATGGGTATTGCAAGAAGAATCAGGATCACTCCTATAATATATTCATCCCTGGTCCTTTTGGCCGCGCGTGCCAGGAAAAGAAGGGTCATGAATATATTAATAATTATCGCAATTATGGAGATTATCAGATCGGCAGTTTGATTGGTAAGCATATTTACATCCCGCATCCAATGTACAAACCTAAAATACTTTATATTTAAATCAGATTCATATTTTTTCTTTGTGAAAATTGATAAAGAAATTATAATTTTCAACAAATCAATTCAATGGAGAATCATCGATGAAACAAAGGTCACTGTTTCCGGCGCTGATAATTTTTATCCTGCTGCTGGCAGATATTTCTTTTGCCCAGGCTCTCAAATTTCAGAATTATGCAGATGAGAGCAGGAGCATAAATGATTTGAAATCCAAATACGGCTCTCTATGCAAAGTGCATGAGATCGGCAAGTCCGCAGCCGGGCGTTTAATCTATGCCCTTGAAATCGGTACGGGGGATAGCAGCAGGAAGCCGTCGCTTCTTGTAATTGCAGGCGTTGAACCGGATGATATTACCGGTCCTGTTGCTGCGCGGGTCTTTGCCGAAAAAATTCTTTCCGGTTCTGCAGCAGATTCTGTAAAAACCCTGCTCGGAAAATACACTCTGTATGTAATTCCCAGGCTCTCACCCGATCCTCTTGAAAGCTATTTTGCTAAAGTGAAAATGATGCGTGCGGGGAACGACCTGAAGGACGACCAGGATAAGGACGGAAAGAATGATGAGGATCCATATAATGACTTGAACGGAGATAACATCATTACGATGATGAGGATTCTCGATCCGAACGGGGAATGGATTGAAAGCATTGAAGATCCGATGCTGATGAAAAAAGCCGACCCGAAGAAAGGGGAAATAGGCAAATATAAGATTCTTGTTGAGGGACTGGACGATGATAAGGACGGCGAGGTGAATGAAGACCCCGCCGGCGGAATAAACGTTAATAAGAACGGAACAAATAACTTTAAGCCCTATACCGATGACGGCGGGCTTCATCCTTTTATAGCAGATGAAATGAGGGCACTTGGAGAATTTGTATTCAATCGTCCGAATATTCTTGCTGTATTCACATTTAATTATCACAACAATATTTCAGAGCCCTGGAAGATTAGGCCTCAGCAGACACAGACTCCGCCTCAGGGAGGAGCAATGGGGGGAGGCCGCGGCGGTTTCGGCGGGGGCAACATGTTTCTTGCAGATTCAATCTCCTATTCGGTTGCAGTTAAAGAACTGGCTCCGTTATCAAAATTTAAAGGTGACCAGCTTAATCAGGGAAGCATAGCAGGATGGGCATTCTATGATGCGGGCAGATTAAGCTTCTCCGCACCCGCCTGGTCTTATGCCGAAGCAAGGGATACTTCGAGAGCGAGACAAATGACCAGAGGGCAAATGCCTCAGGGAATGGGAGCGCCTCAGGCCTCTGCTTCAAGAGAGCAGACAGCATTCCGGTGGATTAAGAAAAACGCTCCTCAGAATTATATTGCATGGAAGGAGTTTAAGCATCCCGACTTTCCAAACAATAAAGTTGAGATTGGCGGCTTTGTACCATTTGTTCAGAATAATCCTCCAGAAGACAGCCTTGTAGCTGCAGCTGCGGTTTCAGAAAAATTATTAATGAAATTATTCAAAAGCCTGCCAGAAATTGAAGTTGAAACCCCGGTTGTTGAACTGCTTGGCAATGGTGTAAGCAGAGTTACTCTTACTATCAGCAATAAGGGAAAACTGCCTACACATACAACGGTAGGAAGAAGGGTTAAATCGCTTCAGTCGTTCCTGATAAAAACCAAATTAAGCGGCGACCAGAAAATTGTTTCCGGAAGAAAAGTTACCTTTATTGATGAGCCGATTCCGGGGCAGGGAAAAATCAGCAGAACCTTTCTGATTGTGGGCAAAGGGAAAGTTGAATTCAATATCGGAAATCCTACTGCCGGATACAAAGACGTATCAGTACAGTTATAGAAGGGAACGTAAATGAAAATTACCTTTAAATTCATATTTACGTTTCTGATATTCATTTCCGTACAGCAGGTGCAGGGACAGGGGGAATTTGTTCCCTCGGCATTAAAAGCACTCGGTGCCCCGAACAATCCAAAGGTTCAGGTCTCCTGGAACAGGTTTTACGATTATAAGGATCTGACATCGATTCTTCAGAATCTCAATAAGGCTTATCCGGGATTATCAAAGCTCGAAAGCATTGGCCGGACTTATGAAGGAAGGGATATCTGGTGCATCACAATAACAAATCTGAAATCTGGAAATGAATTATCAAAACCGGCATATTACATTGATGCCGCAATCCACGCGAATGAAATTCAGGGGACCGAAGTTGCCCTTTACACTGCGTGGTATCTTCTTGAATCCTATTCGCAGAATGACTTTATTAAAAACCTTATTGATAACAGGACATTTTATATTGTGCCTGTACAGAGTATTGACAGCCGCGAAGAGTTTCTCCACTCCCCCCAGTCGTTTAGAACCGGTAAAGTACCGCGCGACGATGACGGGGACGGATTAGCAGACGAGGATTGGGATGAAGACCTGAACGGAGACGGATACATAACCCAGATAAGGGTAAAGAGCAAAAGCGGAAGATGGAAACAGGATCCCGAATATCCCAATCTTATGGTACGATGCCAGGCAGATGAAGAAGGGGAATATGAAATGCTCGGTTCTGAAGGAATTGATAATGACGGTGACGGGCTTGTAAATGAGGATGGGCCCGGTAGCTACGATCCGAACCGGAACTGGGGCTGGATCTGGCGCCCTAATTATATTCAGGGGGGAGCGGACAGATATCCGTTCAGCCTTCCGGAAACAAAGGCAATTGCCGACTTTATGAAGAAGCACCCTAATATTCTCGCAAGCGAATCATATCATAATTCAGGCGGTATGTTCCTTATCGGTCCCGACCAGAATGAACAGGATATTATTTATCCGGGGGATATTCAGCTTCTGGATAAAATCGGAAAAACAGGAACAGAGATTATTCCTTTTTACCGTTACATAAATTCCTACAAGGGATTTTATCCCACCTATGGAGATGAAACAAACTGGCAGTATGCAAACCTTGGAATTCTTCCATTTGTAAATGAGCTCTGGACTTCTGCCAATATGTACCGTAAGCAGAGCACTCAGGAAGAGTCAAGAAAAGAACCATACAAGTTCGATAAGCAGCTTCTGTTCAATGAATCATTTCTGGAGTGGAAAGAGTTTGATCATCCGCAGTTCGGAAAGGTTGAAATAGGCGGATTTAAAAAACAGGTTGGCAGAATTCCCCCTTCGTTTCTTCTTGAGGAGGAATGCCACCGCAATATGGCCTTTACTCTTTATAATGCATCCCTGCTTCCGGAGCTTTCAATTACGGAAATAACCAGAAATCCTCTGGGGAAAGACCTTTATGAAATTTCCGCGGTGGTCCGAAATGACAAGCCGATTCCCACAAAACTTGATGTGGATGTGAGAAATAAACTTTCTGTCCCCGATGTAATAAGGATAAATGGGGCAAAAGTTATAACAGGCGGAATTAAAACCCAGCGTATTGCAGGAGAGCTGATTGAGCAGAAGGTTAACCCTTCTTCAATTTTTGTCCCCTGTATTGAAGGAAACTCAAACCTTTATGTTGCATGGATTGTAAAGGGAAAAGGTACCGTAACAATAGAAGCCGACTCTCAAAAAGGGGGTAAGGCAGTTAAGCAACTGAAATAATTTTTTATAATCTCTCAGGAGATGGATAAATGAAAAAGAAAATGAATTTATTATTTATACTGTTCTTCGCGGTTTGTTTAATTTCTCCGGCATTGCGTGGACAGGAATTTACATCATCGGCACTTAAAGCGCTGGGTGCGCCAAACAATCCAAAGGTTCAGGTTGCATGGAACCGTTATTATGACTGGGAAGGAATAACAGACATAATGAAAAGGCTTGCCAAGGCATATCCTGAGCTTGCAACTCTTGAAAGCATCGGCAAATCCTATGAAGGAAGAGACCTCTGGTGCATAACTATAACAAACAGCAAGACCGGCAGGCACAGCGAAAAACCGGCATTTTATATTGATGCCGCAATTCACGCGAACGAAATTCAGGCTGTTGAAGTTGCCAGTTATACCGCATGGTATCTGCTCGAAAGCTATTACAGCAATCCGGTAATTAAAGACCTTCTCGATACTAAAACATTTTATATAGTTCCGTTTCAGAGTCCCGACGGAAGAAATTCTTTTATTCACGATAAAATCGTTCTCAGGAGCGGAGAAGTGCCGCGTGATGATGACGGTGACGGACTGATAGATGAAGATCCGCCGGAAGATTTGAATGGGGACGGTGAAATTACCCAGATGCGGGTCCGTATTAAAGGAGGCAGATTCAAAGAGCATCCATTATATAAAAATGTAATGGTTCAGGCGGGTGAAAATGAAGTCGGCGAATTTGATATGGTAGGCAGCGAGGGAATTGATAACGACGGAGACGGAAGAGTAAATGAAGACGGCCCCGGCTCATATGACCCGAACAGGAACTGGGGCTGGATGTGGGCGCCGAATTATATTCAGGGAGGATCGGACAGATATCCGTTCAGTCTTCCGGAAGTAAAGGCGGTTGGTGATTTTATTAAATCGCACCCGAACATTCTGGCAGCTCAGTCATACCACAATTCGGGCGGTATGATTTTAAGAGGGCCCGGCACTAGAGATGATAAAACATATCCCCAGGACGAACAGGTGTATGACCTTGTCGGCAAGAAAGGGGAGGAAATAATTCCCGGTTATAGATATATGATTACCTGGAAAGACTTATACACTGTATGGGGAGGGGAAACCGAATTCAATTACTCCACAATGGGAATAATGACATATGTAAATGAGTTATGGACTTCATTCAATATGTTCCGTAAATCGGAAACCGGAGCCCAAACCCAGGCAAGCCGCGAATCTTCCCGCGACGACCAGTACAAATTCAACAAATATCTCCTATTTGATGATGCAACTGTTCCTTGGAAAGAATATGATCATCCGGTGTACGGAAAGGTTGAAATCGGGGGTACAAAGAAGACCTGGGGAAGAATGCCTCCCTCATTCCTTCTTGAAGAGGAATGCCACCGCAATATGGCGTTTACATTAATGCATGCATCGTTTCTTCCAAAGGTGACAATTGAATCTGTTGCAAAGAAAAGTCTGCCCAATGGATTAACTGAGATTATGGCAGAGATAAAAAACAGCCAGGCTATTCCTACACGTCTTGCCGTTGACGTCCAGAATAAAATAAACAGACCCGACTGGATTACACTTAAAGGCGCAAAGGTATTGAGCGGCGGTATAAGAAGAAACAGATTCGAGGATGAATTCAATGAACAGAAAAATAATCCGGAGAAAATAGTAGTTGAATCCATACCCGGAAACAGTACAGTTTATGTGGTGTGGATTGTTGAAGGGAATGGTTCCGGTACAATTGAATTCAATTCGGTAAAAGGGGGAACTGCAGTAAAGAATTTCTGATTTAGAATAAAGTTAATTTTATGCGCCTCAATGCAAAACATTGGGGCGTTTTTATTTTATCCCTTTCTTCATCTTAAATGGTTTGTATTTCATTGCTGGAGTATCTTTTGGATTATTACCCCGGTTGGGCAGCACCGGCATGCTGAAGCTGCTTCCTGCATCCGGTTTTATAAAAGGAGTATTAAAACTCTTAGAAAAATCCGGGGGCACAGAAGGAATTTTTGTAACAGTGGTATCGGGAGTAGAGGAATTCTTTTTATTAAGCTGAATTGTCTTATTGCCATCCTTCTGGGCGCTAATTGAAATAAATGCCGCCGCGAAAAGGGGAATAATCAATGAATATTTAGATTTCATTTTTCAGCCTGAGCTTTGTAATTATACAGGGGGCGGGTAAAAGTTGTTCCTTCCCAAAATAAGAGCAAATTACGAAATGATATTTCCGTCCAAATTTGTTAGATTATCATATAAAAAGAACAGCACAATCGGGGGTAATAATGGCAATCGAGACAATTAATCCGGCTACGGGAAAGGTTGTAAAAACTTTTGTTGAAATGAGCCGGGATGAAGTATCAAAATGCATAGTGAATTCTGATGCAGCCTTTAATAAATGGAAAAATGTCCCTTATAAAGAAAGAAGCGTATTCCTGAAAAATGCCGCATCTATTCTGAGGGAAAAGAAATATGACTATGGAAGAATTCTGACATTGGAAATGGGGAAGCCGGTTGTTCAGGCCATTGCCGAAGTTGAAAAGTGCGCTCTTGTATGCGATTACTATGCCGACAACGCAGAAGAGATATTAAAGAAAGAATATGTTAAGACGGATGCGTCTGAAAGTTATGTGAGATTCGACCCATTGGGGGTTATTCTTGCCGTTATGCCCTGGAATTTCCCTTTCTGGCAGGTATTCCGTTTTGCCGCCCCCGCTTTAATGGCAGGTAATACGGGACTTCTTAAGCACGCGTCAAACGTTCCAATGTGTGCTCTGGCTATTGAAGAAATTATGCTGAATGCAGGTTTTCCCGAATATACTTTTAAGACCCTGCTGGTTGGAGCGCAGGCTGTAGAGGATATTATCAGGCACCCGATGGTAAAGGCAGCTACATTAACGGGGAGCGAACCGGCCGGAAAAAAAGTAGCCGGTTTATGCGGGAGTATGCTTAAGAAAACGGTAATGGAATTAGGGGGGAGCGATCCCTTTATAATTCTCGAGGATGCAGATATTGATGCCGCGGTTACAACTGCAGTAACTGCGCGAATGATAAATAACGGACAGAGCTGTATTGCCGCAAAAAGATTTATTGCTGTTGAAAAAATCTATAATGAGTTCGAAAAGAAGTTTGTTGAAGCAGTGGGCAATGTTAAGGTCGGCGACCCGATGGAGGGTACTACAGAACTGGGTCCTATGGCAAGAGAAGATCTCCTTCTGGAGCTTGACGCGCAGGTAAAGAAATCTGTTGAGAAGGGGGCTCTTCTCCTTTGCGGAGGAAAAAGAAAGGATATTCCCGGTTACTATTATGAGCCGACAGTTATAGGGAATGTTAAGAAGGGAATGCCGGCATATTCAGAAGAACTGTTCGGGCCAGCGGCATCTCTAATTAAGGTGCGCGATGAAGAGGAGGCTCTTTTGGTTGCAAACGATACTGAATTCGGACTCGGTGCTTCAATATGGACTAAAGATACCGGTAAGGGGAAATATCTGGCATCAAGGATTGAATCGGGTTCGGTATTCATAAACGGAATGGTAAAGTCTGATCCGAGGCTTCCATTCGGCGGTATTAAAACCTCCGGGTACGGAAGAGAGCTTTCACACTACGGAATAAAAGAGTTTGTAAATATTAAAACCGTTTGGGTTAAATGAAAAACGCCCCGTTACGGGGCGCTTTTATAAGGCTTTCCCTATGAGGGTAATTTTATGGGAACCTTTACATAAAAAACAGTCCCGCTTTCTTTTTGAGAATTAAACCGTACTGTGCCCGATAGATATCTTTCGGTAAGCAGTTTAACGCTGTATGTACCAAGTCCCCTGCCTCTTCCCTTAGTTGAAAAAGAGCGCTGGAAAATCTGGAGCTGTACAGGTTCCGGAATGACGGAGTTTCCCCAAACTGAAAATTCAATCATATCATTCAGGCGTGTACAGTTCAAAATAACAGTATCCCCCTCTTTAACTGCCTCAAGTGAATTCTTAACAAGATTGCCTACAACTCTTCTCAGAAGAGTCTTATCGGTTTGTATAACCAGGTCCTCGGCCCCGGGGCTCACCGCTATTTCTTTTCCTAGGCTTACCATATGTTTTTCATAAAGGACTGCAATTTCATTTAACAGTCCCTTGCTTGTAAAAGCGGTTACATTTACTTTCAGCTCGCTGTCTTCAGCCTGGGTTAGTTCTTTATGAGCCAGAATTTCTTCAATAAGATGTTCTGTTATATTGCGTGAGAAACTTATGTATTCTTCCCTTTCATTTTCAGAAGCGTCATTTAATATTTCCAGAAATCCTTTAAGCGCGCCGGTTATATTAAGAAGGTCATGAAAGAAAATTCTCTCAAGCGCTTTTCGTCTGTTCAGGTCGCTTATATCGGATGCTGCAAAAACGGTAAATTCATTTTCTTCTATAAAATACTGATTGGCCACCACCAGCAAATCAAGCGGATCCCCGTTTTCGAGAGTAATACGGCATTCCATCTGCGCTTTACCGCTTGCCTGACTTAGCAGAATAGCATTAACCGCTCCGCAGACTGAACATGATTTGGTAGTACCGCAGCCCCCCGGAGTTTCAGAGGCATGAACGCATTTAACTGCTTCGCCGGGACGTTTACCATCATATTCATAAATTTTGTTTGCTTCAAAATAGTCCCGGAATGCCTTGTTTGCATAAATCATCTGCCTTTGCTTATTCAAAATAGCAACAAAGACAGGCATGGCATCAAATATCTCCCTGACTGCAGATTTGTCCGAGACAATGCTAATCTGTTTTTTAAGGAGTTCTTCATCAGCCCGTTCTGCCGGCGCGAATTCTGTTTCCTGCGGTGTACTCACTATATTCTCTCTATTCCTTCAATAATTATCGGCAAAATATAAAAATATTAAAGCAGGAATAATAGTTCTTAAAATAGGATAAGGGGTATAAAAAGGCCCGAAATTTATTTCGGGCCCGGGTATGCGGTTTTAATTTTGTATTATACAGAGCCTCTTCTCCAAACACGGGGAAGAATTAGGAGTCCGATTAAAAGAAGCACAACTATTCCGGCGGCAATAATAACCCATACATTAACCTCTCTCGATTCAGCCAGCATTTCATATTCGAAGAATTTGAATCTTTCCTGGTCAAATTTCCAGCTGACTTTGTTTCCTTCTATTGATTTGGAATTGGAATATGTGATAATGCCGGGCATTATTACACTGTTTTCATAAGTCCCGTCGTAACGGGACATATCCTCAAGCAGTTTTTGAAAAGGCTCATTATTTTCAATATAGCCTGTTATCAGTTTCAGTGGGGCATTATCAAAATAACGGCTCAATACCTTTATTGCTTTTTCGTTGTTTTCGTCATCCTTATCTACTTTTATAAGCTCGCTTATAAGCTCCTTCCTTTTGCCGGCGGGGAGGAGTGTCTCCATCCTTATCTGATGCTCCTTAAGCAAAAGCTCTTCAACGGTATCAAGAAACATATCAACCATATTATGCTGGGTATATGCATCAAGTTTTTCCTTAACCCAGGCTGTATCGGTGGCTGCTTTCAGTTTTTCTATCTCGTCCCGGTTGAAATATTTCTCGAGAGGTGTCTTGTTTAGTCTGTTAAAGGGGCGGTAGGATTCTTTATAGGTGTAATAAGTGAAAAAGAACCTGAAAGACTTTTCGATTTTAATGTCTATAATTTTTTCGAACCCCTCTCTCTGTTTTCCAAGCTCTTTAACCGCATCTTCATAGGAATTGAATTTAGATGAAAGGTTAATTATTGTTTTTTTATTTGCGGTATCCTTCTGTTTTGATGATTTCCAGGATTTATCGGCAAGGAAAGTCTCCGGAAAACTGCTTGTATCATTTTCGTCAGTCTTATATGCGATGTTTCTCTCAACAGTGCCGTCGCTGTTTATTTTTGTGGTTATAAAGTACTCCTTGCACGAAGAAAGGAAGATAAGAGATACGGCAAGAATTATTTTAACAAATTTAATTTTCATTTTATTTTCCTCCGGCCGGATTTAACCGGCTAAATTCTTTTATAAGGTTTTCATTTTTCTTAACAAACTCCTGAAGTTTCTCAATGGTTAGATCTCCTTCAAGGAAAGCCGAGAGCCCGGGATACTTAATTTTAATTTCCTCCGGAACTTCTTTTTTGTATTGCTGGAGAGAGCTGTAAAGGGAAAGAAATTCATTTAACCTTGATTTGTCGGCAAGTATAAATCCTTTCGGCAGATCAGCATAGAATTTATTTCCCCCGGCAAGATTATAAAGACCGGCAGCGAGTTTTACAAGTTTAATCTGGCTGATGCCGATAGAGGCTTCATTATATGAGTTCTCTTTTGCCGCTGAAATATTAACTTCAAGCCGGGAAACCGTGTTTAGCAGAAAATACTGCTGCAGAACAAATGTGGAAATCAATAATAGAATGACTGAAACGGCCGCCGCGCGAACGGCACTATTCATGAAGAAAAGGGAAACTTTGTCAATGTATTGGCTAAAACGAGTATTGATTTTCTTTTGCGGAACCGAATTTATTGAATTCATTACGGATTCGGTAAAGGAGATTTCATCTTCAAGGGGAGGGGCATAATTCCTTATCCGGTCAATCAAGGCTCCGCTTTTAATAATTGTTTCCATCTCCTTCCTGCAGGAGGGGCAGCGGGAGAGATGATTCTCAACATCGGATTTCCGGGCCGGAGTAAGTTCATCATCTTTAAGGTATAGAAGATTTTTAATTCTACCGCAGTTCATTTTATTCCCATTTATAAATTTTTGCAAGTAATTCTTTAATTCTTCTTCTGGCATATACCAGGTTTGTTTTAACCGTGCCGGGGGACATATTTAGGGATTCTGAAATCAAACCAATATCCAATCCGTTAAGATCCCGCAGAGTAAATACAATTTTCTGTTTCGGAGAAAGACTTTCTGTAAGTTTTGCAACAATATCGGCAAATTCCTTTTCAGAATAATCGGGAGTTTCCTGCAGGAAGAGATTTTCAAAGTCCTGCCTGTCAGTAATAGAATAGAGGTTTTCCTCTTTTCTCTTTCTCGCTTTTAGTTTATCAAGGCTCATATTTATCACAATTTTGTAGAACCAGGTGGTAAATTTCGCTTCAAAATTAAACCGGTCTATATTTTTCCATAGTTTAATAAACGATTCCTGAGCAGCATCTTTTGCATCTTCGCTGTTGAGAAGAATTTTATATGCCGCTGAATATGCAAGCCTCTGATGGATTTCCACAATCCGCCTGAAGGCCTCTTTATCCCCCTTTTGGGAGGCAAGGACTAATTCTTCAATATTTTCTTCCGGCCTAATATTTTATCCCGTTGATTTGAATAATTGTTTTCTAATCAATGATACGACGGTAAGTTAAAAAAGTTAAACTTATTTGTTCAGTTAAATATTATTAATTCCCCCGCAGGGAGCCATTTGGAATTTTTTGAAGGCACTTTGCTGTTTTAGATAAAAAGGAAAGGGAAATAATGGAAAAAAGGGCTGTTTTAAGGGTTTTGGTGATAATGGCGCTTTTTACTCTAAATTCCTGCGGAATGGAAAAACCCCAATCCGCCGAAAAAGCGAATGAATTTAAAATTGCAGGAGTAAAAATGGATACCGCTACATTTGGAGCCGGCTGTTTCTGGTGCACAGAAGCTGTTTTTAAAAGCCTTAAGGGAGTTTATAAAGTTACTTCCGGTTATTCGGGGGGACATAAAGAAAACCCTACCTATGAAGAAGTCTGCACGGGAACAACGGGACACGCGGAGGTGACTCAAATAGAATTCAATCCTGAAGAAATTAAATTTGACGAACTTCTCGAGGTATTCTGGCGTACACACGACCCGACTACACTCAACAGGCAGGGAGCCGATGTTGGCACCCAGTACCGCTCCGTAATTTTCTATCATAACGAGAGCCAGAAGAAAATTGCCGAATATTATAAAGAGAAGCTCGGGCAGGAAAAAATCTGGGACGATCCGGTTGTAACGGAAATTACAGAATTCACAAAATTTTATCCCGCTGAGGATTACCACCAGGATTATTATGCAAACAATCCAAATCAGGGATACTGCGCGTTTGTAATAACCCCAAAGGTGGAAAAATTTAAAAAGCTTTTTGCCTCTAAGCTGAAAGAGAAAAAATAAATTTTCTTTTTGTGTAACCCCTTTCTGAATTAATCGTCTAAACTTCAAAAAAGGGGCTACGGGGCAGTGCATATTTATAAGGCAGTGTTTTTTACTGCTATGGGAATAGCTGTAATTATTTTCGGGGTATACCTCTGGAGCTGGAAACAGCCGGAGAACGCGGCGGCATATGGCAATTTAACCAGTGAAGAGGCTGCCGGCATTATTAAAAAAGGAAGATCCGATAATAAGCTTGCGATTATTGATTCGAACCTGAATTCTGTTCAGGCCTTTGACAGCGCCTGGAATAAATTAAATCCGGATCTGGTTCTTGTAGAAGGGAGTCTTGGATTTTTTCTTCCCGGGGTTATGGATCCGGTGAAAAAATTCGGAATTGAAGGAAGGGCGCGGGAGCTGGCCCTCAAAAGAAATTTAATGTTATATTCCTACCGCCTTGACGATAAAACGATAACATCCGAACTGATGAAAAAATATTCAAAAGAACAGGTGGCTCTTACGATGCTGCTCGATTCATATTATTCCGGAATGGCGGCGGATAAAAATATCTCACCGGAAAATATTATAAGGGAATGCATACATAAAAGCCGGTGCGGCGGATTCGATGCAGGATTTAAGAGCGCCAGGGAAATAGATATTATCTGGGTTCGCGACTTCGGAAACTCGGCAGACTGGCGCTATGCAGAAAGGCTTACAGGGTACGCCGGAACAATTGCCGCAGAAATTAAATTAATGAAGAAGAAACATTTACAGCTTTTAATTGCCTCTTTTTTGTCATCCGGAAAGAAAGTATTGGCGGTTGATAATTTAGGAATATTTAATTAGAGGCCCGCCTGAGCAGGCCCCTTGAATAAAGAATTATAGATTCCTTTTCCAGAAATCGAGCATTGTATTATATAGATGTATTCTGGCAGGCCTGTCTGCTATGCCGTGCTGCCTCATCGGATAAACCTGAAGCTCAAATATTTTGTTTGCTTTAATCAATTCATTAATAAATGCCCAGGCATTCTGGATATGCACATTATCATCATACGTCCCGTGTACAATCATAAGTTTGCCGTGCAGGTTCTTGGCGCTGTTTAACATGCTTGTCCTTGCGTAACCGTCCGGATTGTCCTTTTGTGTTTTCATTCCCAGTTCGCCGAAACGGGTATCATAAAAGCGCCAGTCGGTAACCGCTGCAACAGCAATGCCGGCTTTAAATTCTTTGGAGTTGGTCATTGCGTTAAGGGTATATGTCCCGCCGCCGCTCCATCCCCATACGCCGACTCTACCGGGATCGATATAAGTCTGGTTTTTAAACCATTTAACGGCATCAACAAGATCATTAAGCTCAACACGTCCTCCCATTTCTCCAAGAAGAAGGTTTTCATATTTTTTCCCGATAGCGGTAGAAGCGCGGTTATCTACAAGGGCAACCAGGTATCCGTTATTAAGGAGAACCTGATCAAAGTAGGAAGAGGCGCGCCATTCGTTTTTAACCTGAGGGGCCGACGGGCCTCCGTATACGTAAACAATAAGAGGATATTTTTTTGCCGGATTAAAATCCTTTGGCTTCATTATTTCGGCCGGAAGGGGGAATCCGTCCCGCGCATTGATGAAAAACTGTTCAGGGCGCTGGAGTTCAATTGATGCCAGTTTCGATTCGTCGCAGCCCCCAAGAATGCGTACTGCAGTGTCGTCGTTCTTATGGAGAGTAAGTATTGCAGGGGTTTGAATGTTTGAATAGCTGTCAATATAGTAATCGCACGCGGGAGAAAAATTTATTTTATGAGTTCCGGTTTCGGATGAAATTCTTTTAAATCCGGTGCCGTCAAAGTTTACGGAATAAAGATGTTTTTCCTGCGGAGATTTTTCATTCCCGGTAAAATAAACAATACCGTTTTTTTCATCGATGGCGCTTACTGAGCTGCGCACCCAATAGGCGGATCCGCCGCTTGAGGCAACAGCCCACTCTCCGGAAGTTAGAGGATTAATCAGCTTACCTTCCCGGCTGTAACGGTAGAGATGTGCATATCCGGTTCTTTCCGATGCCCAGATAAACTCCTTTCCCCCTTTAATAAAATGGAGGTCATCGTGAACGTTTATCCATCCCGGGTCCCTTTCAATCAGCACAAGTCTTGCCGCTCCCGTCTTTCTGTCGGCGAATAGAAGATTAAGCAGATCCTGTTTCCTGTTCAATGTCTGAAGGCTGACTTCTCGGCTGTCGGGAAGCCATACAATTCTTACTATATATTCATATGGAAATTCTTTAAGGTCAATCCATTTTGTTTTACCGCTGTTCAATTCAACAATTCCCGCCTTAACCTTTGGATTCGATTCGCCGGTTTTGGGATATCTCTGCTTAATTACTCTGGGAGTCGCCGGCTCAAAATCGGAATAATAAACCGTACTAACCTGCGATTCGTCAGTTTGAAGGTATGCTATCGATTTTGAATCGGGGGACCACCAGTATGCAATATCAACGCGGCCGAAAATCTCTTCCCAATAAACCCAGGAAAGGGTTCCGTTAAGGAGGGTTTCGCTTCCGTCTCTTGTAAGCCGGCTTTCTTTCATCGCCGGGATACTGAATATATATATATCGTTATTCTTAACGTACGCTACTGAATTGCCGTCAGGTGAAAACCGTATATTCTTTTTTTCTTCTTTGCTGTTTGTTAGTCTTATAAATTTTGAATCGGCCAGTGTAAGAATAAAGATGTCGTTTCCGAATTGATAGAGTGCCTTATCCCCCGCATTTGAAAATGAAGAGGGGGAAGGTATTGATGCCGGTGCATCATTCTCCAATATTTTCTTAAGGCTTTCGGCTGCCTTTCTTGAATCGATAACGGGGGAGCTTTTTCCTGTTGCCGGATCGTATAATTCAAGTGTCCTTTCCGCTGCCGGTTTGCGGGAATCATATAAGATCCCTTTTCCGTCGGAACGCCAGCTGAATGAGGGAAGCCGGGTAATTGATCCGGGTTCAGAGCTGTAGATCCAGTCTACAGTTATCTGTTTCTTCTCCTGAGCGTAAATGGCCGCCTCAAAGGAGATGAACAGAAATATTAATAAGCAGAAAAACATTTTTGCAGACTTCATTTTAGTCCCGATTTTTATTTGAACGCATTAATATACAAACTAAATGGATTACTGAATACAAGCAGAGACAAAATAATGTTAGAATTTAAAGCACCCATTAATGTACACGCAGGCAGAGGGAATTATTTTATACCGCCGGATGTTATTTAAAAAAAGGGATAGAATATGCTGCAGAAGATTTTTGAAAAACTCGATACACATCACGATTTAACCAGGGAAGATATCCGCTATTTATTAACACTTCAGGACTCTGCCAAAATTCAGCAGCTGTACGACAGGGCATACCTTGAAAAGGTTAAGCACACAGGAAAGAAAGTTTATTTAAGGGGTCTGATTGAGCTGAGCAACATATGCGTTAAGGACTGTTACTATTGCGGCATCAGGAAGAGCAATAGAACAATAGACCGTTTTTCACTTACTGAAGAGGAAATTATAAGCGGGGCCGAATGGGCATACAAAAATGAATATGGTTCAATGGTTCTGCAGGCGGGGGAGAGGTATGACGAAAAATATGTTTGGTTTATTGAAGACATTATAAAAAAGATAAAAGAAAAAACAGGGGACAAGCTTGGGATTACCCTTTCTCTGGGGGAGCAGTCCCTTGAGACTTATAAACGCTGGTTTGATGCCGGTGCTCACAGGTATCTTTTAAGAATTGAAACTTCAAATCGGGAGCTTTACAAAAAACTGCATCCTGAAGACCACAGCTGGGATGAGAGAAGAAAGGCGCTTCGCTCTCTTAAGGAGGCGGGTTTTCAGGTTGGCACCGGAGTAATGATAGGACTTCCGTTCCAGACATATGAGGATCTGGTTGATGATATTTTGTTTTTCAAAGAAATTGATGCCGATATGATAGGAATGGGGCCCTATCTTATAAGCAGGGAAACCCCTCTTGCGGCAGTTGCTGAAAAAAATATGCTGATAGGGGAGGACAAACTTCAATTAGCATTAAAGATGATAGCGGTAACTCGTCTCTACTTAAAAGATGTAAACATAGCCGCAACAACGGCGCTTCAGGCAATTGAAGAGACGGGGAGGGAAAAAGGATTGAAGGCAGGGGCAAATATTATTATGCCGAATGTAACGGATGTTCAGTACAGGTCCTCATACCAGCTATATGATAATAAGCCGTGCCTTGATGAAAACGCCGATGTCTGCCGCGGATGCCTTGAATTGAGGGTATTAAGCATTGACGAGGAAATCGGATATGGACAATGGGGAGACTCACCCCACTTTAACTCAAAAAAACGGCCTAAATAGGTCAAAAACAAGGTTTACCTCATTTCCCCCCGAAAATATCGATAATTAATAAAATAATCCTGTTATATTGAATTTAATTTTACGATATTCAGAATAGAATCGTATCTCCTGACATTAATTAAAAATAGGAGGTTCAATGCATAAGGTAGAAAAGACCGGATACGGATACAAGCTAACATTTGCCGAGTTCGTTAAGCCGGAGGAAATGAAAGAATGGCTTGAGGAGTCGAAGAAGGCATTAACTTCTTCACCGAAAGAATTCGGAGTTTTTGTTGATATGCGCACTCTAAAGCCTTTAACTCCCGATGCACAGGCAGTAATGGAGGAAGGGCAGAAGCTATTCAAGCAGAAGGGAATGACCCGCTCGGTTGTTATCCTGGCCAATTCGGTCATAACAATGCAGTTCAAGAGAATTGCAAAGGAAACCGGGATTTACCAGTGGGAAAGGTACATAGATTCAACTGCCAATGCTAAATGGGAGCAGGCAGGGGTAGACTGGCTGGTAAAAGGGATAGATCCCGACAAATAGCCCAATAGTTTCAAAAAGCCCGGAATTCAAGGTTTATTAGAAGAAAACAATTGATTTCCGGGCTTTTTTTTATGGTGAATACAACATTTTTTTACCCTGTGCGTCAAAATGCAATAAGGGTTCATCAATTAATTTTTCTTTAACATATTGAATTTGGGAAATTCTTTTTCTAATTTTCGAACGTTTTATTAAATTGTTCGAAAAGTCGAATTATGGACAGCAAATACGAAAAGAAAAAAGAACTTATTTTAAGGGACGCAAAACAGGTTTTTCTAAACTACGGGTATGAAAAGACAACCCTGGATGATATAGCAAGGAAAACCGGTCTCAAAAAAAATACTCTTTATTATTACTTTGAGAACAAGGAGGAATTGTTTGAAGAAGTAATGAGAGAGGATATGGAGAGCATTGTACTCTCTATTTCAGCTGCCGTTGCCAAAGGGGAGAGCGCCGAGGCAAAGGTGAGACTCTATATGAATGCCCTCTCTAAGGCAGTTCTAACAAGAGCTCAAATGTATACCGTAAGCGCTAAAATACTCCTCGAATTGATGATTGTTATGGAAAAATCGGGGAATGAGCAGGTAGTTAAGTTTATTACAATGCTAACGGAAATATTGAAAGAGGGAGTGAAAAGGGGCGAATTTATAAAGCACGACAGCGAGGATTTTGCTCTTGTATTGCTCGAATTCGGAATGTCTTATAACTTTACTTTTATGTCCAAGGCGCTATATAATCTGATTGATTACTCGGAGCTGAAAAAAGACAAATGCTGCGATGAGATATTTGAAAAGGGAGTTGGATATTTTTTAAATGGAATTAAACAAAAAAAAGATAAAGCGGTTAAAAAGAACTCTGCGAGGTAGTTATTTATGAAAACAAAATCGATTCTTTTATTCATTCTGTTTTTAGGCATTTCCGCGGTAAATGCTCAGGTTAAATATACGCTTGACGATGCCGTTAACGAAGCACTTAAAAACAATGCAAATGTTAAAGTCGCGCTGCTTGATATTACGAAGGCGGAAGCCGCGGTTAAAGAGGCATTCGGCTATGCCCTCCCGACTGTCGACTTGTCAACTTCATTTTCTCATTTCCTCGAAGTGCCCAAGATGCCATTCCCCAATTTTGAGGCGATGCTGAAGAATGCGACCTATTCAATTTTATTTGATGAAAGCGTACTGGCAAGGGATAATAATAAATTCCTTCCGATGGAAACCAGCCTTCAGTCGTTTTCGCAGAAAAACAATTTCGATGCAAGCTTAAAGGTTACCCAGATATTATTCAATTCTGCAGTCTTCAGGGGAATCAGCGCATCCGGGATTTATCTCGACCTTTCAAAGGAAAAACTGAATGCGGTAACCTCTAAGACAGTTCTCGAAGTTAAAAAGGCTTTCAACGGGGTTATTCTCAGCCGCGAAATGGTTAAGATTCTTGAGGCCAGCCTTAAGAATGCCGAAGAGAACCTCTCGAATATAAATGCTCTTTTTAAACAGGGACTCGTTTCGGAATATGACCAGCTTCAGGTTGAAGTGCAGGTGGAAAATATAAAACCAAAGCTTGCAGAGCTGAAAAAAGCGCTTGAAGACGCAAAGAACGGATTGAAAGTTATTATGGGAGTGGAACAGAGCCTTCCTATTGATGTAGAAGGTTCAATTGAATATAATCCCGGAGTATTCCAGAGCGAGGAGGAACTTGTTGAACTGGCGCTTATTAAAAACGGCGATTTGAGGACTCTGTCATTAAAGAAAAAAGTGGATGAAGAATTTATTGCTGTTGAAAGAGCAAATTACTGGCCAATGTTAACGGCTTTCGGCAACTATTCTTATGCAGGCTCATCGGACGAATGGAATTTCCAGACATACAGTTCAACCACTGTAGGGTTGAATCTTTCAATCAACCTTTTCAGCGGCAACAGGCACTCAAAAAGAGTTGAGCAGGCCACCATATCAACAATTCAGACGGGGGAGCAGATCTCATTAATGAAACAGTTCCTGGCACAGCAGGTTAAATCCAAGCTGATGGAAATTAAGAAGGTACAGTCGCAGATTAGCGCATTAGAAAGAAACGTTAAGCTTGCAGAACGCGCATATGAAATTGCCAAGACAAGATACAACACCGGAAAAGGGACACAGTTGGAGATAAAGAACGCCGACTTGGAATTAAGCACGGCCAAAATAAACAGAATTCAGTCTGTATATAATTTTATTGTATCCAGGGCAGAGCTCGAAGATTTGCTCGGCGATGTGGATGCCAAATATACCGACGCAGTTAAAAGAAAAATTGAAAATTAAGATCAGGGGAAAATAGATATGAAACTTAGAAGAATATTTATGATTTGCCTTCCTGCAGCTGCGCTTCTTTTAAATGCCTGCTCCGGGGAGAAAAAAGAAGAAGCAAAAAGCATGGAACAGATTCAGCAGTCCGAAGGAATTCCCGTTACAGTTGAACCGGTGGCTCAGTCTTCATTTGTGAGCGAACTGTCCTATTTCTCTAAACTCAGCGGCGTTAAGCAGTCTACACGCGGCGCTCTGATTGGCGGAAAGATTGAAAAGATAAATGCCAAAGTAGGAGACGCAGTAACAAAAGGACAGGTTATAGTTGAATTCCCGCAGACCGAACCGGCAAGCGCATACGTTCAGGCTAAATCGGCATACGAAGATTCAAAGAGAAATTACGAAAGAATGAAAGAACTCTATAACATAGGGGAAACTTCTAAAGCCAATTATGAAGGAATGGAAACCAAGTATCTGGTAGATAAGAGAAACTACGAAGCACAGAAACAGCTTCTCTTTGTAGATTCCCAGTTCGACGGCGTTATTACCGAAATTATGGTTAAGGAAGGGGATAACGTTAAAGGGGAAACCGCACTGTTTACAGTTGCACAGGTAGACGGAATGAGGGGAAAGATGTATGCTTCAACCCAGGAAGTTGCAATGATTAAAAAAGGCATGACTGCAGTAATTGAAGATAACGGAAAGAAATATTACGGACGGGTTGTGGAAGTTGCATTGAGTGTTGACCCTTACAAGCAGTCCTTTGCCGTTGAAGCTGAATTCCGTAATCCGGGACGCGAACTTAAAGCGGGCGCAGTGTATGAAATTAAGATTAATGTTTACGAGAACGGAAAAGCGATTGTTGTGCCCCGCAATCTGGTTAAAAAGGATGGAGGCGGATATTTTGTATTCGTTGAAAATAACGGTGCCGCGGTTAAGAAATATATTCAGATAGGAAAAGAGAACGGTATTAATTATGAAGTTAAAAGCGGACTCAGTATTGGAGACAGGCTTATTGTTAAAGGAGCCGGACAGGTTGCTGACGGATCTAAAGTAAAACCGGTTCAATAGGAGATAAAGATGGATATTGCAAAATTATCAATAAATAAACCGATCATGACCACGATGATTATTTTCGTGTTCCTGATTTTCGGAGGAATTGCCTACTTCTCGCTTAACCTGAACGAGATGCCCGATGTGGAAATTCCATATATAACAGTAGTTACAACATACCCGGGCGCGGGTCCAAAAGAAATTGAGACTCTTATAACAAAACGGGTTGAAGACGCGGTTTCAACAGTAAGTGAACTTCTTAGAATTGAATCCTATTCGCTGGACGGGGCGTCGATTTGCCTTCTCGAATTCAAACTCGGCAAGGATGTTAATATTGCCAACCAGGAAGTGAAGGATAAAGTTGATGAGATATTAAATGACCTTCCGGACGATGCGAAAAAGCCGGTTATACAGAAAATCGACTTCAGGGCTTTTCCTATTATGGATATTATTCTCAGCGGTAATAAGGATCCGAGGGAATTGTATGAATTTGCCGATAAGACTCTTAAAGACCGTTTCTCCCAGATTCCCGGCGTCGCTAAAGTTAATATAACCGGAGGACAGCAGAGAGAAGTAAGAATTGTTCTGGACGACAGGGAGATTCACGAACAGTTTGTATCTCTGCCTCAGCTTATGGCAGTGCTTCAGGCTCATAATATGAATATTCCCGGCGGTTATTTCCAGGTTAAAGACCAGGAATATACTGTCCGTATGGAAGGGGAGTTCAACAATCTTAAGACTATGGAAGACCTTCAGGTTCCTACAGCATTCGGACCGAAAAAACTGGGACAGATTGCAAAAGTTGAAGACTCGGGAAAGGATATAAGACAGAGAGCAATTTATTTTAATGCGAAAGATAATATCAGAAACGAAAACGTGGTTAAACTCGGCATCGTTAAGAGTCCCGAAGGTAATGTGGTAAAAGTAGCAGACGCGGTTAAGGAAATGCTTCCCGATCTTAAAGCATCGCTTCCGGAAGGAATGAATATTGAGATTGTAAATGACCAGTCCGGATTTACCCGTTCAAGCGTAGACGACGCGCTCGGCAATATCTATCTGGGCATTCTCTTTACATCTTTGGTTCTCTTCCTCTTCCTTACGCATCTGCGCCCGACATTTGTGGTTGCCCTTTCAATGCCGGCATCAATTATTGCAACATTTATGCTTATGAAGGCGTGGGGGCTGTCATTCAATATGATGTCACTGATGGGTATATCGGTTACAATTGGCGTGCTTGTAGCAAACTCGATAGTAGTTATCGAAAACATTTACCGTCACAAAGCGATGGGAAATGACAATAAGGAAGCGGCATATAAGGGAACAAAGGAAGTAACCGTTGCGGTTATGGCATCTACATTAACCAACCTTGTAGTGTTCCTCCCGATTGCAAATATGTCTTCTCTTATCGGCCGTTTTCTTGTGGAGCTTGCTCTTGCGGCGACATTTGCAACAATTTTCTCCCTCTTCTTCTCTTTTACGCTTACTCCTATGCTCTCTTCGCTTATTCTTCCCAAGGTAGAGAAGAAAAGCCGTTTCTCCGATTTTATGAATGGCATTTATGATAAGTGGGAGGTGCTATATAAAAAATCACTTGATTATATTCTTGCAAACAAGAAGAGAAGCGTAATTGTATTTGTTTCTTCAATTGGCGCATTTATACTTTCGGCAATGATATTCGGCCCCCGCATCGGCGTGGAGTTTATTCCCCAGTTCGACGACGGCAAAATTAAGATTGAAGTTGAATTGCCCGAAGGATATAATCTGGAGGAAACAGCAAAGTCCCTTAAGCAGATAGAGGATAAGATTAAAGTTCATCCCGAAATAAAACATATTATTACTAACCTGGGCGCTATCAGCGAACTGAGCACAGGCGCTAATATGGCCAGAATGGATGTTCAGATAGTTGATGTTAAGGAAAGGAATATTAAGCTGAAGGATATGATTAATATTCTGGTTAAGGACCTTGCCGGTATTCCTAATGCAAGAATTACAGTAGGCTACGGTTCCGATTCCGGTGCGGGAGGCGCACCCATTCAATTCTATCTGCAGGGGCAGGATCTCGCAAAGCTTGAGGAAATAAAGAATGAGATAGTAGAAAAAGTTAAAACTACTCCCGGATTAATAAACTTCGATAACAGTTCCCGCGCGGGGAAACCGGAAATTACCGTCTATCCAAAGAGGGAGATGATGACCGAAGCCAACTTAACAGCACAGGAAATTGCACTCACTCTCCGCTCTTCGATTGAAGGAATGGAATCTTCAAAATACCGTGAAAAGGGGAATGAATATGATATTACGGTTACAATGACGGATGAATCGGTAAATTCTCCTGAAAAAATAAAGAACATTCCGATTGTTTCTTCAAAAGGAGTTGTTTACCGTCTTGCCGATGTTGCCGACCTTAAATTCACACAGGGGTATACAAAGATTCTTCACGCGGATAAGTATACCGCTATTCTCTTTACCGGCTCTCCTGCCACGGATGTTCCAGTTGGCAACGTAACCAACGAGATTGAAAAAAGGCTTAAAGAGATTAAAATGCCCACAGGCTACAAGACTACCTGGGGGGGCAATACCAGAATGATGAACGAAATGCTTGTGGATATGCTCTTTGCGTTTGCTCTTGCTATGATTCTTACATATATGCTTCTGGCTGCACTTCTGGAAAGCTTTGTTCAGCCGATTTATATCCTTTTAACAATGCCTCTGGCTATGATAGGTGTGTTTGCGGCATTGTATTTAACCGGCATCTCTTTCGGCATTACCTCACTTATGGCTATAGTTATGCTTGTAGGTATTGTGGTTAACAACGCTATTCTGATTCTGGACTATGCCAACCAGCTTGTAAGGGAAAACGGTATGGATTTAAGGGAGGCTCTTATTGCGGCAGCCCCAACAAAACTGCGTCCGATAGTTATGTCAACGATGGCTCTTATTCTTGGTATGCTTCCTATGGCGCTTGGAATCGGGGACGCCGGCGTTGAAATGAGAACCCCGCTGGGAGTTGTTTCCGTCGGAGGTTTGCTTGTTTCTACCATTTTAACTTTATGGGTTGTACCTGCAATTACATACGCATTCACCCGCAAAAAGAAGCTGGCAGCCCAGCATCATCACGCATAAATTTCTCCAAAAAGAGCCCCGCTAATGCGGGGCTTTTTTTTATCTCCCATTCCGACATTATATCCCATTTATCCCGCATCCCCGGTAACAAAATAGGACAGACCAGCTTATTATGATCTGTAATATATGTCTAACTTGACCCCGCAAAAAAAAAGGATAGACGCTCCTTTAAAAATGCAAACCGGATTTCAGGAGCCACCTCTCCTAATTAACTAATTATATGTTTTCGTTACACTTGGGAGTGTTAAGTGAGAAAAAATTTATTATATTTAAATCAATGAGAAGTTAAATAATTATTAAATAAATAAAGAAGGTGGAAGATTTATTGATGATGCAGGTTGGGCAATTGCTACTTGTTTCCTGTTTACGAGAGTAGAGGAAAGTCCGAACTCCACAGAACAGGGAGCCGGGTAACCCCCGGGGATCCGTTGCGTAAGCAGTGGGTTACGGAAAGTACCACAGAAATATACCGCCCGCATTTAATGCGGGCAAGGGTGAAAAGGCAGGGTAAGAGCCTACCGCTTCTGCAGTAATGCAGAAGGTCTCATTTGAGAATCCGTCTATGACGGATCAAGGTAAACCCCTCCCGGAGCAAGGTTAAGCAGAAGGGTTCTTCCTATTGGAAGAGAGAGTTGTTCGCTTTTATACCCTTCGGGTAAACCGCTCGATTACGGCAGTAATGCCGTAGCTAGACAAATAATTGCCGCCCGTCTATGACGGGTTACAGAATTCGGCTTACAGACCTGTGTTATCAGTAAGTCTTCTGCGGTTAAAACATATGTCAAAAAACCGTTGGAAGATAACCGACCCTCCGGATGAGCAGCTTGTACTTGCTCTTTCGGATAGTTTGAATATTTCTAACATACTCGCCGGCTTATTAATTCAGCGTGGAATTACTAACTATTTCGAGGCTAAAAAATATTTCCGCCCTACTCTGGATTCTCTTTATGATCCTTATCTGATGGGGGGAATGGAAAAGGCTTCGCTAAGGGTTATTAATGCCGTTACGAATAATGAGAAAATAATTATATACGGGGATTACGATGTCGACGGAACCTGTTCGGCAGCCCTTATGTATTTATTCCTCAAAGAACTCGGAGCCGATGTTGATACCTATATCCCGAACCGCCTGACGGAAGGATATGGTGTATCTATTTCGAGTATAGATCTGTTCAAAGAAAGAGGAATTAAATTAATGATTTCCGTTGACTGCGGTATTACCGCTGTTGAGGAAGTCGATTATGGCAATAAACTCGGCATTGATACAATAATCTGCGACCACCATCAGCCGAAGGAAGTGCTTCCTAATGCGCATGCTGTTCTTGATCCGCTTACAAGCGGGTGCAGCTATCCCTTTAAGTACCTCTCCGGTGCGGGAGTCGCTTTTAAGCTTGCGCTTGCCGTTTCATCGCGCATCGGAAAGAAGGATCTCCCTTTCAAGTATCTTGACCTTGTAGCGCTTGCGGGGGCTGCAGATATAGTCCCTCTTGTGGATGAAAACAGGATTCTTGTTAAAGAAGGACTCGACCTGATTAACCGAAATCCGCGTCCCGGCATTTACGCTCTGATGAAAGCAGCAAAGCTTGAACCGGGGAATTTATCTGCCGGACAAATAGTGTTCTCAATTGCGCCCAGAATTAATGCTGTTGGAAGGCTTGGTGACGCAAACCGCGCAGTTGACCTTTTTACCACATCCGATCCCGCCAAAGGAGTTGAGCTGGCGCAGATTCTTGAAGATGAAAACGCGCAGCGCAGAAAAATTGACGAAGTTACCTTTACACACGCTATGGAACTGGTTGCCGACTGCTTTGACCTTGACCGTGATATGGGAATTGTACTTCACGACAATAACTGGCATCCGGGAGTAATAGGTATAGTAGCATCGCGTCTGGTAGAAAAATTCCACCGCCCTGCCGTTATGCTTACCACAATTGACGGCGTTGCCAAGGGCTCTGCAAGAAGCGCTAACGGATTCAATATCTATGAGGCTCTTCAGAGCTGCGAAGATATTCTTCTTCAGTTCGGAGGGCACGAAGCCGCTGCAGGACTGGCTATCGATATTAAGAATATTGATGAATTCAGAAGAAGATTTAATGATATTCTTCATACACAGATAAGGCACGAGGATGTGAGGGTGCCGGAGATTCTTATTGACAGCAAAATCCACTTTGCCGATATAACGCCTAAGTTCCTTCGCATACTGGACCAGTTTGCACCGTTCGGCCCCGGTAATATGAGGCCTATGTTTATGGCTGAGAATGTTAAGATGGTTTATCCCCCGCGCATTGTGGGCACCAACCATCTTATTACAACTTTAAAACAGGCGGGGAGCGAAAAGGTCTTCGATGCAATCGGGTTTAACCTGGGCGCTTTTATGAGCGAACTTGATAAAGATAAAAATTACATCGATATTGTATTTACCATCGAAACTGTATGTAAAGACGGAAAAACTTATCCACAGATCAGATTGAAAGATTTAATTGTAAAATAAATTTCAGGGAGTTGTTGTATGTCGGGCCATTCAAAATGGGCTACCATTAAGAGAAAGAAAGCAGCAGCAGACGCAAAGAGGGGGAATATGTTTACCCGCCTCATTAAGGAAATTACTATTGCAGCCAGACAGGGGGGAGGCGACCCGGCAGGCAATCCCCGTTTGAGGCTGGCAATCGACAATGCCAAAGGGGCCAATATGCCGGCAGATAACATAGACCGCGCTATTAAAAAGGCTACCGGCGAACTTGAAGGAGTTACATATACCGAAATTACTTATGAAGGATATGCCCCCGCAGGAGTAGCGGTTCTGGTTGAATGCGCTACGGATAATAAGAACAGGACAGTTGCCGAAATAAGGCATCACTTTACAAAGAACAACGGCAATATGGGGGAATCGGGCTCGGTCTTGTGGATGTTTGACCGCAAAGGGGTTATTACAATCCATAAAGAAGGGAAAACGGAAGACGATGTGATGGAAATAATTCTTGAAGCAGGCGCCGATGACCTTCAGACAGAAGAGGATTTCTTTATTGTAACAACCGCAATTGAATCTTTTGAACCTGTAAGAAAAGCCGTAGCCGAAAAGGGATTTAAAGTTGAAAACGCATCCCTTCAATGGGTGGCAAAAAACCTTATTGCCGTTTCGGGGGAAGAAGCCGAAAAGGTATCTAAGCTTATTGAAGCAATTGAAGAATGCGACGATGTGCAGAACGTATACAGCAACGCCGATTTTAAAGAATAACGCTGATATAAAATGATTATCCTCGGAGTGGATCCGGGAACTCTATTTACCGGATACGGAATAATAAAATATGCCAACGGCGAAATTGACCTGATTGATGCCGG
>JAEXUB010000099.1 GCA_023453125.1 Bacteroidota bacterium
CTCCTTTTTTTTCTAGATGTGAGTTAGATCTTGTCCAACCTAAACGGCTGTCGCCTGTATCACCGAGATTGGCTACCTGTGATTTAGATCTTGTCCAACCTAAACGGCTGTCCCCTGTATCGCCAAGATTGGCAACCTGTGAGTTTGATCTTGTCCAACCTAAACGGCTGTCGCCGGTATCGCCGAGGTTAGCAACCTGTGAATTTGATCTTGTCCAACCTAAGCGGCTATCCCCTGTATCGCCGAGGTTAGCAATCTGTGAGTTTGATCTTGTCCATCCAAGACGGCTTTCTCCTCCCAAACTCTCTATTTGAGCATTAGACTTATTACTCATTAAAAGAACAGCGCCTTCTTCTTTAATACCTGAATTTGATTCAGGCAGAAGAGTTATTTCTTTCTGAATAACCTTATAACGTGCCGGCTGTTCAATATTCTGAACTGATTGAGCCAATAATGGAACTGATATTAGGACTGCAATTAAAATAGCGCTGAATCTTTTCATTTTTTCCCTCTCAATATTAAAACTACCTTATTAAGGCAATAGAAATGCCACTAAAAAAGATTTGAATTCTGCTTAATTTTGAGGGTATTTTTTTTGAATGGTAATTATTACTGTAAAAATAATTTACAATGGCGTAGATTGTAAAAAATTTTTACTAAGATTGAAGCAGTTTATCCAGCTTTGGACGCGAGATTCCCAGAATCTGGGCTGTTTTCGATTTATTGTTTTCCATCTTTTTAAGAACTTCCTGTGCGTATGCTTTGGATATGGAATCGAGGTCGTTCTGCTTGAAATCGATATCTAGGAGGATATTTGTAGATTTTGCGCTGCTAATCTGGCTTTTCCCTTTAGATACATTGAAAAAGTCTTTAACTGAAAGAATATTATTCTCGGCAAGCAGCACTCCTCTTTCAATTGCATTTTTAAGTTCACGTACATTTCCAGGCCAAGGATAGGATTGGAAGAAATCCTTCAACTCGCCGGTAACCTTGAAATTCGGCTTGTTAAACTTTTGAGAAGATTCTTTTAGAAAATGCTCCGCAAGGAGAATTACATCATTTCCTCTTTCTCTAAGAGGAGGAATCTTAATTGTTATTACATTCAGCCTGTGATAAAGATCATCCCTGAAAAGCTTTTCTTCAACAAGTTTTTCAAGATTTCTGTTTGTAGCTGCTATGATTCTTGCATTAATAGAAATATCATTTACACCTCCAAGCCGTCTAATCACCTTATTATCTAATGCTTTCAGCAATTTGGCCTGAATTTCAAGTCCAAGATCCCCAATTTCATCAAGAAACACTGTACCCTGTTCTGCGAGTTCAAGCAAACCCAGTTTTCTTTCCCTGGCATCTGTAAATGCTCCCTTCTCGAAACCGAACAATTCCGATTCCAAAAGTGTACTCGGAATTGCAGTACAGATAATATCAACAAAAGGAGACCCGGCTTTTTCGCTGTTTTCATGTATTGCACGGGCTAAAAGTCCTTTGCCTGTTCCCGTCTCTCCCAGTATGAGAATGCTTACATCTGCATTCTTTGCAACTTTTTGCGCCAGGTTTAATGTCCCCTGAAATTCGGGAGAGGTCCCTATAATTGATTCGAAATCGGCGCTCCTTTTACCGGCAGCAGACTTTTCTGCAGAAATTATCTCCTGTTCAATTACTTCGGCCAGATAATTCTTAAATTTCTGCAGTTCATAGGGAAAAACGAAAATTTCCCTGAAACCGAGACGGGCAAGCGTAGATGCAAGAATAATATCCTCGGAATCGGTTACAATTATTATTCTTCTTTCATCTGTTAAAGAGGTAAAAGCGCTATTAATTATATCTTCATCCAGGGAACGAATGCATATAACAGAAATCTCTCTTTCGGAGGGATTAAATTCAGCTACACTCCCCTCAACGAGCGGAATATTGCTCAGATCAAGCTGCCGGAAGGCGATTTTAATAAGAGAGGTATCCATCGCCTCGGAATATATCCTGAATTCAATATTCCCTTTTGTCATTTAATAAATGATTCCCAAATGTTTAATTTCTCTATTGTAGATTTTCTTTCGGGCGCAGATAAATAAAGACTGCGGAGACGTATATCCTTAATATTCATAGAAATATGATTCAGCAGCGACTTTGTGAGGTGTATATATTCTATTGCCTTGTTTATGTTGCCTCTATCCATATATGCTTCTGCCAATGCCCCTATATTACGCCAGGTTAATTCAGTTATACTGCAATCGTGAAGTATTGAATATGCCTCTTCATAATACTCCAGATTGCTCTTAAGGGTATCATCTTTCATTTCATAAGATATTTTACCCGAAAGGAATCTTTCATATGCTTTAAAATAAGGGGTATCCTGAATTGTATCAATAAAATCTTCCGATTTAATTACATCCTGGGCAAGATTTATTTTTTTGTTTGCTATGAGATATTCGCAAAGAATTAAAGTAACCTTCTGAAAATGGTTGAATTCTCCGTAATTAAAATACTCTTCTTTTATCTTCATTAATGAATCGAGAGTTGAATTAAAATCGGAGGAATTTTCAAATATTTCCAGCAACCTAAGATGAATAAGCTCTTTTGAACCGAGCTGCTTTGATGCCGAGAGTTCTCTGTATTCCTCTGCCAGTTTAATTAATCCGGGAATATCATTTACGCTCTTAAGCAGATATCCTTTCAACAGAAGCACCTCGCAGACTTCCCCGATATCCCCTATTTCCTGGAAAATCACCTTGGCGCGGTCAAGGCTAAGGAGAGCCTCGTCATATTCGGAAGCATAATAATAGGTCTCTCCCAGATTGGAGTATCCTAAACCCTCGCCGAAACGGCGTCCGAGACTCTTATATATCGAAAGAGCCCTTTTGTAATTTTCAATTGCCTTTTCAAGATCCAGATTCTTAAAGAAAAGGACGCCGTAGTTATTAAGCAGTGTAGCTTCCTCTTCAAGATTGCCGATTTCGAGATTTTTATTCAGCGACTTGCTCCAATATACTTCGGCATCGGTATAATTTCCTTCCATATAATAGACATTGCCGATGTTTTTTGTAACCTGAGCCTCTTTTAAGGGCATCTGTTCACTTGAATAGATTTCCAGAGCATCCTTAAAATAATTAACAGCCGTTTTAACATTATTCCTGTAATGCGCTTCAATTATGCCCAGAAGATTAAGGCATTTAGCCTTTAATTCAGGATAAATTTCCCGGCTCTCAGTTATTTTCTTAAGTCTTTCTTCCGCCTTGTCTATTTCACCGGCATAGGACTGTGCAGAGGCAATCTCATACCCGATTTCAAGAAGCTGTTTATCTGACTTAACTGATTCCAGCAGTTCTGTGTATACTTTAACGCCTTCCTCAATCTTGCCGAGACCGACATGACATTCGCCTAACCGCAGTTTCAAAAGATTTTCTGTCTCTTCTGAAAGCGCTCCCTCCGCCAGCAATCCGCTTATTAGTTCAAATGCAGATTTCAAATCCCCCAGCCTGTAAAACACTTCAGCGAGTTTTATATTCAATTCCGTTTTCTGATTTGAATTGAGTTTATTAACGCTTATTTTTTTCAGTACTGTAAGCTGATACCGGTATGTTTCATATTTCGAAATATCGTTTATGTAGTCAATCGTCGTCCTGAATGCAGAATCGATATCGCCGGCACATTCAAACTGCCGTGCAATCTCGGTCTTGGGCAATTCAATGCCTATCTCAATTATTCTTTTACCCAGAAAACGGTGCTTAACTTTCTTGTTTTTTATCCGCCCGTAGATGTAATCTTTTAATCCGGTTGATGAAAAGCCTATTACCTGATTAGCAGCTTCGGTTAATACTTTCTTTCCGATGAAAAGATTCAGGTAATAATCAGGTTTCTCAATTTTTTCACCGAATAATTCATCAATCTGCGCCCTGTTGATGCTGATTTCGAAGAGAGAGAGGTAATCAAGCAGTTCTAGTTCCTTTTTACTGAAATCCTGCAGACGGGCTTCGTAGAACATAAACTGGTTTTTCTTTAGTATCTCAATTTTCTCCGGAAGGCTGTCCGATATAATTCCTTTTGGTGTAAACTTTATGGCGCGCAGATAAATAAGGTCTTTAATAAAAGCAAGAATTGCCCCGGGATACAGATCGCAGTTCTGATAAATAAGCCTGGTTATTTCCTCATATGGAAAATCATCCTTAAAAGATTTATATAAAAGAGAGTGAACCTGCTCTTCCGTGAATGGATCCAGGCTTCTGATTATCGGAGGAGTGATTAAATCTGTACAAGCCGGGTAATTCTCATTCTCTATTATTACTGTCCTTATCTTGTTCACAAGGAAAATAGGAAGTATCTGAACAAGAAATTGAATAGTCATCGGGTCATATTTATTAAAATCGTCAAAGAAAATTGTAAATTTTGCCCTTTGAGAAAGATTTATAAAGATTGACTTAAGTTCATCAATTAGATTTTCCGGTTCTTCCTGTATAACTTTTTGAATGCGGTTAATAAGAAAACTTCCCAATGCCCTGTAAATATTCTCCGAAAAGAGGATTTTTGAAAGGAATGATTTCCATTGCGGAATGCCCGGCTGAAAATCGGCTGTAGAAATCAGAACAACCCCGTCGAAATTATAAGCAATCTCCTCAAGTAGAGAAGTCTTACCGCTTAAATTCGCCCCTTTAATTACTTTTATAAAATCGGGCTCATTAA
>JAEXUB010000045.1 GCA_023453125.1 Bacteroidota bacterium
TTTGCAGTAAATCCGGTACCGGTAACGCCGGTAGCGGCGCTTTCAACCGGAGCAGCCGGTATTCCCTCAAGCGTTGCCGCTGTAGAACCGAGTGTCCATCTCGAAAAAGATGCTACTCCCGATTTTGTTACTGTATTTGTACCTGTGTTTAAAGTACCCCCCTGTGCTGTCCAATTGGTACCGCTATCGGTTGACTTAAAGAGTGCAAGCGTATTTTCAGTAAGTCCGTTTAATTCCGAATCGTAATAATTAAATACAAAGGTTGCATTCAAGGCTGCATTTGTTGTCGGGGTAACATCAAAATACCTTTGAATTGAAGAATTGGAATTACCCGTTTGAACAGTATGCCCTCTTTTAATTGTGGTTGAGCCCATATTGGCAGCGGTTGTAATCTGCAGCCCCAGGTTCGCTACGTTCAAAGAGGACACATTATTTATATTTCTTGTAGTCGAAATTGATCCGGTATTTCCGGAGAGTTTTCCCGCTCCTTCAACCAGATAAGCGGCCGTGCCAAGTGTTATATCGTTTCCATTTAAATTCAGATTGTTTTCAAGCAATAGATTTTTGTTAACAGTTATTCCGGAGCTTAATGTGGGCGCTGCGGTAGAAGAAATAAGAAGATTGCCTACTGTGGGATTTGTGCTGATTGATGCTTCATTCCCGAGAGCCCATTTATATAATCCCGCACTCTGGCCGGAAGTGGGGGCAGCGCCTTTTGACCAGTTAGCTCCCGTACTCCAGGAAGTGCTGTTTCCGCCAACCCACACATTATAACCGCTTTCTGAAGACCTAACGGGACTGCTCACGAATGTGCCGGTGTATGCATTGCCCGAAAGGTCGTAAGCCGAGTTCCCTTCACCTTCATCAAACCGGTAGTAGGCTCTTAAACCTGCTTCATCTCCAACCAGGGGCCTTAACATAGTCTCTCTAATTTGCGCCTCTGTTCTGGCACTTCCCCATACGCGCGCTTCGTCTATCAGTCCAGAGAAAAATGTTGAGAAAGTAACCGTTCCCATTCTTGCACCGATTACAAGGTTTGTTCCCGGGTCGGTTACGCCGTTCGTCCAGGCACCGCTTGCATCAAGCCTGCCGTTTATGTAAATCTTAACTGTCGAACCGTCGTACGTTGCCGCAATATGACTCCACTCATTAGGGGTAAGAGCAGAATTGGAAGAATATGCATTCCAATCGGACCAGTTATTCCCGATTAGCAATGTTATTCTATAATCGGAAAACATCTCAAGGCTGTATCCTTCGTGTGTGGCGGAGTGCTGGAATTTGGAAATTATTGATCCCCACACAGCGGCAGTTGGTTTTACCCAGGCCTCTACAGAAAAGCTCTGGGTTCCGTTAAAAATAACGTTTGCCCCGTTCCCGCAATCCACATAATCATCTGTTCCGTCAAAGGACAATGAGCCGAACGGATCTGCAAATGCCGCAGAGGTAATCCAGGTATAACCCCCGTTAAGAGTCATATTATATCCCCCCGTAGAATTATCGCTTATAGTGGCTCCTGCACCGTTTGACATTTTATAGTAAGCTAGGAGCCCCGGTTCTGCTCCGGTTAATTCTTTAAACATATTAGCATTTATCTGGGCAACTGTTCTTTCTGTATTCCATACCCTGGCTTCGTCTACTTTTGTATTATAGTATGCGTTATTCTCATAATTTGAACCGAGAATCAGCCGGTCATCCCCGGTCATTGCATATGAATCGGTTAGATTGGCTGTAACATACAACTTCCCGTTAACATACATTTTTAAGGTAGTGTTATTTATTGTAACGGCAATATGATACCATACATTCGGGGTAATTGTAATTCCTGTACTTTGGTTTATGGAATTGGCATCGTTATCAACATTTGGAGCGGACATAATCCAAATTACTCCGGAATCAAGATAAGGGAGAACACGGCGCCTGCTATTGGCTCCCGAAATTGAACGGAGATCTGCAATTAGAACAGTCCCTGCCGTTATAGACTCAGTGGTGAACCATGCTTCAAATGTAGCCGTACCACTGCTTACGCCGGGATTGATTGTCGCGGATGCATATCCGTTAGTGCCGTTGAATTTAACGGCATATCCCCCGTTCTGCGAATAAACAGAGGTAAAAGACACTACTAATAGTAAAAGTAAAAGTTTAAAAGGTTTCATTTGCGCCTCGTTGAAAAATTTTCAAACTGTTTTTTATTCCGCCTGTAACCGGCCTGAAAGCTATCTATTAATAAATATTTCCTGAATTCTCTTTCGTCCGATAATTCTCTGAATCTTTTCAACTTCCGGCATTGATGCATATTTGAAGGAAGTGTGAGATTAAAGTATTACTTAAAATTTAAATAAGCAATCTGTTTATTTTCACGCTGTACCAAATCCATTTACTGACTTGCCGGCTTTTCTAAAAATCAGATTAAAAACAGGCTAGACTCTTTAAACCTTGATTTTTCGAGATTTATCTTTTATCTTGTATTCAGGAGAGAAAAACAGCAAACAACAAAATTAAAGTTAATATGCCGGAGAATTATGGTTGATTCTTTAATACCCCCATCCCTTCCAACAGAACTTAGTTCCGAACATTTCAGTGTAATATACAACAGTTCCCCCATTGCCATTGAGTTATACGACAATGAGGGAAATTTGATAGACATAAATCCGGCCTGTATAGAGTTATTTGGTATAGAAGCTCCGGAAGAATTAAAAGGCTTCAGATTATTCGACGATCCGAATCTTCCCGCGGCCAAAATTGATCTGATAAAAAAAGGTTTTGCAATAAGGAATGAACTTAATTTCAGCTTCGATATAGTAAAAAAACACAATCTCTACAAAACAACCCGCTCCGGTTCCATTTCTCTAGAAGCTCTTATAACCCCGGTTAAAGATAGCAATGGCGAAGTATCCAACTACCTGGTGCAGCTAATGGATAATACCGAAAAGAAGCTTGCCGAGGAAAAACTTAAATCCTATACACAGGGATTAAAGGAACTTAACCGAACCAAAGACGAACTGTTTTCCATAATAGCACACGATCTGAGGACCCCCTTCCAATCCTTAATTGGAATAACTCAGCTCCTCTCCAGCGAATTTGAAGAACTGCCCGCACAGGATAGGGAGAAACTGCTAGAGAGCCTTGACACACAGGCAAGAACAACCTACCGCCTTCTGGAAATCCTGCTTGAATGGGCAAAGATACAAACCGGCAAAAAGGGGAAGGGGCTTGGCGTCTTTAACCTTAAAGAGGAAGCAGAATTTACGCTTCAGCTTTTTATTCCGCCGGCAAAAAATAAATCAATTAAAATTGAAATTGTAATAGATGGCTCAATTGATATCTACGCAGATAAGAACACCTTTGCCACAATACTCCGCAATCTGACAGGCAATGCAATTAAGTTTACAAATCCGGGGGGACGTGTTATAATTTCAGCGCGCAGATTAAACGGCTTTGCCGAAATTACCGTCTCGGATACCGGAATTGGAATGAATGCTGAAAAACTGGATAATGTCTTTAAAGATGGACGCACCGTAAGCAGTAAAGGGACCGCCGGTGAAGCCGGTTCTGCACTTGGATTAACACTGGTGAAAGAAATGGTTGAGCAGAACGGGGGTTCTATAAGGGTTGAAAGCGAACCGGATAAAGGAACATCTTTCCATTTTACCCTGCCGGCAAGGTAAACCGTACAATTATTTAATATTAACTCTTAACTGCAGATGATTTTTTTTACGGCCTCAGCCGGAGTAACCGGCGTATAATTAAAACGCCTGTTGAATTTTGAACTGTTGAAAAAATAATCCCCGCTGAACTGATAATAAACATCTTTTATTTCCTTTAAAACCGGGACGAACAAACCGAGAAGAGTCAGGGCTGCAGGACCTATTGAATTTATTTTCCTCTCTACATTCATCTCCTCCATAAACATTTCAATAAGACGTCTTACGGTAATCTTTTCGTGGAAAGCAGGAAGGTGCCATATTTCATTATATGCATCAGGCGTATTTCCCAGCATAGCCATCCCTCTTCCGATATCTTCGCTGAATGTAAAATTATGAATCTTATCGGGATTACCCGTCCATAGCGGGTTTTTATTGTTAAGAAGATTTTTGTAAACAGTCTGCATCAGTCCGCTGTTTTTAACGCCGGGGCCGTAAAAATCCGCCGCGCGTGCAATAATTGCCTTCACTTCCCCATTTTCCGCTGCATCAATCAGCATATTTGCCACGCGTGCCCTTACCCTTCCCTTTCTGCTTTCAGGATTCACAGGAGTGTCCTCCCTCATATCGGCAAGATATTCGTGCCCGTACATATACATATTATCAAGAAAAACTATCTTCGCGTTATGCCTGCTGCATATTGAAATTAGATTCTCCATAAAGGGGGGCCATTTTTCTTCCCAGATAATCGATTTGTATTCGAATCCGATTGTAACATAGACTATTTCGCTCCCTTTAACAGCCTCATCCAGAAAAAGAGAATTGCTTAAGTCCCCTTTAAGAATTATCTCCGTACCGCTGACTGTATCAGGATTTCTTCCGGCAAGCTTTATATTATTTGAATAACCGCTCAGGCTTTTAGCCAGTTCACGGCTTACCGCGCTTACCGCGCCAAGAATTGTCTGCATATCCGCCTCTTTTTATTTTTATTAAAATAAGTATTTATTCTATTTTCCGCCCCGCCGGAGGAACTCTTTTGATTTTTAACCTTAAAGTTTATATTAGACTCCAATTATTTACGGTTTCCTTTTATGAGCAAAACAATTTACGTAATTGAAGATGACACATCGATAAGAGAAAATATTCTTTTCATTCTCGGCAAGGAAGGATTCTCAACACTTTCCAACAAAACCGGGGAAAATGTAACCGACGATATCTTGAACAACAGTGTAGACATTATCTTATGCGATGTGATGCTCCCCGAGAAAAGCGGATTTGATATTCTTGCGGAACTCCGGTCTGAACTTCCCGCCAAAAAGGTACCCCCGTTCCTTTTCCTTACCGCCGTAGCAGACCGCAAAGACGTAAGGCGGGGTATGGAATTGGGAGCCGATGATTACCTTACAAAACCTTTTACCAGAAAAGAGCTTCTTTCGGCCATAGATACCCAGATTAAAAAGAGAGAAGAGTTTACGCATCAGACAGATGTTGAAAAGGAAATTATGCACATAATAGAATCTAATGTTAAAAACCTAGCCTCGAACGAAGATGAAAAGAAACTCGAGAACTCATCACTTATCAGAGTTGAGCAGAGAGACACAATCAGGTTCATTAAAGTCGCAGATATTATAATGATTGAATCGGACAGGGATTACTCAAAAATCTTTACATCTGGCAATGAATCTTTTTTAATGAGGCGTACAATGAGAAGCTGGGAATCATCATTGCCAAATCAGAATTTTCTCCGTGTTCACCGTTCAATTATAATAAATATGGAATATATTCTGAAATTTGAAAAGACCCCTAACAACTGTTATAAGGTTTTTTTGAACGGGATTGAAAAACCTGTTATGGTGAGCCAGCGTTACAGCAGATTCTTAAGAAAGATAAAATAAAAACGCCGGACTTTTGGGGTCCGGCGCAAGAGAGTGCTCTTACAGTTTAACTGTAATTTCTAATGATGAGGGAGTTATATTCCCGCTTAATGATACCGTCTGGGAGCCTGAGCCTGCGAGTTTAATTTCAGCTTTCCACTGACCGGTTGACGCGTCATCAAGAACCGCATTAGCCGAAACCGAACCAACCGTTACAAGTACATTTAATCCGGAAGTAACCGGTTTTCCGTTTGCGTCGGTAACAATAAATTTAACGGGAAGCATACTGCCGCTCTTAAATGATTTTGAGGTATTCACTACCGGCTGGCGCCATCCGCTGAACTGATAAACTACTTTTACCGATTTTGATATCGAGGCTGTATTAGTCGCGTTATCTTTTGCATCAAGAGAGACTGTGAATTCTCCCGTTGAAGAAGGGGTCCACGAATTATTGAAGCTTCCGCTTACATTCTGCTGTGAGGCCCCGTTTATTGAAAGAAGGGCTGAATTCAATCCCGATAAAAGATCAGATGCCGAGCCGCTCAGATTTACTGAACCTCCCATAATAGCATATTCAGGAGCAGTAATGGATACTGCCGGTATGGTCTTGTCCAATTTTACTTCAACTGATACCGATGCACTTAAGCCTGCAGCATTATATGCTGTTCCTGTAACAGTCTGAATTCCCTCCGTATTAACATTAACGTCAGGTGTAACACTTGTAACTGCCGATTCCGGATCTGATGCCGAAAACTTAACAAGAACATCATTCTTATACCATCCCCCCGTTCCCGGAATTGATGCTGATACTAATGTATAAGTTATAACAGGAGGAGTTGTATCAGATAGTTTGTCGTTAACAGTAAATAATGTTTCAGAACTGAACGGGCTGTCTAATATTTGTCCCGGCTGTGGAGCCAGAGCTCTTATTTTAAAAGCATAGCTTCCGCTGTTCAATTCAACCGAATATCTGTTTTCGGTTAGCTGAATTGAGGAGAGCCCTCCCTGTGTGAATACAATCTGATATCCCGACGCACCTTCTACAGACTGCCAGGAAACGCTTAAATTGGATCCGTTTAATGAATAAGTTATTTCCGAAGGTACATTCAACTCTTCTTTCTGTACTCCGCCTCCCTGTCCCCCCTGAACTGAGGAACCGGCCGTATTTAAAGAATTAGCAGGAGCAACAATGCTGTCGCTGTTTTCTTTGCATGCGGCCAAAAACAAGGCTGCAATAAGAACTAAAGATATATTTATTTTTTTCATTTCTTCCTCTCTTTTTCGATTTAAGAATATTCTAACATGTAATAGCAGAACTTTTCTTATAAATATATAATTCATCCTTTTTCAAAAAATTTCTTAGAATGAGACAAACGACATATTTCATCGACAAATGAAGATAATATGGCACCAGCGACTAGTAAAAGGGAAAAAATGTAACTCCAAAGAATTAAAAACGGGGGCAGAACCGTAATAACTTCACTAAAGCCCGGGGGAAATATTCCGATTATATAAATATGGAAACGGGCAATCTTTGGGAAATTAAATTGACCGCCTAGCTGATTTCGGGTTGGATACTTAATTGATATTCAAACAATTAAGAATTAAAATAGTTTGAATTTGATTTATTTTTCAAATTATTTTTTGAATAAAAAAGACTTAATGAGTATATTATCTTTTGATGTGAACTGGGATCCATTTTTAAATTCGGTTAACTCAATACGGGAAAAATTTAATGGCTGAAAGAAAAATTGTGTTTAAAAAATGGCATGCAATCTTACTGCTAATTGTTATTAGCTGTGCATTCACAATAAGCGGACTGATATACTACAAAAATGAAGAAAAGGGATTAAAGAGAGAGAAACAGAATATCATAAAGGCAATTGCAGACCTTAAAGTTTCTCAGCTTACATCCTGGCTTGAAGAAAGACGAGGTGATGCAACTGTTTATTCTAACTCCCCCCTTTTCATTGAAGGGGTTAATACTTACCTAAAAGGCAGCGGGGATAAAAACGTTAAGGAATCAATTATTAACCGGCTGGAAATTACAAAAAAAAGCTATTCATACCAGAATGTAATTCTCGTTAATCCGGCCGGAGATGTAATACTTTCCGGCATTAATGATGATGTTGAAATTTTTCCGGTAACCAGAAAGAAAATAGAGGAATCTTTACGTTCCGGTAAAATTATTTTCTCCGATTTTTATAAATGCCCCGGGCACAATACTATTCATCTTGATATTATAGCTCCTTTAAAGGAAAAGAATGGAAGAATAAACAGTCTCATTATTTTCAGAATAGACCCTTATAAATATCTTTTTCCTCTTATGCAGTCGTGGCCGATTCCAAGCGGCAGTTCCGAAACAATGCTAATAAGAAAAGAGCAGGACAGTGTGGTATTCCTCAACGAATTACGGCACATAAAGAACAGCGCTCTGGCAGTAAAAAAACCGCTTGGCAACAAAGAAATTGTGGCTGTACAAACAGTGTTAGGGAAAACAGGACTAACCGAAGGGCTCGATTACAGGGAGAAAGAAGTTCTTTCTTATTCAAGCTCTATTCCCGGCACCGGATGGTTTCTTATTGCAAAAATTGACAGGTCGGAAATTTACGGCGAACTAAATGTAAGAATGGCTTTTACATTTATTGTTACGTCTGTATTAATTATCACTATCGGATTCGGAATTCTCTGGTTTTATCATTACCGGCAGAGGAACCTGTATAAAGAATTGTTCGTCAGCGAACAGGCTCTGCGCAAACATCACGAGGAATTTAAAACGATTTTGTACAGCATTGGAGACGGTGTAATAACTGTCGGCAACGACGGGCGCGTAATCCAGATGAACTGCGTTGCCGAAGAGCTTACCGGTTGGAAAGAAAAAGATGCAATCGGAATTCCTCTTGAGGATATTTTTAAAATTATCAATGCCGACACAAGAAATACAGTTGAAAATCCGGTACACAAAGTATTAAGGGAAGGGATAATTGTAGGACTTGCAAACCATACTCTTTTAATTACAAAAGACGGAAGAGAAATTCCAATAGCCGACAGCGGTTCCCCGGTTAAAAATGAAAAGGGGGATATAGAAGGGGTTGTGCTCACTTTCCGGGATCAGACAACTGAATACCTTGCCGAAAAAATGGTTACGCAGAGCGAAGCCCGGCTAAGCAGAGCAGAACTCGCCTCTAAATCAGGGAACTGGGAAGTCCATTTAAAAGACCGGACGGTTATTGCTTCGCACGGCGCGATGAAGGTTTACGGGCTCTATTCAGGCTCAATTACATATGATATGATAAAAGAGATTCCGCTTAAAGAATACCGCCCAATGCTCGATGACGCAATGGTTGAGCTGGTGAGGAACAATATTCCCTATAATGTTGAATTTAAAATTAAAACTGCCGATACCGGAGAAATTAAAGACGTCCACTCAATTGCCGAATACGACCGGGAGAGAAATATTGTTTTCGGAATCATAAGAGATGTAACAGAACAGAAAGCCGCAGAACAGGAAAGATTCAGACTTCTGGACATTATAGAGAATAGCCTTAATGAAATTTATGTATTCGACATGAACACACTTCAGTTCAAATACCTGAACAGGGGCGCACTTACTAATATCGGCTATCCTGAAGATGAAATT
>JAEXUB010000059.1 GCA_023453125.1 Bacteroidota bacterium
CTATGAAAACGAAGGGCGCAATTTTGAAAAACTCGCCCTCCTTGAAGAGCTTAAGACTTTCCCTGTAGGCAGTGTCTGGGATTATTACTGCGAAAAATCGGGAGTACCTGCCGGGGCAGATTACATAAAGATAATTAAACAGTATGAAGAGGAAGTACTGAGCGGGAGAGGATAATGATAAAGGCTTCTGCCGTTTTCGATATCGGCAAGACGAATAAGAAATTCCTCCTTTTTGGAGAAGGTTTCGAACTTCTGCATCAGGAAGAAATTTCATTTGAAGAAACTTTGGATGATGACGGATTTCCTTGCGACGATATCGGAAAAGTTGAAGATTGGCTCAGAGGGCAGCTGAGAAAAACCATTGCAGAAAGAAAATATGAAATTACCCGTCTCAATTTCTCAACCTACGGAGCGACATTGGTTTTTCTTGATGCAGATGGAAAAAGGTGTGCCCCCGTTTATAATTATCTTAAACCCATTGAAGCGGAAATAAAAGAACTATTTGCGGAAAGGTTTAACAGGAATAATGACTTTTTCCGCAGAATCGCATCTCCGGATCTGGGCCTTCTTAATTCCGGATTACAGATTTTCCGGTTAAAGCATTTGAAACCGGCTCTTTATAATAATGTTAAGCATATTCTCCATCTGCCCAACTATTTCTCATATCTATTTACCGGCAAGATTGTATCGGAATATACAAGCATTGGATGCCATACGGCATTATGGAATTATGATGAATTTAAATATGATGAATGGCTTTCTGAAGAAGGGATAATACTCCCGCCCCCCTGCGGAAATGAAACATCCTTTGATATTAATCTTGATGGAAAAAGAATCAAAGCCGGAATCGGAATTCATGACAGTTCCGCTTCTCTGGTACCCTACCTCAATTCGGGAGAGGAATTCATTTTGATATCCACCGGCACCTGGTGCATAAATATGAATCCATTCAACAGCGAACCCCTGATTTCGGAGGAATTAAAAAAGGATTGCCTTTGCTATCTGAGTACACGCAAGGAGCAGGTTAAATCCTCCCGGTTTTTTATGGGACATATCCACGACAGGTATTTGGAAAGAGTGAATGATTATTTCAACCGGCAGCCGGGGGCATACAGGGAAGTAAGACCGGATAGTGCAAAATGGGGTGTGTGGAAAGATGAAAAATCGAAAATTTTCACTCCGGAATTGGATGGACCCGATTTCTCCCGGTTTGAATCATTCGATGAAGCATATAACAGGCTGGTCTTCGATATTACTGAATCCGAAACTGAATCATTACGGCTGATTATACCTCAGAATGATACTTCTAAGAATATCTACATTACTGGTGGATTTTCAAATAATCCGATATTCACTTCACTTATTGCAAGTGAGTTTCCTTTAAAGAATGTTTTTGTTTCGGATATAAAGGATGCAAGCGCCCTTGGCGCCGCAATGGTAGTGGCGGATGAATTGCCTTCAATAAATTTTGAGATGAAAAGAATAGAGCAGTAAAATATTAAATAGGGGGAGTAATGGAATCGGTGTTGGGAATAGTATTAATTCTTGCCGGGGGTTTTTCCAACGGCAGTTTTTATATGCCTTTCAAAAAAGTAAGGAACTGGGCCTGGGAAGTTTTTTGGATAACGGGGGGGATTTTCTCCTGGATAATTGCTCCCTGGATTTTTTCCCTCGCTACGGTAAATGACCTTACCGGCATTATATTCAATGCACCAGCCTATCAGATTTTAAAGCCCCTTATATTCGGAATTCTGTGGGGATTCGGAGGGCTAACATTCGGCCTCTCAATGCGCTACCTCGGAATTTCATTGGGGATGTCGGTTGCATTAGGGCTTACATTAGTGTTTGGCGCTTTAATGCCGAGTATTTTAATTTCTCTTGTGCCTGAATTTTTTACCGGTTTTTTCCCCGGCTCCCCTTCATTGGGAAGTCTCTTTTCTCAGTCAGCCGGGCAGGTCACCCTCATAGGAGTTGTTCTATGCCTTGCTGGTATTTTAGTTAACGGGAAGGCAGGAATAATGAAAGACAGAGAGGTTACTGCCGAAGACAAGAGAGAAGGAGTATCTGAATTTAATTAAAGGAAAGGTATTTCGGTTGCCCTGTTTTCGGGATTGATGAATTCGGCTTTTGCAATGGGAGTGGCTTCGGGAAAACCGCTCGCAGAAATAGCCAAACAGAATGGTACAAATCCGGTTTTCGAAAATAATCCGGCTCTCCTTGTGATAATGTTCGGGGGATTCCTTGTAAACTTTTTCTGGTGCGTATATCTTCAGGTGAAGAATAAAACATTTTCAGATTTCGGTAAAGCTCCTGTTGGAGCGAATATTTTGTTCTGCGCGTTAGGGGGTACCCTTTGGTATCTGCAGATGTTCTTTTTCGGAATGGGAGAATCAATATTAAAAGGGGTTGCCGGTTGGAGCATCCTGATGTCTTCAAGCATCCTCTTTTCTACAATGTGGGGGATCTATTCTAAAGAATGGAAGGGAATCAGCTCCTCAACAAGATCGGTGCTGGGGGCGGGACTCGCACTGCTTATTCTCTCCACAATTGTTTTTGGAATTGCAAAAGGAATGAACTAATGTTTGATAGAGAGTTCATCTATAATTATCTTTAACTATTATTAAACGGGGCGGTAATGAAAAAAATATTGATTCTGATTCTTTTGGCGGCAACATTAACAACGGCACAGGAGACAGCGGAACAGAAGGAAAAAAGAATGCAGTGGTTTGCCGATGCCAAACTGGGGATCTTTATCCATTGGGGTATTTATGCGGTTAACGGAATTGACGAATCCTGGTCCTTCTATAACGGATATATTTCATACGCAGATTATATGAAACAGCTAAAAGGATTTACCGCCTCAAAATATGATGCCGGAAAATGGGCGGAATTAATTAAGGAAAGCGGGGCAAAATATGCAGTGCTTACAACAAAACATCACGATGGAGTAGCACTCTGGAATACGGCCCAAAACGATTTGAATGTTGTAAAGCAAACTCCCGCCGGGCGCGATCTTGTTAAACCATTTGCAGATGCAATCCGTAAACAGAATCTTAAACTGGG
>JAEXUB010000080.1 GCA_023453125.1 Bacteroidota bacterium
TCAACAAAAGATATTTCTGCGGCAACGCTTGAGCGCTCTTTACTTAAATACCCTTTAATGGCTACTGTAAGCTTCTGAGTAAAAAGTTCTGCGGAAATTTCCCGGAATATTTCAAACCGGGCTTGTAGGGATAATCCCTTTTTGTACTTAACCAGTATAGATTGAATCTTTAGAGCTTTTTCCCCTTTTGAATTTTCGTCAAGCGCGGCTCTGTTAATTGTATTCAGGGCCTTCGCCGCTTCCGAAAGTTTGTCTCCGAATAGTGCCGAAAAGTCCTCGTTAAATTTCTCTTCGTAGAAAGAGGCAATCTCATCCGGCATTCCCTTATACACCTTGTCATAAAAACCTGAAAGGTTCTTTCTTTTCTCAACAAAGGATTTAATTTTATCAACGAATCCGTTTTTGGATCCGAAGAATCTGATAAGGTATTTGAGAGTTTCTGATCTCGAAGAATCATTAAATCCTTCTTTCAGAACTTCCTGTACAGAGATATCAATCAGCTCATCCGAATTGTTCGTATCAATCGGAATAAAATCGGCATCAATTCCCGCCTCCGGAGAAAATTCCTTTAGAATATTTATACAAAAAGAATGAATTGTAGAAATATTGGCAAAAACCAGCTGATTCCTTAACCTTTCAAGTTTTCTGATTACCCGTTTATCCTTTGCCCCTTCAATCCTGTCTTCAATTTCATTGGCAATTTTACGGCTTAATTCTCCCGCCGCCTTATCCGTAAATGTAATTGCAACAATTGAATTAAGCGGGATGTTCTCCGAAAGTGCAATTTCTACAAACCTCCTTGAGAGAACAAAAGTTTTTCCCGAGCCGGCATTGGCGGTAAGGGATATGTGCCTCGAATAATCAAGCGCTGCTTTCTGGTATGGAGTAAGCTGCTTCATTGCAGTCCTGCTTTGGGGATTGTGATAATAAATTCCGTACCGCTTGATGAAGTATTGCCGACAGATATAGTACCGTTAAGAAGCTCAAAATATTTGCGCGCCATGCTTAGTCCCAATCCCATTCCCTTTGCCTTAGTAGTAAAATTCTCCTCAAAAATTCTACCTACATTCTCAGCCGGAATCCCGTGTCCGTTATCGATAAACCTTATTACCGCTTCTGTCTCTTTTTCATCAATGATAATTTCAACCGCAGACGCGGAAGCCTGAATTGAATTCCTGATTAGATTTATAAAGCTTCTTTTTAAATGGTCCGCATCGGCCATAACTTCAACAGATCCGCCGGGGGCTGAAATTTTAATTTTATATTCGCTGTCAAAAAGATTTACCGCCTCGGCGCAGATTTTTTTTAGATCTATCCTTTCAATTTTCATTTTGGGCATTCGGGCAAATCCCGAAAACTCTGATGCAATTTTATTCAATGTTTCAATCTGGCTTATAATTGTTGATGTAACTTTTTCGAAAATGCCGTTGAACTTAGGGGATTTATCGTTATAAGCGGCAATGAGCTGCTGAATTGAAAGCTTCATTGGAGTAAGGGGATTCTTAATTTCGTGAGCAACCTGGCGCGCCATCTCCTTCCAGGCGGCCTCCCTTTCAAATTCGGCGAGCTCAAGCTGGCTTCTTTTCAGTTTCTCGACCATTTCGTTAAAACCTACAATCAGATTATTCATTTCCCCTTTGTCCTTGTAGGTTACTTTTACATCCAGATCCCCTTCGGCCACTGCCGATGTGGCGCGGGTTAATTCACGTATCGGCTTTGAAATCTGCCCGGCCAGAAACGAACTGAGAAGGATTATAAGCACTGCGGCAAACGAATAAGTTCCGAAAAGGAAAACATCAACTTCGAGATTGGAAAGGGAGAGGGAAATTTCATTGAATGCATTATTGATATTGATAATATATTCCCTTCCCGGGATCGCTGCTCTAACATATAGGGATTTGAATTCATAACCGTCTATATTCTCGCTAATCAGAATCTGTTTTCCCTCCCTTTCAACCAGTTCATACTTTACTTTACTGTTGAGCATTCCGGGGAGCAGTGTGGAGGTATAGAAACCGGGAAGCGTGGTAAAGGCAAGCTCCCCTTCCGAAAAGACCGAGTATTCAACTCCTATATCTCTTTTAATCTTTTCGAATATCTCCCTGTCAAGAAGCGAGCTTGATGCAGTGTAATTGCCCAGATACCTCACAATCTGCGCGGCTCTCTTATTCAGTTTATAATTTATATCGTCAATGTTTTTTTCTTCAACCAGAGATTTAAAATAAACGGCCGACAGCAGAAGAGGAACAATCGATATTATAATGAGAGAATATAACAGCCGCGCCCTGAAATTAAATATTGAGCGCCATAGAGATTTAATTTCCGATATAAAAGCAAGAATTGTAAATACAAGAATTATGAGGGAATGAATAAAAAACACTTTAAAAAAGTCGAACAGGTCCTGAGTGAAATCCCTTCTTCTAAGCGCAATTCCAACAAACTCATTAACATCAGCCGAAGGATCTTTTTTCAGATAAATCAGGTGCGTCTTTCCATCAATCTTTTTTTCAATAAAAGCCTCTTCAGCTGAACCCGCAAGATTAGATTCAAGCTCCTTAATCTCCCGGCTGTTGAATGGAATTTCTCCGGTACTGCTTAATATTTCACCGTTAGAGGCTTTAAATACTTTAAGCTGACTGAAATCAACGGTTGAGTTCAGTCTCTGATTATTCGAAGAAAGAATATTAAAACATTGCCGCCGCCCGAAATAATCATTAAGCGGATGGAGGGCAAGTTCAATATATCCTATAATTTTTTCCTCTTTTTTGACAGGCGCCAGAACAAAAAACATTCTTTTACCCGTAAAAGGGGAAACAACATTTTTAATTTTATACTCATCCCCTTTTTCTCCCTGCCAGTCAATAATTCTGTGGGTTTCAAAATTGTAATCAAAATGCCCCATCTCTTTATAACCGAAATCCAGGATTGAAAGATGTGCGGAAAGAATTTCACTCGGCAGTATGCTTCTGCTCCAGAGCTTAAATGCAAGGGGGTTGAAATCTTGTTCCCTCCTTTCAAAGCCTTCAATCAATTCCGGTTCCTTGGCAAACTGAACAGCAGCCTGAATTGCCATAAACTCATTAAGCTTTTCGTTCCCCCTTAAAAATTCCTGCGCCGTTGCAGGAAGTGAATTCTTTTCTATGTTCTTATTGTAATAGTTAAGGAGAAGAATTGAGATAAAAGATGCCAGCACAAGATATATTGAATATTCAAATATATTTCTGCTCTTTTTTCTGAACACCCACCAGGCAGCGGAAAATGTAAAGAGAATATGCATTATACGCGTAAAATCATTTCCCTGCGGATCGGGCTGTGAAATGTCGTAAACAAATGCCAGAACCTGCAGTGCGGCAAAAAAGATAACCGCCCCTTTTCTTTCTAATCCATTTATAAGCTTAAATAGAAAAAGAAGAATTCCGGCCGAAATTAAGAATGCGCTCAATCCAATCAGAAGGACATTCAGATGCATCGCAAAAAGAGGCAGATCGGGAATTATGAACGGGTCCCTGAAATATTTCAAAGTAGAATCATAAATAACGCTTCTAATTGATGCCCCCAATGCCCTCAGGAAAAGGAAGTAAACAAAAATCAGGGAGGGGAAAAGCATTATAACAGCCCATCTCTTCTTTTTAATATTCTGCAGTTCACAACTCCTTACCGCATCGTAAAAAAGGAGTGCTATGCATAAAATTGCAGCAACGGTTAAAAACAGATCAAGCGGGCTTTTAACTATTCCGAAACCCAGAGTTGAAGAAAAATAAGATGCGTCTGTAAGAGGGCCGTTCAGAAACCGGGCAGGAACTTCGAATATAAAAAAGAGTATCCTTACAAATACAATAATCAGAATAACCAGCAAATCCTTAACCGGCCTGCTTTTTATCCGGTCCAGATATGTTTTTAATTTCCTAAGCAGGAGCAGAATTATAAGAAACAAGGAGACAATTTGGATTATTGCTGTTAATTCCCTGGCCTTATTCAATTCCACTGCCTGAGATGCATTATCAAAAATAACTGTGGCAATCCTATCTCCGGCCGAATTAAATATTTCAACTGCCTGCCTGCGCCCGTCCCTCTGATCTACTCTTTCACCTCCGGTAATAATTTCCATTTGAACCTGGAATTTGCGGGAGAATTCTTCCCTTAGGCTTATCACTTTAAAAAATGGAGTATTTAAAGAATATTTTTTTTCAACCGGCTCTAGAAGAAAAAGCTTGAATTTACGTCCGCCGGAAGTAAAACTTTTGGATACCGACAAATAATCAAAGAGAGGAGATGAGAAATAATAAAGCGCGCCTTCCTTCCTGTTAAAGAAAGAACTGTCGGGCTTTATATTGAAATTGGAGATAAATTCAATTCCGTTTTTTTCGTTCACTATTAAAATTGAATATGCAGACCATCTCTGAGTTGATGCAATTTCTTCAAAATCATATTTCCCTTTGGCGGCAAGCGATTCCCCCAGTTCTGAAGCATTTTCCCTTAGTGCAGATTCAATTCCGGAATATGCGCTCCGGACTTCTTTTTTAATTTTGTCATTCAGCGGGGTTATTTTTTCGGGCCAGCTTTTGCTGATGTTTTCCAGAATTACCGGCTCAAGAACGCCTGCGGTAATAATAACCAGAAGCAGCAGTCCGGTAATAAGAAAATATTTACGTTTAAGAAAAGTTTCTTTAGTAAGCATCAGCTATTAATTTATTGTAATCTGTGAAATCTTCCACTGGTTCTTTTCGTTAATAAGAGTAATGAAGATTTTGGCTTTCCCCTTCAGGCCGTTTTTAATATACTTTAATTCCCCCCAGGCAAAAGGATTCGATGATTCCGAAGACGAAAAATCGAATTTAAATGCTGTCGGATTATAAATTCCCAGATAATCTTTAATCACGTAATAAGCCTGATTAGCACTGTAGTTTGCAGGAGTGCCGGTTGAAAGGCTTATGAATATTTTTGCGGTAAAGTAGGATGAAAACTTGTCGACGGATTTATTTGCAAAGCCCTCCTCAATAAGCTTGAAAATCTTTTCAGCCTCATTGGATTCTCTGCTCTGTCCTTTTAATGGTGCCGCTGCCGTAATTAAGATCAACAGCAGAAAGGGCATCATCCGATATTTCGCCTTCAAAAATCTCATTTTCTTTTCAACACTCTTCTAAGATAAAGAAATAGTAAAAAAAAAGCATACCATTACTGGTATGCCTTAATCTGGTAAAAAGTTCCCGTAATTTCAGCGGATTGCCTTAACCGAAACCGGTTTGAATGTTCTGGCAGTCTTAAAGCCTTCTTTAAGAAGCCTTTCCCCCGGAATAAGCTGGTAAGCCCAATCGAAAATTATTCTGTCTGCCGCTACCTGCTTAATCCTTACCTTTGCAAAATGGTCGTCCCAGGTTCTTATTACATAAGTATGTCCTGCAATTGCTTCGGTATATTTTATATTATCTCCTTCGTATAAAGGGACATATCCGCTAACCGGAGCCGATGCTATATCAATTATGCTGCTTGTAGCGCCCATATCCTTTATGTCTGAATCCTGCCATACATCAAGGTACCATTTCCCGTCATAGAGTTCCAGGAAGAAATCGGTGGTTTCGGCATTGTAATTAACTACAGAGTACTCGCTGAAATCGAATCCCCCCTTGGCCGGATACATTGTATACTCATAGAGAGAAACATTAAATCCGTCAGGACGGGGAATGCCGAATGCATATGAACCGCTCAATTCACTTTCATTTCCTTCATAATCGTAAGCTGCAACGGCATAAAAATATTTAACGCCGTTTTCGGGACCCTCGTTGCCGCCGTCAATAAAGTAGTCGTTTCTTGTTGTTCCGAGAAGAGTGTACCTTCCATTGTACTCATAAGCCCAGTAAACATTGTATCCAGCCACATCGCTGTCGCTTACACGGTCCCAGGTAATCTCAACTTCGCTGTTCAAGGCAAGGACCTTAACATTCGATGGCTCCCTCGGCGGGGTGGTATCGTAATAATTATCATAATCATTGATATGATTTTTGCATCCGGTAAGGGCTAGGATTCCCGCTGCTGTTAACGCCAAAAATACTTTCGTTTTCATTTTATCCTCCGTATGTAACTTTACCTTACTATAGGCAAGCTTAGTGCCAAACTTTTAATAACCGGGGAAAGCTAAAAAAGAGGGGAAATTATTTCATTTTGCCTGAGTGTTTGAATGAAATTCAAAAAAAAGTGTCCACTTCTGTATACAGAAATGGACACTTTTATGGAAAAATCTTAAAAGTTAAATATTTACAAACTCACCGTTGAAATAGAGTTTAGCCCTGTTAACAACCGCATAAGGCTGTCCGGTAAGTTCAGTTTTATCGAAAGGTGAATTCTTGGATTTCGATTTGAACTTTGTAATGTCCACAGTCCATTTTGCTTTTGGATCGAAAATGGTAAGGTTTGCCAATTCCCCTTCCTTAATTGCCGGTACCGGGATATTGAGTATTTTTCTCGGATTGACTGCAAATTTTTCAACCAGCTGGGTTAAAGTAAGATGCTTCTTCTCAACAAGGTTGGTTATGGCAAGTCCTATTGCAGTTTCAAGTCCTACAATTCCGTTGGGGGCATAAATAAATTCATATTCTTTTTCTTCAATAGCATGGGGAGCGTGGTCTGTAGCAATACAGTCAATAGTTCCATCCTTAAGCCCTTCAATCATGGCGTCAACATCAGCCTTCGTTCTAAGGGGAGGATTCATCTTGAAATTGGTGTCGTAATCCTTAAGGCATTCCTCCGTAAGTGTAAAATGATGAGGTGCAACCTCGGCTGTAACGTTAATGCCTTTCTTTTTAGCCTGGCGTACCAGCTCAACCGCATTCTTAGAACTTATATGAGCAATGTGAACTTTCCCTTTAACATATTCAGCCACCATAATATCGCGCATTACAATAATATCCTCAGCCACAGAGGGAATTGCCAGAAGCCCGAGGAGTGTCGATGTGTAGCCTTCGTTCATTGAACCGTCTACCATTGAAGGGTCTTCGCAATGTTCAATTATGGGAGCATCAAACATTTTAGCATATTCCATTGCGGTTCTAAGGATGCCGGCTGTTTTAACCGCGGTGCCGTCATCAGAAAAAGCAACTGCACCGGCTTCAAACAGTTCGCACATCGGAGAGAGGGATTCCCCTTTCCTTTCGTGAGTAGCCGCCGCAACCGGGAATACTTCTACAAGATGCGGTGCGCTTTTTTCTTTTATGAAGCGGACAATTTCCGCAGTTTCAATTGCGGGAGTAGTATTAGGCATACAGGCAATACCTGTAAAACCTCCTGCCGCGGCGGAATTACTTCCCGTTAAAATTGTTTCTTTATCTTCTCTGCCCGGTTCGCGCAGGTGCACGTGCATATCAAAAAAACCGGGGGCGCAATATTTTCCTTCAAATTCGTATACTGTTGAGTTCCTGTAGTCATCCTTTGAGAGATTACCTACCTTATGAATTATTCCGTCTACAATAAGCAAATCAGCCTTGTGATTAAGCTTCTGCACCGGATCTAATAACGTTGTTCCTTTTAATACTATTTGCATTTTTCACCCGATTTTATTTTAATGCATTGTTCCAAGTAAATAGAGTACAGCCATTCTTACTGCTACACCGTTTGTAACCTGATCCAGAATAACCTGATAAGGCCCGTCGGCCACTTCGGAGGTTATTTCAACTCCTCTGTTTATCGGTCCCGGATGAAGTATTATAATGTTTTTATTGTACTTTTCAATCCTTTCTGCAGTAACACCGAAATAATTGTGATACTCTCTGGTTGATGGGATAGTAGCGCCCGCTTTTCTTTCGAGCTGGATTCTCAAAATGTTGAGGACGTCGTTTTCTGCTATCGCTTTGTTGATATCGGTATAAACCATAACACCGAGGTTCTCAATTCCCGGAGGAATCATTGTAAGAGGACCGCACACCGATACTTTAGCCCCCATCGTAATAAGCCCGAAAATATTGGAGAGGGCTACCCTGCTGTGCCCGACATCGCCCACAATGCAGACTCTCAACCCCTCAAGCGTTCCTGTCTTTTCCCTTATGGAATACATATCAAGCAGTCCCTGCGTAGGGTGCTCATGCAGTCCGTCTCCGGCATTAATAATGTTTGCTTTGGAGATTTTTGTAAGGTATGTAGGTACGCCCGCGGATTCGTGCCGGACAACAATCATATCTACTTTCATCGCTTCGATATTGCGGACAGTATCCTTAAAGGTCTCCCCTTTCTTAGTACTGCTGGTAGAGGTAGAGAAATTAACAGTATCGGCAGAGAGTCTTTTCTGCGCCAGTTCGAATGAGATTCTGGTTCTGGTTGAATTTTCGTAAAATAGATTTACAATTGTTTTGCCCTGTAGAGTAGGGACTTTTTTAATTGGGCGTTCAAGAACTTCTCTGAAGGTAGTAGCGCTGTCCAAAATAAGCTGAATATCTTCCTTAGGAACTCCCTGAAGGCCGAGCAAATGCCTGCTTGATAATGACATATTATTTTCTCTCATATTTTAAATCTTTGAGCTGTCAACTAAATAAACTGCGTCTTCGCCGTCAACTTCCTGCAATTTAACTTTAACCTCCTCATTAATTGAGGTAGGAATATTCTTGCCAACAAAATCTGCTTTGATAGGCATTTCGCGGTGCCCGCGGTCCACAAGAACGCAGAGCTGAATTGTATTCGGCCTGCCGAGGTCCATCAGGGCATCGAGTGCAGCCCTTATCGTTCGTCCGGTGTAAAGAACGTCATCAATAAGTATTATATCCTTTTCATTTACATCGAAAGTGATATCGGTAACAGATACCTGAGGCTGTTTAAGGCGTGTTCTGAAATCATCCCTGTAAAGAGTCACATCAAGAATTCCGAGATCGGGATTTGAATTATCGATTTCTTTAATTTTCTGATGGATTCTTGTAGCAATGAACTCCCCTCTTGTTCTCATTCCTATTAAAACCAGATTATGGGAACCCTTGTTCTTTTCAAGAATTTCGTGTGCAAGGCGGGTAACGGTTCTTACAAGACCTTCTTCGTCAATTACTTTTGCTTTTATTTCCATATAAAAAAAATCCTCTTTGACTAACGTCGCAGAGGTCTCCTGTTTTATTGCTATTTTAAGTTTCTTATCATCCTTTTTTATCTCGCCGGATAAAGTTAAAGGTAAAATCATTTGTTGAAAGTTAGTTCTATTAATTTTAAAAGTAAATAAGGGAAAGATTAATTTTTAAATAAAAAAAGAGGGCTTTTAAGGCCCTCTTGAAATACAGCTAAAAAATCTAATTTATTTTATTATTTTGAACTCAATTCTTCTGTTAAGCGCCCTTCCGTCAGCCGTTTTATTATCGGCAACCGGATTAGCAGAACCCATTCCGACCGTTTTAAGGCGCGCAGCATTTATTCCTCTGGCAACCAGATACTCTTTTACTGCCGATGCTCTCTTATCGGAAAGCTGTTTGTTGAACTTTTCCGATCCGATATTATCGGTATACCCCTGAATTTCAACATTCATATCGGGATTCTGTACCAGGTTCTGAACCGCATAAAATAAAATCGGATATGCCTCGGGCATCAGTTTGGCACTGTTGAATTCAAAGTTTACTCCAACAAGCACCCATCTATCCGGTTTTTCTACCGGCTTTTCAACTACAACCTGTTTTACAACTTCTTTCGGAATATATTTTTTAACTATATTTTCAATCCTGTCGTAATCTACTTTTTCCATATTCTCAATCTTCAAACCATCAAAAGGCTCTCCTAATTTTGAAGGCTCTCCTTTTGAGAAGTAATAGTTAATACCAATATCCAGCGAGAAATAAGAGTTGTATGGTCCCCCGAGTACTCCGCCGTTAAAAGCCTTATCGCTGCCGTCAAATTTGGCATCCATAACCGTAACATACTGAAATTCAGTCTTTAATTTCCAGTCGGTTTCAATTGTCCATTCAATTCCGAGGGCTGTATTAACCTGGTAGGTAAAGTTTGTCTTGTCCAGCGTAGTATTGCTTGGATTGTTAAGAAAATATATTACCGGAGCTATCCCTGCCGAGACATACGGAGAAACTGATTCCAGCGGAACAATATAGTATAGAATATCCAATCCGGCGCTTATTGCATTTGTCCTGTGGTATACAGTCGGGGTGCCCGACGCTAATTCCATAGAAACAAATTTTGGCTGAAATCTAAGGGCTACATGTTCAGAAAAGTTCCTTTGAATTCCCGCGAATCCGCCATAGTTTAAATTTGTAGCATATGCTAATCCATGATTTACAAACCGCGGATAAGAACCGCCGAATGTAAAACTCCAACTGTCTTTTGCCAACTGAGCAAATGAAATTGTAGAAATCAAAAGAAAGAGGATGGTTGCCATTTTTATTTTTTTAGTTACCATAGCTTACAGCCTCTCTTTAAATTATTTTCTTAAATAAACCTTAAAACCCCTTAATTGGGTTATTGTTATGGAATAATTACGAAATTGTTTTTTAAAAGTCAATAAATTATGACGGGGTATGACCTTCCCGACCTATCGGTAAGAAACACTGTGGTGTCCTCGATACAATCGCCGGTTGCATACTGGAATGTTGAGACTGGGATTAAATAAACACCGGCAATCACTCGGACACCTATTCTCAAAGCCGGTTGTCGAGTGTCCCGACGCAGTCGGGATGCGCCGCACCGAGTTTATCGAAGTGTATCGAGACAACCGATCAAAATCTAATAACCGGTTAAATCTTCGCGGTTCTCATTCACGTTGGCAGGTCGACGAACTTGAAAAGGAAGAAAAAGAAATGAATGGGCTAAGATTAGAGTAAAATTTGTCGGGGTGATAGGATTCGAACCTACGACCTCTTCGTCCCGAACGAAGCGCGCTAAACCGGGCTGCGCTACACCCCGAAAATTTTGTCCGTAAATATATGAATTTTTTACGAATTCCATTCCCCCAAATCACTTTTTTCTTAATCCCGTAAAAAAGGACAAATTGAACTATTTGGTGAGTAATTCAGAAAAAAGAAGCATTAATTTCTTTCCCTTTTTCATTAAAAATCATAGATTGTAAGCCGGAATTAATGAAATCACAATTCTAAGGGGATAAATGGCGTCAAATCATTCTTTTGACATTGTTTCTGAAATTGATTTTCAGGAAGTGGATAACGCACTCAATCAGGCTATAAAAGAAATTACTCAGAGATACGATCTCAAAGATTCCAAAACAGAGATTGAACTTAACAAAAAAGATAAATTAATTACCATCAACACCAAAGATGATTACTCCCGCAAGCAGACAATAGATATACTCCAGACAAAATTTATTAAGAGAGGCATCTCGATAAAAGCGCTTAAATACAGCGAACCGGAACCGGCGGCTGCGGGAAGACTGAAGCAAAAAATAGATCTTCAGAGCGGCATTTCGAAGGAAAACGCGAAACTCATTACTAAAATGATAAAGGATTCCAAGCTTAAAGTAAACGCGCAGATTCAGGATGAGCAGGTACGCGTTCAGGCTGCTAAAATTGACGATCTGCAGGCTGTAATTAAGTTAGTTAAAGAGGCCGATCTCGATTTTCCGACCCAGTTTACAAATTATAAATAAACTGGAATAGTTTTTTTGAAAAAACAGGGGATTCCTGCGGGAATTCAGGCATTTTTAGGGTTTATGAAATTATTATTATTAATTAAAATCAACTTGACCTTTATGCTATTTTCTTGCAAAATTAAGGGTTAAAATTCTTTAAACAATACAAAAAGGAGTTACCTTCTATGAGAAGATCTACATCATTGTTTTTCATCATCATGCTGTTGACTTCGATGTCTTTATTCGCACAGAGATATTCGATATCGGGAACAGTAAAGGACGCCGCAACCGGTGAAGCACTCATCGGCGCAAGCGTTGCAATTCCTTCCCTTTCAGCAGGGGCTATGGCAGATGCCAACGGCTCTTATAAGATTGAAAACATACCTGCAGGAACATATGAATTTCAGGTATCATACATCGGCTATGCAAAAGAAGTACGCAACGTTAGAGTAGCCGGAAATCTTACTCTTAACTTCACCCTCGAAAGCATGGGCGTTTCTCTTCAGGAAACAGTTGTTAAGGGAACAAGAGCTACATTGAGAGAAACCCCGGTTGCATTCTCTCAGATTTCAGGTAAGGATTTGGAAGCTAAATTGGCATCCCGCGATATCCCGATGGAATTGGCTATGACACCTAGCGTTTACGCCTCACAGTCAGGCGGTGGCGCAGGCGACGCTACAATGTTTGTTAGAGGTTTCAGCCAGAGAAATATTGCTATTATGATCAACGGCGTTCCGGTTAACGACATGGAAAACAAATGGGTTTACTGGTCAAACTGGGCAGGTCTCGGCGATGTAACAAGCGATATTCAGGTTCAGAGAGGCCTTGGAGCTTCACCATATTCAGTTAACGCTATCGGCGGTATTATCAACGTTATCACAGCCGGCGCTCAGTCAGACGAAAGCTTCATCAGACTCAAATCTGAATACGGTTCAAACAATCTCGGCAAAATAAGCCTTGCACTCAGCAACCAGAAAATTTCAAAGAACATTTCTTTCACAGCTCTTCTTTCAAGAAAGACCTGGGACGGTTACGCAGTTGCTACATGGCATAAAGAATGGACCTATTTCTTCGCATTAGGCGGAGTATTCGGAGATCATTCAATCGAAATCCAGGGCGTTGGATCACCTCAGGAACACGGACAGAGATCTTCTTATGCAAGAATGACAATTGCCAACTGGCAGAAATACGGAAAAGATTTTAACTACGCAGCCGGCCGTTTGAATGGCGGATGGTTCAACGAAGTTACAAACAATTATCACAAACCTGCTTTCAACCTTAACTGGAACTGGCAGATGTCCAAGAACTCATCATTGTCAACAGTTGCTTATTATTCAATCGGACGCGGATGGGGTTCGGGTACATTAGGCGCTTTTGCTCCTGCAATTGCCGCTGGTCAGCCTTATGAAAACTACAGAGACTACGATAAAGTATATCAGACCAACTCAGCACGCGCTGCTGCAGGTCAGAACATTACTTCATCACAGACAGTTATCAGAAAGAACATCAATAACCACGATTGGTTTGGACTTGTTTCAACATTCAAAACCTACTTATCAAAAGAAATTACACTTAACGTAGGTATCGACGGAAGATATTATCTCGGCGATCACTATCAGGAATTGAAAGACCTTATCGGCGGTACAACTTATGCTGACAACTACGATAAAAACAATCCTAACAGAGTTTTAAGAGTCGGCGATATTTCAACATACCATTATGAAGGACACGTTAGACAGATTGGCGGTTTCGGCCAGATTGAATACAAGACCGGCGCTATTTCAACATTCCTTAACCTTTCTCTTTCAACAACAGGATACCAGAGACTCGATTACTTCCAGTACCTGGCAAGCGATCCGATGCGCGAAACTGAATGGCAGAATTTTACAGGTTATACAGCTAAAACAGGCTTAAACTATAACCTCGACGAAAACAACTCTGTATTCGTTAACGCAGGTTATTTCTCAACAGCTCCTATTTTCACAAACGTATTCGTAGGCGGCAACTCAAATATCTCTAACAAGACATACAAAGACGCTAAAAACGAAACCATTATGGCTGTTGAATTGGGCTACAACTACGCTTCAAACGATCTCTCTGTTGCTGCAAACGCTTTCTATACACAGTGGAACGACAGATCATTTACACAGAATTCAACCGATCCTGTTACACAGGAAAGATTATA
>JAEXUB010000091.1 GCA_023453125.1 Bacteroidota bacterium
AAGGCGGATTTTGTTCTTCTTGACCTTGAGAAATCAAATCAGCCCCTCAATAAGGAAAATATTTATTCATCAATCGTTTATTCCGCCGGCAAGGAAAATGTAAAGCACGTATTCATTGAAGGGGAGCAGGCTGTTGATAACGGGAGAACTGTAATCTATGATGAATCAGAATTGAGAGATACCGGCAAGACGGAACTGAAAAAATTATTTGAAAGGATGCAGGGAAATTGAAAAAACTTATCTTCGCTTCGGGCAACAAGGGGAAAATAAAAGAAGTTAAAGCATTATTTGAGGGGAGCGGATATGAAGTTGTCTCCCCTTACGATCTGGGAAATCCGGTCGATGTTGAAGAGACCGGGAAGACATTTTATGAGAACTCCCTTATAAAGGCAAAGGCTATTTACGATATTTATAAACTTCCGGTAATTGCGGACGATTCGGGGCTGGAAGTTGAACAGCTTAACGGAGAACCGGGGGTATATTCTGCCCGCTATGCATTTGAAGGATGCACATACGAAGACAATAACAACAAACTCCTCTCGGTACTTAAGGATCTTCCCGAACCGCATAAAGCTGCATTCGTTTGCTGCGCAGTATATTATGACGGAAATGCCGATATTCACGAAACCGGGAAACTCCCCGGGAGAATAGTAATGGAGAGGAAAGGGGAGAAGGGATTCGGGTATGACCCGATTTTTGTTCCCGATGGATTCTCGGTTACTCTGGCACAGCTGGAATTGGATGAGAAGAACAAAATCAGCCACCGGTCAAGGGCATTTGAGGCATTAAAGAAAAGGCTGGTTTAAGGAAAATGCAATACCATTCATTAAGGGAAAAACAGGCCAGACATCTTAGGCTTGTAAGGCGTATACATCATATTTCAGCTATATATTTATTTCTGGCTTTTATTCTCCTCTCAATAACCGGCATTCTCCTGGGAATTAAAAAACAGAGCGGCGGGCTTATTCAGGCAAAGAATTATAATGGGGTTTCGGCGGATATGAAAGGATGGCTCCCGGTCGATTCTCTCTACAGGAATGCGTGCCTTTACCTAAAGGAGCAGGTCCCATCGCTAAGCTCATTGGAATTAGACCGGGTCGATATACGAACGGAAAAAGGAATGGCTAAGTTTCTCTTTAAGGAAGGGTATTGGGGAGTGCAGGTAGACTGTACTACCGGTAAACTGCTTCATATCGAAAAAAGGTATTCCGATTTAATAGAGCAGATTCATGACGGATCGATAATGGACTATTTCTTAGGGACTTCCAACGGGGAAATAAAATTGCTTTATTCTTCCCTTACAGGGATGGCGCTTCTCCTTTTTTCTGTTACCGGTTTCTGGCTCTGGTACGGCCCTAGAAAAATGAGGAAGAGGAGAGGAATTAAGGGATAAATTACCCCTTTCAAAGCCTGTTTTCTTCAAATTATCCCCCTCCCGTCCCAATTTAGGTTTTTCATTGTTTCTGTTAAAAAAGACATAAATAACTCAATTTATTTTGCCCCTGATAACTGTTTGAAAGCAGGGTGCCATTCTTTATATTTGTCCTTATTTTTTATACTGAAAGAGTCGAATTGAAAAAGACCCAAATTACTGAACTGCCAAACGGAATTAGAGTAGTTTCTGAAAGAATAGATTCGGTGAGATCATTTTCCCTCGGTTTCTGGTTTGACGTCGGATCCCGCGATGAAAATGATTCTAACAATGGAATCAGCCATTTTCTGGAACATATGTTCTTTAAGGGGACAAAAACCCGCTCTCCTAAGCAAATTGCTGAGGATGTTGAATCTTTAGGGGGGTATTTAAATGCATTTACATCTAAAGAGCATACCTGTTTTTACGGCCGCGGCCTGGATGTTCATATCGAAAAAATTTTCGAAGTACTTGCGGATATGGTGCAGAACTCCCTCTTCAAACCTTCCGAAATTACAAAAGAGGCAAGTGTTGTCGTTGACGAATTAAATGATATTGAAGACTCTCCCGAAGAATTGATTTTCGATAAATTCGAGACTAATTTGTTTCCTAATGACCCTCTCGGATACACCATTATCGGCACAGAGAAAAACCTCAAGAGATTTACACGCAAGGACCTTTTCTCCTATATCGGGAATAAATATAGATTCAATAATTTCCTTATTGCAGCATCGGGACGTATAGACCATAATGACCTGGTGCGTTTTGCCAAAAAGTATATAAAGCACAATTTCGGCACAGGAACCGAAAAAAGGATTCTCGCACCGGAAGCGGTAAGCAGTAATTTATATGTTAACAAAGACATTCAGCAGGCGCATATAATAATGGGGCGTACCGCTCCCGGATATAAGGATAAATCAAGGACTAAAGTAAGCCTTCTTTCCCATATACTCGGAGAGGGGAGCAGTTCAAGGCTGTTCCAGACCGTTAGAGAGAAAAATGGTATTGCATATCAGATAAATAGTTTCTTAAATTCATTTTACGATATTTCCACACTTGGAGTTTATTTTTCTACAAATGAAAAATCGGCTCATAAAGCGGAGAGTCTTATTCTTAATGAATTTAAGAAAATGAGGAAACAGAAAATTTCCGGTGAGGAACTGGACAGGGCTAAGAATTTCCTTAAAGGAAATCTTATTATGAGCCTCGAGAATACTACTAACAGAATGATTCGCAATGCCCAGTCCCTAATTTATCATAACAGAATTAAAACATTGGAAGAAACCATTAAAGAGATTGAGTCGGTTACAAGAGAAGACATTCTTGAACTATCCAACTTGTATCTCGATAATAACACATATAAAAAAGTCGTAATAAGCTCAAAGAATTTATTACTTCATTCAGTCGCGTAAAAGGTAGATTATGCCCAAAATTACAATTGATGCAAAAGAGATAGAATTTAAGCCGGGACAGACAATTATAGAAGCGGCCCGCGATAATGGAATTGATATACCCCATTTCTGCTGGCACCCTTCATTATCGGTTAGCGGAAACTGCCGCGTCTGCCTGGTAGAAGTTGAAAAAATGCCTAAGCTTGTCATTTCCTGTTCTACACTGGCAGCCGATGGAATGGTTGTTAATACCAAATCGGAGAAAACCCTTTCTGCAAGAAAGGCGGTTATGGAGTTTATTCTTATAAATCACCCGCTCGACTGTCCTATCTGCGATGAAGCAGGGGAATGCAAACTTCAGGATTACGCATACGCGCACAGCAACGGTGAAAGCAGGTTTGTTGAACAGAAAGTTACCAACATCAAGAGAACCGAGATAGGGCCCAGAGTTATGTTCGATGCCGAACGGTGCATTGCCTGCTCAAGGTGCATCCGTTTCTCAGATGAAATTGCAAAGGCAAACCAGCTTACATTTACAAAGAGAGGGGATAGAGTTACAATATCTACATTTCCCGGCGAAAGCCTCGATAATCCTTATTCGATGAATGTTGTGGATATTTGTCCCGTCGGCGCTCTAACAAATAAGGAATTCCGTTTCAAAGCGCGGGTATGGGAAATGTCTTCTACCGATTCAGTCTGTACCGGATGCTCAAAAGGATGCAATACAGAAGTTTGGGTGCGGGATAATCAAATCCTCCGCCTCACTCCGCGCAGCAACGAGCAGGTAAATTCATACTGGATGTGCGATAACGGAAGGCTGAACTCATTTAAGAATGTAAACGCGGAGGACAGGATAGATAATGTTTATATCCGCAAGGAAGGATTCCTGAAAGAAGTCTCCTGGGATGAGGGTATAAAGACAGCCGCTGCAGCTCTCAAAAAGTTTAAAGCAAATGAAATTGCCTTTATCGGCTCATCATACGCAACAAACGAAGACAATTACCTCTTTGCAAAGCTTGCAAAGAATCTCGGCGTGCAGAATATTTCAATAATACCTCATATAGCCGAAGGGGAAAAGGATGATTTCCTTATAAGGGAAGATAAGACGCCGAATACGGCTGGTGCAGCTTTAATGGGCATCAGGCAGAATTTCGGAGGCTTCAGTCTTTATCAGCTTATTGACGGAATTAAAAATAAAAGAATTAAAGCTGTTTATGTAATGGAAGATGACCTTTACGCAATTGAAGGTGCAGACGAGAAAATATTCTCTAACCTCGAGCTTTTAATTGTGCAGGCTTCCAACAGGAACAGAACAACATTGAGCGCCGATATTCTATTCCCGGCCTCTACATTTGCAGAGAAAAACGGTACATTCGTAAACTGCGACGGTATTGTTCAGAGAATCCGTCCCGCGGTGGCAACTGAAGAAATGGACCGGGCGCTTGACGGTATGGAAATGAGCCGTTGGGATAAATTCGGCACCAAATTCGACCGCTGGAAGCAGGGGAAAAAAATCGATTCAAAACCCTCCTGGAAAATCCTTGCACAGATTGGGGAACAAATGGGGCTTAAGACCAAGTACGATATGGCTGAAAATGTATTTACGGAAATTTCATCTGCCGTTAAGGAATTTTCAGGTATTGATTATGATACATTAGGCGGCACCGGCGTAAAGCTTAATTCCGAAAAAAAATCAGTTAATGTTTAACGGAGTATGGAAATGAATATTTGGGAAATAATTATTATATCTTTAATAAAAATTGTCGCCATTCTCTCTGTATTTTTATTATCGGTTGCATATTCCGTTTATTTCGAAAGAAAGATTGCGGCCTGGACACAGAACAGAGTAGGGCCAAACAGGGTAGGCTGGAAAGGGGTATTGCAGCCCTTTGCCGATGTATTCAAACTTCTTCTTAAAGAGGATATTGTACCGGACCAGGCAAATAAAAAACTGCATTTGCTTGCCCCCTTTATTGCGCTTTTCGTGGCATTCTCTACCTATGCCGTTATTCCATTCGGACCGGAAGTGCAGATTTTCGGCTACAATGTTCAGCTTGTGGTTGCAGACATTAATATCGGTATTCTCTACGTTCTTGCGCTTACATCTCTATCGGTTTATGCAATTACATTCGCAGGCTGGTCATCGGGAAGCAAGTATTCATTACTAGGAGGTATCCGCTCTTCGGCGCAGATGATTTCATACGAAGTTTCAATGGGCTTTTCCGTTGGAGGTGTTATCCTTCTCGCTGAATCTCTAAGTCCGGTTAAGATTGT
>JAEXUB010000110.1 GCA_023453125.1 Bacteroidota bacterium
GTTACTTCCGACGAAGACACGAGGAACGGAGTAATATTCCCGGAAAAATTCAATGGGAAATACCTGCGGCTTGAAAGGCCTAATAAAGTACAGCTATCAGGGGGCCCAACCTCCGGCAATACAATAATTCTTTCGGAATCGGACGACCTTCGCAAATGGAAGATGATAGCGCCGGTTATGGGGGGCAGATTCCATTACTGGGATGAGCTTATCGGTTCCGGTCCTACTCCGGTTAAAACAAGGGAAGGGTGGCTCCACATTTATCACGGCGTTGCAACACATTTCGGAAGCGCCAATATTTATCAGGGCGGAGTATCTCTACTTGATTTGAAGGACCCGTCTAAAGTAATTGCCCGCGGCAAATATAATATTCTTGAACCGAGAGAACTATATGAACTTACCGGACAGGTTCCAAATGTTTGTTTCCCGAGCGGAATGATTGTAGAAGAATTTGACGGAGAGGGATTCGCTAAACCGGAGAGCAAAGTAAAAATTTATTACGGCGCGGCAGATACATCCGTAGGCCTGCTCGAAACTACTGTGCAGGAATTAATCAACGAAGCTAAAGCAGTATAAAGGTTTTTATATGAAATATATCCTATCATTTCTATTTTTAACTGTGGTTTCTTTAATTGCCCAGGATGGCATTAAGGAACCGGGTATTAAGTTTAACCCGAAGCATTACGTCTGCTATAAAAAAGCCGATGCAATTAAAATTGACGGGATCCTGGATGAAAAATCGTGGGCCAGGGCAGAATGGACCGACTATTTTGTTGATATTGAAGGGGACCTGAAACCGCAACCCCGTTTTAAGACAAGGGCAAAAATGCTGTGGGATAATAAATTCCTTTACATTGCCGCGGAACTTGAAGAACCGCAGCTTTGGGGAACAATAAAAAAAAGAGATTCAGTAATCTTCAGGGATAACGACTTTGAAGTGTTTATTGACCCTGACGGAGATACGCATAAATATTATGAACTTGAAATTAACGCATTAGGCACCCCCTGGGACCTGTTTCTTGTTAAACCTTACCGGGAAGAAGGTTCAGGGGCATATAACTCCTGGGACATCAAAGGATTGAAAGTAGGAGTGAGCCTGCAGGGAACATTAAACAACGCTTCGGATACCGATAAGGGGTGGAAATGCGAGATTGCCATTCCCTGGGAGGTATTAAGAGAAAGCTATTCTAATGAAAGCGCTCCCAAAATAGGTGAACAGTGGAGAATTAATTTCTCGCGCGTTCAATGGCGCTACAGCTGGAATAACGGCAGATATGTTAAATATATAAATCCAAAGACAAACCAGAATTATCCGGAGGACAATTGGGTCTGGAGTCCGCAGGGGATAATAAATATGCACTATCCCGAAATGTGGGGATTTATCCAATTCTCTGGAAAGAAGGCGGGAGAAGGAAAAGAAGTATTTGCTATCAGCCCGAGAGAAAATGCCAAATGGATTCTTAGAAAAATATACTACGCTCAGAGCAGTTACATTATTAAGAACGGAAAGTATGCCTCCGATATAAAGGAACTGGGACTTGAGAATCTTAAAGCTGACGGATATGCTTGGCCTCCCTTAATCGAGGGGGGAAAAAGAGTTTACAGCGCTGCAATTACCAGTCTGGATGGCAGGGAAACTGTTGCCATCAAACAGGATGGTGAAGTGAATGTATATAAAAAGGAAAATAAAAATTAAAGAGGTAATAATGGTAAACAGAAGAGACTTCTTAAAGACATCGGCACTTGCCGCGGCGGGAATGGCAATAGGCAAATCAAACATTAGTGCATTTGCACCCGGTTTTGAAAGCCGCAGGCCTAAATTTGGAGATAGAAAATTTATCAGCGACGCGGTTGAGGCCAAAATAATTGAACTGAAAAAGTATATTGCCGACGAAGAAATGGGATGGCTGTTTGAAAACTGCTTCCCTAATACTCTGGACACCACGGTGAATTACAGAATAATTGATGGCAAACCGGACACATTTGTTATTACGGGGGATATAGACGCAATGTGGCTCCGTGATTCATCAGCGCAGGTATGGCCTTATATTCCTCTCGCAAAGGAGGATAAAAAACTTAAAGACCTGATTGCGGGAGTAATCAACAAACAGGCAAAGTGCATTCTTATTGACCCTTATGCAAATGCATTTAACGACGGCCCAGCCGGAAGCCCCTGGGCAAAAGATTTAACGGATATGAAACCGGAACTTCACGAAAGGAAGTGGGAGGTTGATTCTTTATGTTATCCTATCCGTCTTTCATACGGCTACTGGAAAGCTACCGGAGATATTTCCTGTTTTGATGATAACTGGAAAAAGGCGATGAATCTTGTTCTGGATACATTCATAGTCCAGCAGCGCAAGAAGGATAAAGGCCCATATAAATTCCAGCGCGTAACGGGATGGCAGACAGATACCGTTGCCGGCGGGGGATGGGGTAATCCTTTAAAGCCGGTTGGACTCATCTGCTCAATTTTCAGGCCATCGGACGATGCGACAATTTTTCCATTCCTAATCCCGTCCAATTATTTTGCTGTAGTCTCTTTAAGGCAGCTGGCTGAAATATTCGTAAAAGTATTTAACGATAAGAGCTTTGCCGACAGATGCATCGAACTGGCAGAAGAAGTTGAAAAAGCTCTGAGTGAATACGCGCACGTAAATCATTTTAGGCTTGGAAAGATAATAGCGTACGAAGTTGACGGATTCGGCAATCATCATTTTATGGATGATTCGAATGTGCCCAGCCTTCTATCGCTTCCATACCTTGGCGCGTTAAAAAAAGAGGACCCTCTTTACCTGAATACAAGAAAATACCTGTTCAGCGGATATAATCCTTATTATTTCGAAGGGAAAGCGGCATCAGGAATAGGAGGCCCCCATTCCGGTATGGAAATGATCTGGCCTATGAGCTTTGTTATGAAGGCATTGACAAGCACAGATACCGTTGAGATTTCCGAATGCCTTAAATCGATAAAGGCTACCCATGCAGGAACCGGATTTATTCACGAATCTTTCCATATGGATAATCCTGAGAAGTTTACAAGGAAATGGTTTGCCTGGGCAAATACTATTTTCGGCGAGCTAATATTGAAGACGTATGAAAATAATCCGGCTATTCTGAAACAGGCATTCTAAATAATTTATTATCCGGCAGCCGGCGGAAAATTCTAATTCTGTCTGCTGCCCGGATTTATTTGAATTGAACCCACCTTGATAATTGCGATAAATAGAAGTCCTGCACCAATCCACTGAACGGGACTAAGAATATTATCCCTTATAAAGTATTCAAGAATAACCGCAGTAAGGGGGAAAGCCAGTTCGCAAATTGTAGCAACGGAGGCTGAGATTCTTTTAAGCCCGTAATAATAAAGAAAAATGGCGGGCCCGCCTGTCAATAAAGCCACCAGAATAAAAACCCCCCATTGGCTGCCGGTAACATTGCCGAATTCATTCAGGTTACCGCTGAATGCTGAAATGAAAAGCATAATTACAGCCGCAATTGCAAATCGAAGGTAGGTACCAACCGCAAAATTTACATTTTTTAGGGCAGCTTTACTTAATACTGTAGAGGCGCCGAATGACGAAGCGGCAATTAAAGCAAACAAGGCGGCTATTGCGGTCTTATCACCGGTACTAAGGTTTGGAAGGGAATAGCCGAATGTCATCAGATATGCCCCTGCTATAGCCAGTCCCCCCCAAAGAAAAAATACCTTTGATAATTTTTCTTTCAGCAGAAGTGAGGCAAGCAGAAGAGCAAATACCGGCTGCAGTTTCTGAATGAGAATGACGACAGATAAATTTATATAGTTAACATAAAAGAGGGCTTTTGTGATTGCCATAGTGCCGATAGCTTCCCCCAGCAGAGCAACTGCAATAAAGGCTATTAAGTCCCTGCGGCCTAATCCTCTTATAGAACTGAAATTCTTTATTAGAATAGGGGTAAGGGCAATAGTAATAATTGAGCAGCCGATGAAGACAACAAAGGGAACCGGCAGGCTGTAGAGGGAGGGGCGCAGGATAATACCGTCGATACCCCATAGCGAAGCGGCAATTATAACGAACAATGGAGAGAATTTTTTCATAATGCTCAAAATTTGACAGCTCAATTTACCTTAGAATAGAACAAATTTCAAAGTGATTGAAAGTCTTTTTATATTACAGATTAAAATCAGGAGATAAAAATGTCAAATTTCGTAATATACCCGGGTGCCGAAGAGGGGGGCTTTAAAAAGGCTTTTGATGCAATAATCGATAATAAAGTAATTGAAAGAATCTGGAAGAAAGATCATACAGTATGGAGTGAAAACCCAACTGAGATATCGAACAGGTTAGGCTGGCTCGATTCCCCGGATCAGGCTAAAGAAATGGCTGGAGAAATTAACTCTTTTGTTGAAGAGATAAGAAAAGAGGGATTTGAGACAGCTCTTCTGCTTGGAATGGGAGGCTCAAGTCTGGCTCCGGAAGTGTTCAGCAGGGTAATTGGTACAAAGAATGGTTACCTTAATCTGTCGGTCCTCGACAGCACACATCCCGATATGGTTGCCCGCGTCATAAACAAACTCAATCCCGAAAAGACTCTATACATTGTTTCTACAAAGTCGGGGGGAACGATAGAAACGATTTCTTTTATGAAATTTTTCTACAATTATGTATCGGATAAATTAGGAAGAGAAGAGGCGGGCAGGCACTTTTTGGCAATAACAGATCCTGGAAGCGGACTTGAGGATTATGCATGTAAACTTAATTTCAGGAAGATATTCCTTAATAATCCCGATATTGGAGGCAGATTCAGCGCAGTATCAATGTTCGGACTTGTCCCTGCGGCCCTGATTGGAGCAGACATAAGCAGGCTTTTAAGAGAAACATTCTCAATAATGGAAGAAGCGAAGAAACCATCTGCAGGGAATTCCGCGGCGGAAATTGGAGCTCTCGTTGGGTGCGCTGCGCAGAATAAGAGAGACAAGCTAACTTTTGTAATTTCCGATTCACTGGCCCACTTTGGAGTTTGGGTGGAGCAGCTGATTGCCGAGAGTACAGGAAAGATTGGAAAAGGGATACTGCCCATCGAAAGGGAAAAGGTTCTCCTGCCGGAGAGATATAAGAATGACCGGCTTTTTGTTTATTTAAGAAAAAAGGGAGAGACTCAATTCCAGAATGAAATAGAGAAGATAATGGCTATTGGGTTCCCGGTTATCAGCATTGAACTTGACGATGAATACCGGTTATGCGCAGAATTCTTCCGCTGGGAATTTGCGACTGCGGTAACAGGCTGCATAATTAAAGTACAGCCATTCGACCAGCCGGATGTTGAGTCGGCAAAAATTATTGCCAGGGAAACCATCAAAAAGTATCAGGAAGAGGGAAAACTGGAGAAACCGGAAACCTTTTTCAGTGAAAAGGGAATAGAAGTAATAACGGATGCAAATGGAACAACCATAAAGGATGTATTAAAAGAGGTTTTAGGATCTCATCTAAATAGAGAAACCGGATACGTTGCCATTCATTCATATACTAAGGATTCTGTGGAAGTTGAGGAAAAGCTTCAAGCTCTCCGTTCGGCAATCCAGGAAAAATATAATACCGCTACAACCGTTGGGTACGGTCCCCGGTTTCTTCATTCTACCGGGCAGCTTCATAAAGGGGATGCGGGAAATGGAGTGTTTATTCAGATAGTTGATGAAGGAGAAAATGATTTCGGTATTCCGGAAGAACCGGGGGGTGCAAATTCTCTTTTCTCTTTTAAAACGCTTGTTTCGGCACAATCGATCGGGGATAGGCAGGCTTTATTGAATAATGGAAGAAAAGTCATTTGTTTTACAACCCGGGGGAATGTGATAAATGCTATTTCCATTTTAATTGAAAATCTATAATTTATAGTCATTAAAGATTCATATAAAGGATTCTAAAATGAAGAAGAGGATATATATTTTTTCTCTTGTTGCCCTGGTTTTACTTGTTGGGTGCAAGGGGAAAGGGAATAACCCGGTATCGCCTAATATGGACTCGTTCAGCAGTTCGGAATATGCCGTAATTGATTTCAACGATCTTCTTAACAGTGTAACGGGACCAACGGTAGATACTCCTATGGAATGCGACAATTCAATGATAAATTATTCCTTTATGTCAAACGGTCAAAACGCCCTTATGCTCGGCGGTGATATGATGATGGGGCCCGGAAGAAAAGGGGGAATGCCCGGCTGGATTGAAAGGTTTGATTACCGGAAGCATCTCGGAAGGATTCTAAGACAGCTTGAATTGAGCGAGGAACAGAGAAATTCCATTAAAGAATTTATGGTTACCTTCCATACCGGTATGAAGCCTCTTGCAAAGGAATTTTCCATTGCCGTAAGAGAAATTCTTAGAGAGGCAAATCAGCTGCGAAAGGAGATTATCCGCAGGCTGCGGAATGGGGAATTGACAGAGGAACAGGCCCGCGTAGAATTAAATGCTCTGAATAATGATACAAAAGATAAGATTAAGAATGCTCCTGAGGTTTTAAGGATAAAGGGGGAGATGTGTGTTTTAAGGACCGGGCTATTAGGAAGCATTGAATCTGTACTTACCGAAGCTCAAAAAAACAAATGGAACAGCTGGATTTCTGAGCAGGCTGATCCTTGCAGCTAAAATTCAGGGGGTACTAAGCGTGCCCCTCATTTTTCATCAGATCTTCTTTGCTTTTAATATTAAATCTGGTAACGCAGGAGATAGCTACCAGGAATAATCCTATACAGAGCCCCGTCCAGATCCCGACAGCTCCCATATTCAAGACAATACCAAGATAATACCCGAGAGGCACAGCAATAATCCAGTAGGAGGAAAAAGTGATTATTAGGGGAATCCGTACGTCAGTAAGCCCTCTCAA
>JAEXUB010000215.1 GCA_023453125.1 Bacteroidota bacterium
TAAAAACAGATAAATGGAAAGACCAGACTCTTTCTGTTTATACCGCAAAGAAAAAATCGGATTATGCATATATAATGAGAATGGACAGGGCATACCAGAAAGTGGATATACTTAAGGCGAACACTTCAACCGGCGATTCGGAAATCCTCTTCTCGGAAGAAGTAAAGCCTTACATTTGGACCAGCTTTGTTAATCTTCACGTAATTGACGGCGGAAAGGAATTTATCTGGCTGAGCGAAAGATCCGGCTGGCCCCAGCTATATCTTTATGATGATAAAGGTAAGCTGAAGAACAAAATAACCGAGGGTTATTTTGTGGTTAGCAATGTTGATGAAATCGATACTCTAAAAAGAGTGGTTTACTTTACCGGAAACGGAAAAGAAGAGGGAATCAGTCCTTACTACTCAATGAAATACAGAATTAATTTTGACGGAACTGGATTAAAACTTATTACACCGGAAAATGCAAGCCATTCTTTCAATATGGGAGATAAGCAGAATTATTTTGTAGATACCTATTCGCGCGTTGACCAGGCGCCTAAATCGGTGTTAAGAGATAAAACCGGAAAAGTGGTTCTCGATCTTGAAGAGACAGATCTATCGGCTGCCAAGGCTATCGGATGGAAATATCCGGAACAGTTCATTATTAAGGCGGCAGACGGAGTAACCGACCTCTACGGCGTTATGTGGAAGCCGGCTGATTTCGATACAACAAAAAAATATCCCATTGTTACCTATGTTTATCCGGGCCCTCAGACTGAACCCTTCCCCATTACATTCGGAAATAATTACCAGGCTACTTTAGCGCAGGTCGGATTTATTGTAGTCGCATTCGGACAGAGAGGCGGTTCTCCCCTCCGTTCCAAGTATTATCATAATTTCGGATACGGGGATTTAAGGGATTATCCTCTTGCAGACAATAAATGGGGACTTGAGCAGCTTGCAGCCCGCTATAAATTCATCGATATCAACAAGGTGGGAATTTACGGGCACTCCGGCGGCGGATTTATGTCAACCGCGGCCATATTAACCTATCCCGATTTCTATAAAGTAGCCGTTTCTTCGGCAGGAAACCACGATAATAATATTTACAATAAGTGGTGGAGCGAAATTCATAACGGCGTTAAGGAAAAAACAAAAAAAATAAAGAAGAAAAATGATAAGGGAGAGGAAGTTGAAGTAACCGAATCTACCTTTGATGCTCCTATTGAAACAAACGTTGAGCTTGCAAAAAATCTTAAAGGACATCTTCTTCTTGTGCACGGCGATATGGATAACAACGTTCATCCCGCCAACACATACCGCGTTGCAGACGCGCTTATGAAAGCCGGCAAAAGATTTGATTTTATGATTATGCCGGGACAGCGCCACGGTTTCGGCCCTTACAATGACTATTTCGAAAAAATGAAATGGTATTATTTCTCTCAGCACCTTCTGGGGGATGTAAGGTCAAACGTGGAAATCAATTATCCCGATTCCAAATAGGAATTTTTTGGCAAGGCCGTCCACGGGACGGCCTTTTTTATTCCCCGTACAGAGTTAAATTCCCCTTTTTATTCTAACCGCCAAAGTTTATTTTTACCTGAAAGAATGAGAATTACTATGAAGAGCAATATTATCTATAATTATTTTTCCGACGACGATTTCCTTCTTATCTCCGATAAGATTAAAGAAGCCGAGAAGAGCACTTCGGGGGAAATAAGAGTGAGTATGTATTCCAAGGAGTTAAAGGGGAAAGAAACCCCCGATATAAGAAAACTTGCCGAAGAGGAATTCTACCGGCTTAATATGCAGAATACAAGGGATAAAACGGGCATTCTGATTTATATTAATCTTCATATAAGACAATTTTATATTCTGGCCGATTCCGGAATTAATGAAAAGGCGGGGCAGCGGGTCTGGGATGAAGTCCGCGACCAGATTAGAGACGCTTTTTTGAACGGCAATTATCTTAAGGGGGTTCTGGCGGGTATTGAGAAAACCGGAAAGATTCTTGCAGAGCATTTCCCAATTAAATCGGACGACACTAACGAAATTTCTAATAAGGTGGTAATTTAATTCCTTAGTGAATCTTTTGCCTTTCATATTTGTTAAAGCGGTATGGAAAGAAGACAATTCTTAAAATATGCCGGTTGGGGCGCCGCAGGATTATTATTCCGGCATTCCATTTTCCCCGAAGACCTGAATGCCGAATCAATTTATAAATTGAACTATAAACCGGAGCCGGCCAAATGGAGCAGCAGCGATGTTACCTTTGCCTGGATTGGGCATTCAACCGTACTCATAAATTTTTACGGCAAATTGATTATTACAGACCCGGTTCTTTTTGAGAGAGTAGGAGTTTATTTTCTGGGGACAAATATGGGGCCGCGCAGGATGACTCCCCCCGCACTTGAATTTGAAGAAATGCCAAAACCTGACCTTATACTTTTATCTCACGCCCATATGGACCATATGGATTATCTCACTCTTAAGCATTACGCCGAAAAATGGCCGGGACAGATTGACGTTGTTGTAGCTTATCTTACAAAGGATGTTATTGAAGACCTTGAATGGAAATCGATTAAGGTTATGGACTGGAATGAAGAATCTGTTGTTCTTGACGATATAAG
>JAEXUB010000039.1 GCA_023453125.1 Bacteroidota bacterium
ACTCTCCCCTTAACCGGACCGGAGAATGACAATTTAATTGAGAATAATTTTAATTCAGAAATAAATCTTGCCCGCAACGATGCAGTTGAACCTGATGGTACAATTACCGATGAGGCCGGAGGAGAAATGAATAAGGACGAAGTAACCAAGATTATCAATGCGATGGAGCTTGTTAATTCAATGGTCAAGATTGATGACCTGCTGACGAGCATTGTAAATGTAGCTTGCGATCTCACAAATGCCGACCGCGGAACCCTATACCTTGTTGACAAGGAGAAGGGGGAACTATGGAGCAAAATAGCAATGGGCACAGAGCCGAAGGAAATAAGGCTCAAAATAGGAGAAGGCATAGCAGGGGCAGTTGCGCGCACAAAAACAATCGAAAACATTAAAGATGTATCAACGCATCCTATGTTCAAGAAGGATGTAGATAAATCGAGCGGTTATGTTACAAAAAATATGCTCTGCTTCCCTCTTAAGAATAAGGAGGATGAGGTAATAGGCGTTCTTCAGCTACTCAACAGCAAAAACGGAGCCTTCTCGGAACACGACGAAGAAGTGCTGAGCATGATTTCAATAAATACCGCCATTGCGCTGCAGAATGCAGAACTGGTTGAAAAACTTCTTACCGCAGAAAGAGTTTCTTCTCTGGGTAAAATGACAAACTTCCTCATTCAGGATATTAAAAAACCGGTACTGGTAAGCAAGCGATATACCGAACATCTCAAATCCAAGAGTCTTGCGCCCGAACTGAATCAGCTTGTGGAAATGATTCTTACGGAACTTACGCAGGTGGCAGACCTCGTACAGACTACATCCTCCTACGCCGAAGGAAAGACGATTCTAAGGACTTCACTTACCGGAATTAATTCTGTGCTTCAGGATTTCATAGGAAGAATTGACCAGTTTGTAACTTCGCGCAGATGCAGAATTAATTTTGACCCCGACAAAGAGGCAAATGTTAAAATAGATTCAAAAGAATTCTTCCAGTGCTTTCAGCATATTGTTAAAAACGCCTGCGATGCAATGCCCGACGGAGGCACACTTACCATTAAAACCAAAATTGCAGACAGAACGGTAAAAATTATTTTTGAAGATCAGGGACTGGGCATTCCCGAGGCAATCATAGAAAAAATATTCGAACCATTTGTTACTCACGGCAAAAAAGAGGGTTCGGGACTCGGGCTCTCAATCACCAAAAAAGTAGTAGAGGCACATCAGGGTACAATTGAGGTAAGAAGCTCTTTAGGTGCGGGTGCTGTCTTTACGGTAACTCTCCCCCTCGGTTAATCCTTTAAAATGAAGTACAACCTGATTACAATTCTTGGTCCGACCGCCGCAGGCAAGACAAGGCTTGCGGCTTTGCTTGCGGATAAATTCAACGGTGAAATAATTTCTGCCGATTCCAGGCAGGTCTATAAACGGATGAATCTCGGCACAGGTAAAGATTATGCAGACTATCAGGTAAACGGCAGAACGGTCCCTTATCACCTCATTGATATCGCAGAACCCAGCGATGAGTTTAATCTATTCCGGTTTAAGGAACAATTTCATTCTGCATTTGATGAAATAACAACGCGAGGCAAAGTTCCTTTTCTTGCCGGCGGAACCGGAATGTATATTAATTCAGTAGTCAGCAACTATAAACTCGGCAAAACGGATGCTGACGAAGAGACTATTGAAAGACTAAACTCAAAGACCGCAGAGGAGCTTAGGGATATTCTGCTCGGCATTGCTCCGGGACAGCATAACAGAACCGACCTCGAGATTAAAGAGAGAATCATCAGGGCAATTATTGTAGCGCAAAGCAGAGATAATGCACCGGAATTCGGGGAAATATCATCGCTGAACATCGGAGTAAATTTTCCGCGCGAAGTAATTAAAGAAAGAATTACAAATCGGCTTAAGGAAAGACTCAACGAAGGGATGATTGAAGAAGTTGAAGGGCTGATTAACGAAGGAATTACTTTTGAGAAACTTTCCTTCTTCGGATTAGAGTATAAATTTGTCGGGCTCTACCTGAAGGGGGAAATTAACAGGAACGATATGTTCCAGAAGCTTAACAGCGCTATTCACGCTTTTGCAAAGAGACAGATGACCTGGTACCGGAAAATGGAAAAAGAAGGAGTGATAATCCGCTGGATTGAAGGAGCTGATTTTGAAGCGGCAGGTAAAATAATTGAAAGCAATTATTTCTGAGCCCCATATGACCGATGCCGTTAAAAAATATCTTAATAAATACTCTGCCGGTGGATGGACTGCGGAAACACCGGGGAAAAAATTTAAAAATATAGCAGTCGTCCCCGCTATTAAAGAATATGATAACATCAGGAATCTGCTTCTTTCCCTGACGCAATGCTCCCCCGAATATTTCAGCGATTCCCTCTTTCTATTTGTCATTAACAATACCGTATCGGCTGAAGCGCAAATATTGGAAGCCAACCTGAAAACTATTGAGATGCTTCGCGGTATAATTAAAGGGGAGTTGAATGACGGAGTATCCGCCGCAGTTAACTCGGCGGGATTGAATATCGGCGTAATTGATGCTTCAACCGGAAGCAACGCACTCCCAGAAAAAGATGGGGGCGTTGGATTAGCACGCAAAATTGGGATGGATATAGCCCTCACTCTTTTCGATTATAACCGCAAAGAGAAGAACATCCTGATTTGTCCCGATGCCGACTGTACCATTGAGAAAAATTATCTCACTGAAATTGTAAGGACTTTCAATAAAGATAATTTAAATGCCGCTTATGTCAGTTTTGAGCATCCGCTTCCCGATAATATCGAAAGCAGGCTTGCAATCATCAATTATGAAATATTTCTACGCTATTATGTGCTGGGGCTGATTTATTCCGGTTCCGGCTACGCAATTCATACAATCGGTTCAACAATGGCCTGCAGCGCAGAAGCTTATATAAAGGTTGAGGGTATGAACAAGAAAAAGGCCGCGGAAGATTTTTATTTTATGGAAAAGCTGTGCAAGAATTATCCCGTGGTTAAAATGGGGGGCACTAAAATATATCCATCAAGCAGGGGCTCCTGGCGCGTTCCATTCGGCACCGGACAGAGAGTAAACAGATATTTATCCAAAGCTCAGAATGAATATCTTCTTTATTCCCCCGAATCATTTGAAGTTCTAAAAAAATGGCTCGCGGTTTTCAACTCCCCCATCAAGCGTACCGTTGCAGAATATTTAACCGAAGCATCGGCTATTCATCCCTCCCTACTAAGGTTTCTAACCGAAAATAAATTTGAGGAGAGCTGGAAAAGGATTGAAGAGAACTGCAGGGATGAAAAACAGCTTGCAAGGCAGAAACATTTCTGGTTTGACGGATTCAGGACCTTGAAGCTTATCCATTTTCTGCGCGATAACGGAATTCCTCAGATGGAAATGTATACTGCCGTAAATGCCTTACTGATTAAATTCAACAAAGGAATGGATTTAGATATTTCAGGGGACTTTTACCTATCCCCCGGCAAACAGATGCCATATCTCAATACATTAAGGAATCTGGCATAAAAAGCGCCCCATTAGTATTCAACTGCCTTCTAAAAAAGCCAAAAGCATCCTCTTTTACTTAACAGGGATTTAACATCTCTTTCTATTTGTTTTTTTTATATTTGCCCAATCAGTTATTTGGCAGTCATTATATTAATTGTGAAACCGCTTAGCATAAATTGAGGCGTTTATAGAAACAGTCAATAAAAACAACAGAAGTACAATTGAGCTGATTAAAGTTTTTACCAGGCTTGGATTTACCACATTCGGAGGACCGGCGGTGCACATTGCCATGTTTGAGGAGGAGGTTGTTTCAAAACGCAAATGGATTTCGAAAGAACACTTTCTCGATCTCGTTGGAGCTACCAATCTGATACCGGGTCCCAACTCAACAGAAATGGCAATGCATACCGGATATCATATGGCGGGCAAATGGGGACTGGCTGCTGCAGGCTTAAGCTTTCTCATTCCGGCAGTACTTATTACCGGATTGTTAGCCTATTTCTATTCTCTTTACGGAACGCTTCCCGATGTTTACCCCTTCTTATACGGAATAAAACCGGCGGTTATTATAATCATTCTTAATGCGGTTTATAAAATGGGAAGCAAAGGAATTAAAGGGGGGAAACTCCTCTTTGCGGCCCTTTCAGTTGCGGCAATAAACGGGGCCGGATTAAACGAAGTATACTCAATTATTCTGGGGGGAATAGGCGGATCACTCTTTATTTATCTTTCAGTTAATATAAACCGCCTAAACTCCATTTTTCCACTGCCTCTGCTTTTCATTTATTCTTTGAACACGGCGGCAGAATATGGACGCGAGACGATTATAAAATTATTTTTAGCTTGCCTGAAAATCGGTACTGTCTGGTTCGGAGGGGGATATATTCTTGCGGCATATTTCGACGGCGAATTTGTAAAGGGACTTAACTGGCTCACACGGCAGGAACTATTAGACGCAATTGCAATCGGACAGTTTACTCCAGGCCCCTTCCTCTCGTCAGCCACTTTTATCGGCTTTCAGATAGCAGGATTTTGGGGAGCGGCGGCAGCTACGGCAGGCATTATCCTCCCCTCATTTCTCTTTGTGCTTCTTCTAAATCCGCTCATACCCAAAATGAGAAAATCAAAATTCTTCTCGGTATTTCTGGATGCAATAAATGCCAGCGCTATTGCCGTTATGCTTGTTGCAGGCTTGAGGATGGGTATTGAAATGGCTGCCGACTGGAAAACAATCCTTATTATGGCCGCTGCATCGGGGGCTTTCTTTTTTATAAAGAAAATTAATGCAGCGTACATTATTCTTCTGGGCGCGGCAATGGGATATCTTCTTACATTTATTTAAATATCTCCTTTGGATAAACTCCGGGTTTAATTTCCCGGCTGTTTAAACAAATTCGCGGCCCCGATAATAGGAGCATCTTCCCACAACTGCGAAATCTCTATCTTTGTATTCATTTTCTCATTTTCAAATGCATATTCCATAAGGGGCACAAACAGTTCTGCCGCCAGAGCAATTTTTCCTCCGATAATCAGCTTCTCGGTGCCAAAAAGATTAAGCCAGGGCATAAGGAAAGAAGAAAGATTAAATGCAAATTCATTGAATACTTTTTGAGCTCCCTTATTGTGCTTATGAGCCATAGCTATTTCCTTAACATTACCGGCTTTTATTCCGGCCGCCTCAAAATAACTTTCAATAAACCATCGTGTTGAAAAATAGTCATCGGCTATCCCCTTCTTATAAGGTATATTCCAGAACATTCCCCCCAGAGGCACATCCGAAGAATCGGATACAATTTTTCCATCATTAAGAAAAGTAGAGCCGAATCCCGTTCCGAGTGTAATTGCGGTTATTCTTCCGCATTTTTTTCCGCTTCCCGCATAATACTCCCCGAGCGCGAATGCAGAAGCGTCATTAATAAATTTTATGTTTTCAGGAGGCAGTCCGGCCGCTTCAGAGAAGAAACTTCGCAGATCCATTCCGAAAACCGAATCATACTTTCCCACTCCCTTAATGAGACTGATTCCCTTTTCGTAATCGAACGGCCCCGGAATTGATATTGCTGCGCCTTTGCAGATACCGCCAAGCTGGCAAGCCTCTTTTACAGCACTTCGCCAGGCGGCCAGAACCGAACCGGCGCCTG
>JAEXUB010000120.1 GCA_023453125.1 Bacteroidota bacterium
CCGCAACTTCGTAAGGTACTTCAGTTACTTCTCTGTCCACTTCGTCTCTTCTTCTTCCCATGAATCTCTTGATAGAGAAAACAGTATTCCTGGGATTGGTAACAGCCTGCCTTTTAGCAGGCTGTCCAACAAGCCTTTCGCCGCTTTTAGTAAACGCAACTACAGAAGGAGTTGTTCTTCCCCCTTCAGAGTTTGGTATTACAACCGGCTCGTTACCTTCCATTACCGAAACGCAAGAGTTAGTTGTTCCTAAGTCAATTCCAATTATTTTTCCCATTTTCTTATAATCTCCTTGTATATAAAGTTAGTTGAAAAGCCGGTTGTTATTTTATCGATATTTCCTTTTCCTTAAGCTGTTTTACTTCGAGCTTAGGCATTGTAATCTTCAGTACTCCGTTTTCGAATTTGGCATCTACTTTATCGCTGTCAACTTCTGCCGGAAGTGTAAAACAGCGCTTGAAAGAGCCGTATGATCTTTCGGAACGGTAGAAGTTTTCATCATTCTTTACTTCTTCCTTTTTCTTCTCCCCTTCTATTGAGAGAATATTGTCCTGAAGAACTATTTTAATGTCTTCCTTTGCAACGCCGGGAATTTCGGCAACAACATTAATATTTTTTTCTCCCTCGGAAATGTCTATCTTTGGGGAGAAAGAATCGGTGTATTTGAAACCTAATGCAGGCAAATCATCGAAATATCTCTGAATTCTGTCATGAAGGGTTTCAAACTCTTTCATCGGTTCAAATTTTATAAGTGTCATGATTTTTTCTCCTTATTTTTTTGTATGCACTATATTAACAAGCAGCGTGCCAAAAATAGAAACTTAGTTTTTGAGCCGTTTTGAAAGAATTGGATTTATTACATATGACATTTTGACTGTCATTTTGTCATATTTTGCTAAATTGACACACAGAATGATTTTTTGACAATATAAAAACAGGTATGATTATGTTTAATATAGAAGAATTTGACATTAAGCTCGATACCGAGGTACTTGGAAGAAATTTTATCTACTGCGCCGAAATTGATTCGACTAATACTACACTTCTGGACAGCAAAGATTTCGATACTCACGGCACAGTCCTTATGGCCGAATACCAGACAGCCGGCAAAGGAAGAAAAGAAGACCGTCAGTGGCTTAGCAATAAAGAACAGAACCTCACCTTCTCTATTCTTCTGAAAGAGGATTTTAAGACTGAGAATATAAACATTGTGAATTTTGCCACTGCCCTGTCTGTTGCCCAGGCAATTGAAAATCTCTATCAACTTAAAGTTGAGCTTAAATGGCCCAACGATATTATGATTAACAAATGCAAATGCGCGGGCATACTTCTGGAATCAACTTCCAAAGGAAGCCAGATAAATAAAGTTGTTATCGGCATAGGAATAAATGTAAACCAGCCGACATTCCCCGGCAAATATATGCTCCCCCCGACTTCCATTAAGAAGGAATTTAAGGAAACCGTATCGAGAGAAAAACTCCTCAGCGAGCTTTTAAATATTTTTGAAGAGAACCTGCAGCTTAGCCTAACCGCTCCGCAGAAAATAATGAGCGACTGGAAATTCCGCTGCAAGATGATTGGAGAAAAAATTAAGATTGAAGAGGGAGAAATTGTTAAGCACGGCGTATTTGAAGATGTTGATGTTGACGGCACTCTTCTTCTCAAAGTTGACAGCAAAATCGAAAGAATACATTACGGGGATGTGAGCTTAAGATAATGCCTGCCGTAATTGATATAGGCAATACCCTAATTAAAGCCGGTTTTTTTGAAGGGGAAAAGCTTATTAAGTCGGAAAGATTTGCGCACAATAAGCTTGATATGCTCATCCCCGGCCTGAAGGCAGAATCTGTTTGCCTGATATCTTCTGTTGTACCTTCAGCGGCATCTACACTCCATAATTTACTTCTGAAAGAAGGAATTAAATCTGAAATTCTCAGCAGGGAATTTCCCTTCTCACTCAAGATTGAATATGCAACTCCGGAAACGCTCGGCATTGACAGGCTTTGCGGAGCCGAGGGAGCCTTCAAACTCCTCAAAAGGGAAGACCGGCATTTTGGCGAGAATGATTTTATCCTTAGCATTGATGCAGGGACAGCTACAACCGTAAATTTCATTAAATACCCGGGTATATTTTCCGGAGGGATAATTGCCCCCGGTATTACAATGATGTTCGGAGCCCTGAATAAAAACACCTCGCAGCTGCCTTATGTACAAGCGGATTAATATAAAAACCTTATAGGCGACTCGACTGCAACATCAATTGCAAGCGGTGTAATGAATTCGGCAGCGGGATTAATTGACCGGGCAGTAAATCACCTGTTGACTAATGAAGACGCGGGAAATATCTATGTTTATGTTACCGGCGGAAATGCCGGTAAGATTATCCCCTTCCTCAATTTTGATTATAAGTATGAACCGGATCTGGTGCTATATGGAATCAATTCGGTTTATTTGAACAGCATTTCCCGGAAAGGATGAAATGAAAGCTTATCTTGACCACGCGGCGACCACTCCCCTCCACCCAAAAGTACTCGAGAAAATGCTTCCGTTTTTAAAAGAGGAATTCGGCAATCCTTCATCAGTCCATTCGTTCGGAAAAAACACAAGGGTTGCCATTGAAGAGGCAAGGGAAACAATTGCCGCTTTCATAAATGCGGACCCGGGGGAGATTTATTTTACCAGCGGCGGTACAGAAGCAAATAATTTTATTGTAAGGGGGATTGCCCGGGCAGAATTCAAAGAAACCGGAAGGAATAAAATAATATCTACAAAGCTAGAGCACAGCAGCGTAAAAGATTCCGTTAAAGAGCTTTCATTTGAAGGCTATCCGGTTGATTATCTTACTCCCTTGCCCGATACAACCTCATCTCCTGAAAGCATTATTCCCTTTCTGGATGATAAGACGTCTCTTGTTTCGGTAATTAATATAAATAACGAAACCGGGGCAGTAAATAATCTTAAACTTATTAGAGAACTGATTGCGGGAAAGAATATTTTCCTTCATACAGATTCAGTACAGGCATTTGGGAAAATCCCAATTGATGTAAAAGGAATGGGGATAAGCGCCCTTACAGCCTCGGCCCATAAAATTATGGGGCCGAAAGGAATCGGCATTGCTTTTATTGCAAGCGGAACTCCCGTTAACCCTCTTATACTGGGAGGCTCGCAGGAAAGAAAGAGAAGAGGAGGAACAGAGAATCCGGCTCTTATAGCAGGATTTGCGGAAGCAGTTAAAATTGCCGGCGCTGCTATGAAAGAGAATTTTTCCTACGTTTCTTCCCTCAAAAGCGAAATGGTTAAAGGGATTAATTCGATTGATAATGAAGGAATTGAAATTAATAACACTCACGGCTCATCCCCTTATATTCTAAGCGTAACATTTAAAAGCAGTTTCTACAGGAATGATACCGAAGCGATGCTGATGTATCTTGATATTAATGGAGTTGCGGCATCATCGGGCGCAGCCTGTTCATCGGG
>JAEXUB010000161.1 GCA_023453125.1 Bacteroidota bacterium
GGGAAATAGAGAACACCGCATTCGGCAAACAGGAGGAGTTTGAAAAAAATATTCTTGCGGTTTACAGCAAGGATAAAGCAAAGGCAAAGAAAATGCTTACTGATTATTCTGTTAAAACCGCAGAGGATGCCGTTAACCGATATTGGATTCTTGCCGAGGAACTCTGGTCTAAATACACAAATAAGTTTTAATTGAAACTGATGATAAAAAAAAGACGCCTAAGGGCGTCTTTTTTTTTGCCTGATAAACTATTTTAATTCTTAATTCTCTGAAACTTTGGGTCTTTCCATTCAATTTTCTCATTGCTCCCGGCCAAATAAAGAGCAAGCCCGCTCGCGTAGCTTATGAAATTCCGGTAATTTGTAAAATTAAAATATTTAGCCTCGTCATTAGGCTTATGTATATGGTCTTCACCGTTATGAGTTACGAATGTATGCCCCGGAATTCCGTAATTTACATTCCCTTCCCTTTTAATTGAGGCAAAAGCCGCATTATCAGAAGCATAAAATAAACCAGCCAGGTTTTTTACCGTATCAATCAGCTTCCATTCGCTGTTTTTGTTATATGCGTGAAGAAAGTCTTTAAGATTGGACATCATCGGCCCGGTAATCTGGTATCTTTTTTCCCCCAATACTTTGCAGTGCCCCAGCATCTCAAAATTCATATTAAGGTAAACAGAATTAATCGGCACCGGAGAATTAGCAACAAAAAAGCGGGAGCCTCTCATTCCCATTTCCTCTCCGCTTACTGCCGCAAATATTAGAGTCCTCTTAGGCTTTGCTTTCATTTTCTTTAAAGTATTCGCAATCCCTATTAGAGCGCAGGTACCGGAAGCATTATCATTTGCACCGTTAAAAATGGAATCGGGCTTAACCCCCTTTCTGAAACCTATATGGTCAAAATGAGCCGTAAGAGCAATATACTCATTCTTCAAAACGGGATCGCTTCCTTCAATATATCCTATTACGTTTCTTTCCGGAATTGAATCGGTCTTGTTCCTTTTAATATAATAATTCTGGAGATAACCTTTTAACTGTTTGAATTCTTTTAATCCTGCCTTTTTGAATTGGTCTGCAATCCATTTAGCCGCAATTTCCATTTCAGGGCTTCCGTTACGCCTTCCCATCATTTCATCTGAAGCAAGATAGTTTACCCATTCCTCCACCTGCCTAACCTCAAGCTGAGGGACTTTTATTTTTTTTGTCTGGGCTGTTATTATAAGTGATGTAAATATCAGGAGGGGCATTAATATCTTTTTCATATTTCTATCCGGTAAAAATTTGTACCCCAAATTATAAAGAGAGTAAATCAAGTACAAAACAAGTTAAGATTTAAAGTATGCCGGGCGTATTTACTTCTTCAATTTCTTGACAACAGAGAAACCCCATCTGGCAAAAATTGTCACAAGATAAAACAAAAGAGATAACGCAGCGGCATAATGAAGCTGCGTAAAAAGTTCGCTCCAGTTTGTTTTATATTTTATAATGGAATATAGATTAACCCCTTCGGCAATAACCAGACAGATAAGCCAGATAATAATTTCCTTTTTGAGTCTTTTCCCTTTTATAATTATGTCTTTCATACCGTAATTCCTATCTTTTTCCCTTCAATAATGGCTTGTTCGCCAAGCAGAGCGCATACAGTTGCATAATACCCCTGGAGTGTCATTTCCTCCGGCGCTTTTCCTTCCCTTATATATTTTACAAATGCCTCAAGCTGGAGCTGAACCTCATCCATTTTATATTTGTCAGATATAAATTCCCCCTTATCTCTTACGCCGACTTCTGGAATCCATGTGGCTCCGCCGATTGGTACAGTATCAAAAACATCTTTTTCAATATCCAGAATAAGCTGCTGAATTCCTGGAGTCTTTGGGGCAGTTTCACTATATACTTTGTTTATCTCCAGTTCCATAGTCCCCTCATCGCCAAGAATCTGCTCTTCTAGTCCGTAATGCTTATTACTAATCACTGAATCATATATGAGCTGCGTGCCGTCGGCATATGAATAGATAAGCGCAACGTTATCAAATACTTCCCTACCGTCTTTCCAGTAGTTTATTGAGCCTGCTCCCATAACCGAAACCGGTACAGCTCCCATTATCCAGTTGCCAACCTGAATCTGGTGCGAAGCAAGCTCGGTCATTAACCCGGCCGAATAATCTTTATATAGCCGCCAGTTAATTTTTCTTTCAAGGTCCGTACCGCCGGATGGTACTTTCCTTCGCCAGTTATTGTTTCTAAGCCAGAACATCCTCATCTGCGTTACTTTTCCAATTTCACCTTTTTTGATTCTTTCTATTGCCTCCAGATACATCGGGTCGAACATTCTTTGATGTCCTATTTGAAGTATTTTGCTGTAATTCAAATGAGCATCATACATTTTCTTTGTATCTTCAACTGTTCTGGCCATACTCTTTTCGCAGAATACGTGAAGCCCCGCATTCATCGCGTCAATTGCAATATGAGCGTGCTCGTGCAGGGGAGTCGCTATTACAACAGCATCAAGGTCTTTCATCTCAAGCAGCTGCCGGTAATCATAGAATGCCTTTGCATCTTTTCCTGCAAGCTGAACCGCCCTTTCGTAATTGGGCTGGTAATTATCGCATACAGCGGCAATTTCAACATTAGCCTCTTTCTGAAATTCCTTAATTGTAAGAAGAAGCAGCCTTCCCCTATCCCCTACTCCAATTATGCCAATCCGAACTTTATCGGATGCAGACTTCCCCTGAGCCCTGCTTTTTACATAAGAACTGATCCAGGGCATCGAGGAAAGTGCGACTGCCGATCCCGATATAACGGATATCTTTTTAAGGAATTCTCTTCTGGTCTGATTTTTATTTTCTTCCATAAACTTATAATTGCTTGTTTGCGAATTCTGTTATTTCCGGTTTTTGATTTACATACTCTATTTTAACCGCCTCGGTACCGGGGAATTTTTCCAGCACTCCCTTAACCGCATCATTATTCAGTATCATAATTGCAGTTGAAAGTATTTCCGCAGTTAAAGGGTCTTTATTAGATACAAAGGAGGTTTTCATTCCTTTTTCAGGCAGCCCCGTAAATGGGTTGATTATATTAACTCTTCCCTTGATAGAATTATTAAAGGTATTTCCCGATGTTGAAACCGCGCAGTCGTTCAGCTCTTTTTCAAATACATTAGCCCCCTCCTTAAAAGGATCCGGGATGCCTACCTTCCATCTGTCCCCCCCCGGATGGCTGCCTCTCGCAACAATGGAACTGTCGCCGAAACTTATAAATCAATTCTCAACTGAGTACTCATCCAGTATGGCTGACACTTTGCTAAGAGCATATCCTTTTCCTGCTCCGCCGAAATCGAGCTTGGCCTCTCCCCTAAGTATAATTTTATTTTCATCAGGCAGGAGTGTAATCTTATTCATACCGGCATCAGCCAGTATGCCGGCGGCTACATTTGTAATTCTATCTGCCGGCCTGTTCATCTTCTCCATCTTATTCCAGTATTCCGATAATGCGCGGAGAGATATATCAAATGCCCCGCAGACAGCCTGATTAAAGGAAAGACATTTCTCAATTAATCCGAATAATTCGCTGCTGACAGGAAGAGGGATTCCGGCAGGAGATTGATTTAGCAGGAATACTTCACTTCCCGGATCGTAAAGGGTGAGCATTCCTTCAATCCTTTCAATTTCCTCCCTGATATCGGCAATAACCGCATTCCATTTGCCGCTGTCAATTCCGGAGAGCACCATTCCAAAGGATGTGCCCATTGCCCCAAAGCTGCATGTATATATATTATTCCTCATTCTGATTATATTGACAGCTCCCACCCTTTTTCATATTCGCGCTTCCAGAGTTTCATTGCATCTTCATCATTCAATATATGCGCATTATCCCTGTTTAAGGTTAAAGAGCGTTTTACCTTCCAAGCAATATTCGAAAGAAGCAGCATCGTAACGCTGATGTTACCTTCTTCTATAGGGCTGTTTAATTTCTCCCCCTTCCTTATGCCGTTAATAAAATTACTGAAATGGTCATCAGTCATTTTATCCATGCTTTGAAGATCTTTAGTAGAACTTTTTGTCTTTGTATCGTAGGTTTCTATTACCTTTTCATCCAGATTAAACACAGTATAGCCCCCTCTGTCAAGCAGTACCGTTCCCTCTGTGCCGTGAATGGTTACTCCGCGCCCCCGGTTATAATACTGTTTCCCCTGGCAGCTTACCGACTCCCAGGTTATCAGCTTATCCTGATATTCAAAATTAGTAACTAGTGTATCATAAAATTCCCAGTCATCTTTATAATGGAATCTGCCTCCGGACGCGTCAATCTTATCGGGGTATCCAACGTTCAGGGCCCACCTGCATAAATCCACTTCGTGAGTTCCGTTATTCAATGTTTCCCCCGTTCCCCAATTCCAGAACCAGTGCCAGTTATATGGATGAATATTATCTTTATAGGGAACGCGCGGAGCCGGACCCTGCCATAATTCCCAATCGAGATGTTCCGGAACCGGTACTGCCTTTCCAATTCCAATACCCTTCCTCGTGTTGCTGTACCAGGCTTTTCCAAAATAAGGAGTTCCTATTATACCGGAATGTATTTTCTTCATTATCTCAATTGTATGTTCCGACGACCTCTGCTGATTCCCCAATTGCACCAGCTTTCCATATTTCTTTTGTGCCTTAACAAGAAGTTCCCCTTCGTATGGATTATGACTGCTTGGTTTTTCAACATAAACATGCTTGCCTGCCTGCATTCCCATTATGGACATATGGGTGTGCCAATGCTCGGGGGTAGCTATTGTTATGGCATCAATATCTTTTATCTCAAGCAGTTTTCTAAAGTCCTTTTCTTTTACCGGATCAAATCCGAATTTTTTCTGTGTCAGCTGCGCGAATTTATCGAGTTCAATCCGGTCTACATCGCAGATATGAGTAACAAAGGTATTCTCATTATTCCTGATGCTTTCAAGATGAGCCGAGGCACGCCCGTGCAGACCGATTACAGCAAAATTCAGACGGTTATTGGCACCTGAAATTCTGCCGTAGCTCTTTGCCGAAAATCCCAAACCTCCAATCGCAATTGCGGCCGATGCAAGTGCGCTCTTTTTTAAAAATTCTCTTCTGTCGGACATTTTATATCCCCCCGTTTATTTCCTGGTTAAAGTTCTGATTTTAATGTTCTTGAAAGATACCCGGTTGCCGTGGTCCTGCAGCAGTATGTGTCCCGATTTGTATTCTCCGAAATTGGGCCAGTCCCTGTATTTGCTGTATGCAACCAGAGCTCTCCACATTTGACTTCCTCTTTCATATTCTACTGTTTTCTGGTTATTAAGCCAGTGTTCAACATGATTCCCTTTAACAACAATGCGGGCTCTGTTCCAGGAATTGGTTCCGTTAAAGCGGACGTTGACCGGAGGAATAAGATCATAAAGCCCCGAGTTTGTGCGGTTCCCTTTTACTCCCAATTTCGCATCGGGATGCTTGGCATCATCAAGTATCTGGAATTCGCACCCTATTGCTGAGCCTGCTCCTTTATTAAGCCCGGGGTCAACAAAATATTTTATTCCGCTGTTTGCCCCTTCGGTTATCATATAATCCAATTCAAGTTCAAAATCGGAATACTTTTCTGTTGTGATAATATCACCGCCGTTTGCAGATTCTCCCCCTTCTGAAGCCAGTACTGAAAGAATCCCCTCTTTTATTTCCCATCCTTTGGCCGGGAATGATTCTGATTTGGCACTGCGCCATCCGGAAGTCGTTTTTCCGTCCCATAATAATTTCCACCCTTCTTTCTTTTCCTTATCGGTAAGACGGTTGGTAAGAAAACTGAATTGCAGAATTTCATTCCTGTCGGGAGTTTTTAATCTATCCAATCCTTCGGTAACTATTCTGATATTCCTCCACATCACCTTAATCCCTTCAAGGGCTTTATTGCTCCCTACGCCGTGAACCTGAAGCCCGATGAATCCCTTCGGAGTCATATCGTCAATCAAATTTGCGCAGGGAACTCCGTTAACCCAGGTCCTTATTGAATTGCCGATTGCTTCAACCCTGAACTTATTCCAGGCACCGTTTTTAAATGCCTTTCTTCCTTTTTCGTTTCTTTCAAGACTGTAAAGCCAAAGCCTGCGTGATTCATCATAAATGCCCCCCGACCAGGCTCTTGGAGCCGGGTCTATCTCAACCTGGTAACCGTGTACTCTCCCGTTCTGATATGCCGGATAGCTTTCACTCCTTATCTGAACTCCTGAATTAAGATTTGTATCAACCTTAACTTCGAATTCAAGTATGAAATCGGAGAATAATTCTTCGGTGCAGAGAAAACTGTTAGGAGAGCCGAGCACTGTTTCGCCGACCAGTATTCCCTTTTCGGCTCTATATTTTGCAGTTCCGTTAAGCTGTTTCCATCCGTCAAGATTTTTACCGTTAAACAAATTCCGCCAGCCGTTCTGTGCATTAATGGATGATACCGTAAGAAGACATAATAATATTACTATTCCCTTTCGCATATAATTACCTCAAATTGGATTTGCAAATAGCCCCCGGTGATAACCGTTTTACATTATAATGCAATATAAGGTTATATAAAAAAAAGTACAAGATAACGGACTCCTGTTAAACGCATTCGTTGGATTATTCTTTCCTTAAATGTTCAATAAGGCTAAGCATTTTATTGTAGTGGGTTCCTTTCCAGTAAATTCTGCGGCAATTTGTACAGCAGGTAAAATCGTTTTGAAGCATCTTTACCTTCGGCAGTAGTTCAGCCTCTATTTTCTTTTTGCTTATCCGCTTCAGTTTTGAATTGCAATGTACACAGCGGGAAAATTCCTTAATCTCCTTCTGCAGCTGAAATCGTTTAACTGTCTCCTCAACCTGTTTTAGGGGATTGCTGTTCCTGATCCAATAGCCCCTCACAACTGCCGAATGCTTAAGTATCCCCAGGTCTCTTGTAAGAATGCACCTTTTCTCTTCAACAGAGATGTTTACTATCTCGGGATCGGTAAAATTATTACTGTACAATGCATCGAATCCAAGCATACGCAGATATCGGGAAAGAGTGCCGAGATGAACATCCAGAACAAACTTTGGCCTTCGGAGCGGCTTCCCCCTAAGTCTCTGAACTTTTGAAACATCGAATGATTCAAATACTGGATATACCGAAATATCCTCTCCCCCTTTCAGTTTTCTCTTGAAACCGGCTGAGATGCCGTTAATTAAAATCATATCTATTTCGGTATGAGGCACCCCCTGCGCTTCAATTACATCCTTAACCGACGGAGTGCCGGTAAATGTTATTCCGTACCTTGTTTTCCGTTTTGAGGCGGGGAGGAAATCGTTAAGCTCTTCGTAAAATCTTATGTCGGCTCGTTTCATCATCACTACCGTTTCCGGTAAATTAATCCTTTAGCCGGACAAATGAAATGCTATTCTGATTTGATTGTTTTCGCAATCCGGATGAATAACGGATTAGCAGTCCATTTTAATCTTAAACCTCAATACTCCTTTTATGCTTATATTTATAATATTGAAAATATTATTTGGTGAAATATGCTAACGTCAAAGACAAAGATACTTGCAACACTCGGACCGGCCTCAAATACAAAAGAAATAATCGGAGAAATGGTAGAAGCGGGCGCGGATGTCTTCAGAATTAATTTTTCGCATACAGGAGAAGAGGAGTTTTTAAATTATCTGAGCATTATCCGACAGCTGAACCTGAAACAGGGGAAGAATATTTCTGTACTGGCGGACCTGCAGGGACCGAAGCTGAGAGTAGGTGTAATAGAGAACAACGGAATTGAGTTGAATGAAGGGGATATTGTAAATTTCGTAAATGAGAAATGCGTAGGGAATAAAGACCGGATATATATGAGCTACGCAGATTTCCCCAAAGATGTTTTTCCCGGAGAAATTATACTGGTTGACGACGGCAGAATTAAACTGGAAGTAACAGAAACAAACCGGGTTGATTCAGTAAAGGCAAAGGTTATTCACGGCGGAATACTCTCTTCCAAGAAAGGAGTCAATCTGCCGAATACAAAAGTTTCCTTACCAAGCCTTACTCCGGAAGATATTAAAAATGCCGGGCTGGCAATTGATAACGGTATTAATTGGATTGCGCTCTCTTTCGTCCGCAGGGCTGCCGATATTCTGGAATTAAAAGAACTGATAAGAAAAAGAGGGGGCAAAGCAGGGGTAATTGCTAAAATCGAAAAACCGGAAGCATTATTGGAAATTGACGAGATTATAAACGCCGCAGATGGAATTATGGTTGCCAGAGGAGACCTTGGAGTTGAACTTCCTTTTGAGGAAGTGCCCCTCATTCAAAAGGAGATTGTAAAAAAATGCCTCGGCAGATCAAAACCCGTTATTATTGCCACACAGATGATGGAAAGTATGATAACCAATTTCAGGCCCACGCGGGCCGAGGCGGCAGATGTTGCAAATGCGGTTCTGGACGGTGCCGATGCCCTTATGCTAAGCGGCGAGACTTCAGTCGGCAAATTTCCGGTTGAGACTATAAGGAGCATGCAGGAAATAATTTCATATACCGAAAGCGCAGGCAGGCCGTTTAACAGAATGCATTTACCCGATGAGGATTCACCCAATTTCATTGCCGATTCAATTTGCTTTAATGCGGCTCATTTTGCACGCCAGGCAAAGGCAAAAGCAATTGTTACCTTTACCTACTCCGGGTATACTGCACTGCGCATTGCAAGTCATAGGCCAGAAGCTGAAATCTTTGCATTTACTAAGGACAAATTATTAATGAGCCACCTGTCGCTCGTTTGGGGGATTAGGACATTCTATCTCGCAAAATCGGAAAGACTGGAAGATGCAATTCAGGAATCGATTGAAACACTGAGAGAGAATGAGTTGATTATGGAGGGGGACTGCATTGTTCACGCGGGAAGCTCCCCTTTTAATCTGCACGGCAGAACCAATATTATTAAGGTAAGTTATGTATAAATAAAGGGGCGGCACCGGAATTGAAAAGTATTTCAATAACCGACCGCCCCTCTATTCGGGTGCTTACCCTACCGGGATTGGGGGGAGAGTCTAATTATTTATCATTAACACTTAGAAATATATCCGTCCCCCTATAGCCGCATCAATTCCCAATCCGGTAGTATTAACAAGCTGTAAAGTTGGTACCACTTCCAGGAAGACATCAACCGGAGCACTCTTCGGCACCCAGGCAACTCCGAATATCCCTCTCACACCGAATGAACCTTTATAATTTGTTCCGGTAATAATTCTTCCTCCTATACCATAGAAAAGGGGAAACTGCCCGTTTGAACTTATTGCATTGAATGAATGCCAGAGATAATCAATATGCAGATGTGTATAAGAGAAGCTGTCGTAATAACCATCGTGCTTACCTCCCCAGGCAGACCATCCGAGTCCGAATGCAAGCGCATTACTCCCCGAAACCCAGAGCTTTGCGCTTAATCCTGTCGGCTCCCCTACAATAAATCCCAATCCGAATTTTTTGCTCTGGGCTTCTGACGGTAAAGCTGAAAAAAGAAAAATAAGAATGGCCGCGAATATTATTTTTAGTTTCATATAGCACCTTCATAGATATTTTTAATTTGAAATTAGGGAGGGGAGATAAGCCGGGGTAAACCTATCTCCCCATCAAGGCCCTCGGGCCTGAATATTAATTATCTTACTCTATACGGAATACCCCAGGTCTTTACTTCAACTGCCGTATCCGTATCATATACCGCGTTTCTCGGCATTGCATTTATTACTGCGTGCATCTTAACCGCATTCGATTTGGTATAGCAGCTGCTTTCGTATACCTTTCTGTAAAGGAGCCCTTCCTGCGTTGTGGAAACGAGAGTGAATTTATTCTTCTTTTTATCCATGCCGTTCATCATGGCACCGAATGTAACGGTTAGAAAATCAGGATCTGAAGTTGAGCTTAATACTTCAACTGTTAGCTTAACATTCTGATTCTTGCCGTACCAGGTAAGAAGGTTTTTCCAGTTTTGTCCCCACCCTCTGAGATGTTCTTCAAAATCATGATTGTCATGATCCTCGGCGTCATCGTCTTCGGGCCTTTCCTTACCAACCTTAAAGAAATATGCATTGGGGTCGTCAATAACCATCTCGTTTCCATCTTGTGTTGTAAGTCTGATTTTGGCAATGGCTATATTAGTTCCCGCTGAGCCTCCGTTAGGAAGAGAAACGGCAGCAACTTTCCAATCCAGTGTATCGTTTCCGGTAAACTTAACCCGCTCAAATTTAATTTTGCGTGTAATGGTTGTATTGAATGTTTTCTCAACGGTAGTGTCAACTCTGGAATTCAAGCCAAGTGTCGGCTGCTGAAAAGAGCCCTGGATAATTAGCTTTCCTTCGAAGTTCTGTACTAAGGTGCCTACTGCAGTTGTGCTGTCTTTGGTTAAAGTCAGGCTTTTATCAATAAGAGTCATTTTCTGTCCGACCTTAATGGGATAAAGATCCTTAGCCAAAGCACCGGCAAGGGACATAGCCTGATCTTCATTATAATTTGGAGTAAAGGAATTGATAGAGGTACTCCTTTCGGCAACAGCCATAAAAGACTGTGTCTGAGAATTATTAGCTGAAGCGGGACTTGTGAGATCCACTGAATCTTTGCAGCCCTCAACGAAAAGTGCCGCAAGCAATATTGTTAAGAAAAACGGAATTGAATAAAGGCGTTTCATAACAGCCTCCTTGTTTTATTTTTAAATAAGTTAAACATAGTTCTGCCTGTCCATAATTATTTTCTTTATGAAAGTCTTCAATTCGGCAAGCTGTGAGGATTTGTCGAAGAAATAGTTTACATCCATATTTTCGTATATACTCTTGTACTGAGGATACCAGTAGTTGGAGCAGACAATTAATACAGGGCGCCAGGGCATTCTGCGGCTGACAGGAACAATATCCAGTCCCGACTCCCCTTTGAGCTGTATATCAAATATTATAATATCCAGTGATTGGGATTTAATAATCCTGAGAGCCTCTTCAACCGCATCGGCTTCAAAGACCTCATCAAAATCATTCTCCAGCCCAAGATACCTGATAAGATTTTCGCTGAATTTTTTCGAACCGTCAACAACTAGAATTTTCATGCTGCACCATTTGTTTTTCCTGGTGCAATATAAAATTCACATTAAAGGTTGTATGCAGTAGTATTTTGCAAAAAATTGCGGTCGGTTTTGCGGCAGAAAAAATACCGGCAGGTCTTTTAAATGCCTATTTTCAGTATTTTTCGATCAAATCATTATCAATAGCGTAGCGGATTAGCTCAGCGGTGGATTTTAGATTCAGTTTTTCCTGAATTCTCGCCTTGTATGAGGCAATTGTATTTATGCTCAATCCCAGTATATCGGCTATTTCGATTATTTTATTTCCCTTGGCAAGCATTCTAAGGACTTCAAATTCCCTGTTGGAAAGATTCTGATATGAGGTATCTCCGTTTATCCTTGCAGGGCGCTGCAGAAGTCCGTCTATCACCTCGGCAGAAAGAAATTTCCCCCCCTTTTCAATTTTTCTTATGGCTTCAATTATCTGAGCCGGCTTCGAGTTTTTATTAAGGTATCCGTCGGCTCCCAGATCGATGGCCCTCTTGGCAAATTTCTCTTCGGGATAGATACTCAGAATAAGAATTTTAATATCGGGAAAGCGGGAACGGATATCTTTGGTAAAATCGAGCCCGCTTTTGTCGGGGAGTGAAATATCAAGGAGAATCAAATCTACCTGGTTTTCCTCCAGACATTTTTCAAGTTCGGCAATCGAAGATGCCTCTCCCGCTATATGTATGTCGGGCTGTTTCGAAATTACTTTTTTCAATCCTTCTCTTACAATTTCGTGGTCGTCTGTAATAACAATATTCATTTTAATCCTTCCCTTTTAGCTTTCTTTTATAGGTACAATCAGCTTAATAACAGTGCCTTTTCCGCTTCCGCTCTCAATACTCAGTTTACCGTCCAAAAAGAGGGCGCGTTCTTTCATTCCGAGAATACCCATCGATTTAAATGACCTGTTTTTATCCTTAGGCATTCCTATGCCGTTATCCGAAATCCCTATTTCGAGGTTATTCCCCGCAGCCGAGAATGTAACAATTATCTCAGTAGCCTCGGCATGCCTTATTATGTTTGTTATCGCTTCCTGAATAATCCTGAAGAGCGCCACATTTCTTTCATCATCAAACTTAAGAGAAGAAAACTCCGATTGGAAAATACATTTTATACTGCTCATCCTTTCAATTTCCCGGCAGTATTCCTGCACTGCGGGAATCAGCCCGAGATGGTCCAGAATATAGGAGCGGAGACTGCTGGAAATATCCCTAACCGACTGAATTCCCATATTAACATATTTCTGAATTGAAGTCAGTTCATTCAATATATCGTCTACGGAAGTCTTTCCTCTCTGCTCGAGCATCTCATAAAGAAGTGACACATTAAGATTTATTCCGGTCAAAAGCTGCCCGAGTTCATCGTGTACCTCTCTGGCAATTCTCTGTCTTTCTGCCTCCCTGGCGTACTGAAGTTGTACGGCAAGATTTCTTAATTCCGACTCCGAACTCCTGAGCTGTTTTTCTGTTCTTCGCAGCTGTTCGTAATTAAAAGATTTTGTGATTGAGATAGCGGCACTCTTGGCTACTGCATTCAGGTGGTTTATATCTTCCCTGCTGAATGCCCCTTTTCCTTTTTTATTATGAAGTTCAAAAAAACCAAGCAGGTTTCCGCTGGTTCCGAAAAGAGGGACTGCAGCGCCATTGCTGATATTATACTTTTCAGCAAGTGATTTATCTATAAAGCCGGGATCTTCTGCCGGATTGATATGAATTATTTCCCTTTCCTGATTCAATCTTTTTACCGGCTCGGAATCGAATGAAAGAGTTTTTTCAAAGTAATCCCATCTTTCAAGATGATAATAAC